>NZ_AP038333.1:3218382-3540220 GCF_047159385.1 Alteromonas sp. D210916BOD_24
GAGCCGGCAGATTTACAGTCTGCTCCCGTTGACCGCTTGGGTACCCCTCCAGATTGATGGTGCCGACTGCCGGAATCGAACTGGCGACCTACTGATTACAAGTCAGTTGCTCTACCAACTGAGCTAAGTCGGCACTACATCAAGTGGGTGCGCATTCTAGAGTAATGTTTTACTCGTTGCAAGTGTCTTTTTGAAAATTTTTCAATTTTCTTTTTGACCAATTTCTCAACCAATCAAAAACTTACGTCGACGTTTACTGTAGCAGTTCACTTCGAGCGTAGCGGGCAAGACCCTGCATCACTAAATGAGCGAGGCGCATATTATCAGCGGATTTTAAGAATGCAAACACTTTTTTGTCTCCTCCCCCTAAAATCACGTCAAAATCGGTTTGTTTGCTTGATATGTAATCAACCGCGCTCAAATAAACACCATATACGGCAGCATGACACCCTGATGCCACACAATCTTCGGTATCATTCCCGACCCCAAAGGTGGTTGGAATTTCATCATTTGCGTATACTTTTTGTGTTGATGCCACCAATGCATTTCGCATCACTTGAAATCCTGGCACTATCCAACCGCCTAAATGTTGACCACTTACCACAAAATCTACCGTAATTGCCGTACCCACATCCATCACAAAAAATGCATTTTTTGCTTTTTCTGCCGCGCCAATCATTGCAAGCCAGCGATCAACGCCCATTTTTTGAACATTGTCGTAACTATTTTTAATTCCAAATGCTTCTTTTTCAGTGTGCTTCTCTACAAAAATAATATTTCGTTCGTTACACATGGTGGAAATTTCACCAACCATTTCCTGATTTCTTACCGAGGCAATGTATAAATGGGAAATTTTTTTCTGAGAATCAATAAAATTGAAAAGCGAACGGGCATCTTCGCATGCATTAGGCTCTTCTTCGGCATGACTGAGAAGGGAATATTTAACGCGGGTGTTACCAATATCAACTAAAATGACTTGGCTTTCGTTGAGATTCTTCATAGTTTTTTGTGTTGTCAGCGGGTTTATCTACAAATACCAATTAACGGCAAATATGTGCGACAAGGGAAAAAGTAAACAATCAGTTCCCTCTAAGGCTCACTTCACCGCCGTGGAATCGGGTAATGCCATCTTGTGTTTCTACTAATAGTGCCCCACTTGCATCCACCCCTCTATCTATACCCGAAAAGCGCTTTTCGCCCATTTGCAAAACAATGCGTTTATCGGCGTAAAGATCTAACGCTTCCCAATGAGGAACAAATGGTCCAAACCCTTGTTGTGTAAACTTAGGTAAATAAGACCACAGTGATCTTATTATTTCTGCACCTAACGCATTGCGGTCGGGTACTGTTCCTAAATAAGAGGCCAAATCACTATGCGGTTGTCCCACATCGTATTGATTATCGGGCACACAAACATTTATCCCTATACCAATTACGCAATGTGCGGTCGCACCTATTTGCCCTTCTACTTCTATTAATACGCCAGCCAACTTCTTACCTTGAAGATAAATATCATTTGGCCATTTCAATTCCGCATCTTCAACACCAAACTCTTTTAATGCATCGCAAACCGCTAAGCCCACCAATAAAGACAGGCCAGCCATACTTTGATAACCATCAGGAAATGACCAATACATAGAAAACGTCAGGCTACCACCGACTGGTGCCAACCACGAACGTCCGTGACGACCTCGACCAGCAGTCTGAATTTCGGCAAAGATCACATCACCGTTCTCAAGATCTTCGCGACTATTGGCAATGCGTTTTTTCATTTCGGTATTGGTAGAGGGTAACACCGATTCCACTTCGACCATTGCTCGTTTGGTATTCCCTAAATGCTTTTTGATACTTTCTGCGCTTAACATTGGAAACCCTCGCTCCAATCGATACCCTTTACCCTTAACTTTAAATACGTCCAGCCCCCAATCTGCCAATTGGGATATGTGGCCTGCCACGGCGGTGCGGGATAACCCGACTTGCTGGGCGATGGTTTCTCCAGAGTGAAATTGACCATCCGATAGTAAGGCAAGTATATGCTTTCTTATTGCTTTAGATGCTTGTCTCATAGTGTTATGAGTCCTGTTTTACCCACAAGTCGTACTTCCGCCTCAAGTGAAATACCAAATTTTTGTTTCACACTGGACACGATGTCCCGCGCCATAGCCAAAACGTCCGCCCCCGAAGCGCCGCCAATATTGGTCAGTACCAGTGGTTGCGTGGGATGGCATCTTACGCCATTTAGTGTTTTTCCCTTAAAACCGGCTTGATCAATTAGCCATGCTGCTGGAATTTTAACTCTTTCGTCTCGCCCTTCTCTATCATCAGTAACCATAAAGTGAGGGACTGAGGCGTAATTTTCAGATATGGCATCAAACTGTGCTTGATCGATCACCGGATTTTTAAAAAAACTGCCCGCGTTACCCAATTGTGCTGGATCGGGTAATTTACTTTGCCGCACTTCAATGACTTTGTGATATATCTTTTCAGGTGTTGGCTCATCAAGTTGCGCAAGCTCACCATAGCTGGTTTCCAGTTCATACGCTTTGGGTAGCGTAAAGTTGACGTGGGTTATCAGCACTTTACCGGCAAGGTCATGCTTGAAGATACTGTCCCGATAACCGAACTGACAGTCGACATTGTTAAGGAGCACCTGCTCACCAGTTTCTAGTAGAACACATTCCACGCTGTCGATGAATTTCTCAACTTCACACCCATACGCCCCGATATTCTGAATGGGACATGCGCCTACGGAACCAGGAATAAGTGCCAGGTTTTCCATTCCATACCACTTATTTTGTAAGCACAAAGTGACGAGTTCATGCCAATTCTCTCCGGCACCAACGCGAAGGTGATGATTTTGTGGCGTGTCGTAGTGAGTTATGCCCATGATCTTGTTGACCAGAATACTCCCTTCAAAATCTTCAATAAAGATAGAGTTACTGCCCCCACCCAAGAGGTAAGTAAGCTTTTTGGCGTCGTAAAGCGATAAAAATGAAGCAACATCAGTAAATGACGTAATGGCAGCACAGGAAACATCTATTTTAAATGTGCTATAGCATTGTAATGACGACATAGTTTTACACGAGAAACTAAGAATTCGCTCAATGGTAGATTAACGTGCCAACAATTTAAAGCGAAACCCCTAACCAACATATAATAGTTGCATTTATTTCGGCTAGGCAGCAGAACCAATATTTGTACAAGTCTGTGTATGTTGTAGCCTCCACCTTTTTAACGCACTATTTTCATGGCTGTTCAACGTGCCTCCCGTCGCTTTTTGTTAAATAAAATGTGCCATATAAAAAAGGGCGAAGCTATTACGCTTCGCCCTTTTTTAAAATTTACGAAAATAACCTTAGTTACTCTTCTAGCTTTTCAAGTAGTTCCTTTCTATTAGCCCTGATTTCATCAGAAATAGATTCAACTTCATTCGCATTATCTAAAATATAAGGGATGATCATGACCATGAGTTCGGTTCTGTCATTGGTCAAATTATCGCCTTTAAACAGATTACCAATAAGCGGAAGTTTACTTATAACCGGTACGCCGTTTTCCCCATCAGTATTGTTTGAACTGATTAATCCACCAAATACTACACCTGCGCCGTCGCGCAACGTCAGCGTAGTTTCTATTTTTCGCGTTGATATAATGGGCGAGTCGATACCACTTGAGGTATTGGTCTGCGCATCACTTAACTCCTGACTCAATTCAATTTCAACAAACCCTGTGGCATGTACTATTGGTTTAATGTTAAGTAATACGCCAGTTTCCTGGTATACCACACTTTGAATAATATTGGCGTCAGAGCTTACTGTACTTTGGACATTGGTCGACACAATAGGAACGCGACGACCCACTTCTATATTGGCCTCTTTACCACTTTTTACCATTACTCGAGGCCGCGAGCGAACTGTTGTTTTAGTATTGTTATATAGAAAGTTTAATACGCCATTAACCGTATCTGCAGTATTAAATGTAAGCTGTAACCCCGATGTATTAAACTGCGACGAAAAGCCTCCGGTCAAATTTCTAGCATTCGAGTGAAGCCAGCTGATCGCCGAGGTTTCAGTTTCAGACAACACCACTTCGGCCAATACAATTTCAACTAAGACCGATGGCGAGGGCTTATCAAGCTGTTTAATCATCTCTAGCATATTAAGCCAGCTTTTAGCACTTCCGCTAAACAAGATTTGGTTTAGCTGCTCATCTACCGCAAGGCGACCTTCTGCAAGTGGGTTATCACTGCTACTATTCTGTGACGTTTTTGATTGAGTTGAGCTTGATTGGCGTTCATTGCGTTCGCTGTTGGAGCTCATCACACCATTTGCCATACCCAGGTTAGACAGCAAACTAACAATATACTCGGCTTGCGTATTTTGGGCGCGATACACAAATAGGCCATTCTGCACTTCATTTTGGCGGCGTTGCTCAAGTTTTTCAGACCACTCTACTAGGTAATGCATAACCTCTTTAGAATTAGCAAAAACCACCAGTTGCCCAGCTGCATCGAGGGGCAATAGCTTGATTACGCTGTTTTGCCCACCTTGCTGCATAAAGAAGCCTTCCGCCTGTAATACCTGCTCCAAGCTTGCCGCAAGTTCAGACGGTTTACTCACAGAGGGTGTAATAATTTGAGACTGTTTATCTGCTAGGGAAGGCCTATCCAACAATCGAATGACTTCAATGGCGTCTTTAACTTTGTGGCTACTCCCTTTCAGAATAAGTGCATTACGCGTAGGGTCGTTAGTCACTTCAAGATCTTTACCGGTAAACAATTCACGTAGAATACCATTGACACTTAATGACTGTGTCGATGTCATGGTATAGACAAAGAATACCGGGCGATTTCCAGGCGGCACCTCAGGTAAGGCAACACCGCTCATAATAAGTGGGGTTTCTTCGAAGCTGGACGACTGGGCATAGTCGAAAATAAGGGCATTGTCTTCAATATAATACGACACCCCATACTGTCTTAAGGTATTACTTGCCAGAATAAACAGGTCTCGTTGACTCATTTTCTGACTTAAACGCAATGTGACTAAATCTGATGCCGCTTCAATCGATGGATTAATAACAAAATTAAGCCCTAACTGATTGCCGTAAATTTCGTTGATAAAAGCAGGAATAGGCAAATCGCTGTAGGTTTGTTTACCAACAAAATCTGATGACAGTGCCGGTATGACAAGTTCACGGGCTTCTTCGTACTCTTCTTGTGACACTAATTTAGGCGCCACTGACACTTTGATATTCGGCTTGTCAGCACGCGAAGATGAGTCGGTGCTTCCTACCGGCGACACTGGTTCATTCTGCTTTATAGAAGGGCTAGTTAACGGCTCGTTAAAGCTGTCTTCATTTTCTTGTGAAAGCTTATACGCGGGCCCCCGAAACGAGGCACAACTTTGCAGCAAAGACAACACGAGTGCTAATGACAATACTTGCAGTCGAGGAGATATGGACGTCCTTGCGCCACTCGGTAATCTATCTACCTTCATTAATCTAATACACCTTACTTTAATAGTATGAGTTTATTGAAACATCATTTGCGTATGTTTTTCAAAAGTCTGAGTATGTGTCCAAACAACATTATCATCATTGATGATTTCAATTACCCAATTATCTAACCAGCCTTCATTAAGACCTATAGTACGCGGCTTTGATTCATCGGGAACCAATATGACCACACTGGGAGAACCGGTATTCACAATACCCAGTAATTTACCATCAGCGATAGTTAGCTCTGGGGCACTTTCTATTGTGTCAGGATTTTCCTCGACGACAGGCGCATAATTCGGTACTGCCATCAGGGTCGCCTTCCAGTCACTGTCGATTGTTTTTTTCACTGAAAAATTCATTGACCTAGCGTCTTTACTATTCCCCGCACTTGTATGGGGCAGGTAGGACAAGACTGTTGCTATGATTAAGAGCAGAGCGAAGCCACCAGCATACCAACAAACCCTATTCATTGCTTTGATTTCCTGTAAAGGTAATCGCCTACAATGGACACCGCATTGGATGCATTAGGCTTAAATTGAAATGATACTAATCGAAAACTGTCTGCATTTTCGTCAAATACACTAAGTAGCCCAATAAACTGTGACTCATCCAACCGGCCAGCCGTTTCAATACGCACTTGAAAAAACACTTCATCACCGCGTTGCAATCGCTCGACCCCGATCAGGTTAGTTCTCGGTTTATTCACAATGTGGCCGATTCTCATGTCATTGACACTCAATGCTTGTGCTTCAGCGACACCAGATGAAGACACAACAGGAATACTAGTTAAGGCTGCTTTATATTCTGCTAACAATGTTTGCCTAGCGTCCTCTGTCAGAACATTATCACCCGCCGATTCTAATCTCGCCAACAGATTGGCTTGCCGCTGAACCTCAAACGCGTCCTCACTCACAATATCTATCATTTTTTTAGACAGCGAAAGTGCGAGAATAATGAGGCACGCCAATAATAACCACTGTAGTCGACGGTTATCGTTAAGCTCTCTCACTAACTGACTATCTTTGAGAAAATGCATTTTCATTAAACGTTACTTCTAAAACCCAGGTGTTTTCTCTGGCGTGTGGTCGCACGGCCGCTTTATTGATAAGTGCATTATTTTCCAACACTTGCACTAGAGACGCAATGTCAATATCACTTGAGGTTAATTCGGTAACCAAGGTATTCGACTGCCATTCGATGGAAGCGGCGTTCCATACCGTCTGCTCAGAGACACTTTTTACCACTTCCCCCACCACTACCTGCAAAGGTAAAAAGCGGTGACGCCATTGATTGATCTGCTCTAGGACATCCGCCTTGCTTTGTAGTTCAACCTGTTGGGTTAACACATCTCCCATTGCCAGTTCAGACGCCGCTATCTCATCTTCTAACGCAGAAACACTGGCAAAAATAGTGGCTTTGGCTACCACAAACCAAACAAATACTGTGGCTAATATAAGGCCTATTGCGCTTGCCCAGTATTTTGGAGAAGTAAGTAAAGCGTCAATCTGGCGTTCAATTGCCCAAGGGTTAGTCTGAGTGTTAAGCGTAACATCGCAAGCGCTCTTTGAATCTACAATATAACATTGAGACAATACGCCGTGCGTCCATACCTGCTTATAGTTATGCACCTGCCCTTTGACGATATAGCTTCCGTCGCTCAATCGGTTCTGAGCCCGAGTTTCAGGCACGCCGTCAAATTTTCCAGCGCATGCCCAAATGGCTACACCAGAATCACATAGGTAGTACTGTACTTCGCCATTTTCATAGGGAGATAATGCTTTTGCCTGGATCCTTGCCCAGTCTTCCCGTACCTGTTTTGACAGTGACTTCGGATATGCTTTAAAGGTATAAAATGAGAAAGTCTTACCATCCACATTCATAGCTTGTTTAAAAAAGCGCTTATCCAGCCTATCCAGCAAGTTCTGCATTTGAATTGACAAGCTTTTTGTATTCAACGTTGATACCATGTAACCTTTCGCTAATTGATCGCTAGCTAACACTTATTCCTCTAATATAACAAGTTTATGTCGCTGTGTAATGGTAAGTTATTTTGATATTACTGTTAGCTATGACGCAGCTAAAGAGATAGAGAACAAACTGTAATGATTGCCCCTGAAGCGCTTGATGATCTGGTTCTTGCACAGCTATGTGCCACGAATGAGATAGATGACAAACAAGTATCACAATTAGCCCTTGCCGCAGAAGAGCTTAACGCGACTAAAATAGACGCCTTGATCAGAATGGGGTGGTTGGGGGACGATAGACTCTTTAGCATCATTGCCGAAGTACTCGATTGGCCCTTGATTGAGAAGGTACACCAATGCCCCGATGTACAGGCAATTTTAACCAGTGTAGAACAAAGTGGCCTTAATACCGATTGGTGTATTAATCAAAAAGTGTTCCCAGCAACTGTGGATGGTATAACAACTATCTTTACCGATCGCCCCTATCATCTATCGGCTATTCAAGCCGTACTCTTCGCATTAGGTGATAATGAAAAAGCCTTTGCTCTGCTCACCCCAGCCATGGCATCTACCATTGAAGATAACGTAACCCGAGAGCGAGCCGTCTCTGAATTATTCGGCACAACCACAGATATCGCCACCTTGGCTGAAGAAGCGCCAGTTATCAATTTAGTCAATAACATTGTCGAACGCGCCATTTTTGCTGAAGCGTCAGACATTCACGTTGAACAAGGTGCCTCTAAAATGACCGTGCGTTTTCGCGTAGACGGTCGCCTAGTAGAATTTATGCAGCAACCGGCTTCCCGCTTTGCCGCTATTGCCTCTCGAATAAAGCTTATTTCTGACTTAGACATTGCTGAGCGAAGACTGCCACAAGATGGCAGGTTTAGTACCCGTGCGGGTAAGCTAGAATATGATGTGAGGGTGTCTACCGCTCCCGATGTCCACGGCGAATCCATCGTGATGCGTTTATTACCGAAAAGCCGAGACGAACTCTCACTGAATTTACTGGGTTTAGAACCTGATCATTTAGCCCTAATTAAAGAGTGGAGTAAGCTAAGTCACGGTATTGTGTTAGTAACCGGTCCAACCGGCTCGGGTAAATCTACTACCTTGTATGCACTGCTGTCAGAACTGAAAACCGGTGAAGAAAAAATTGTTACTGTAGAAGATCCTGTTGAGTACCAACTCGAAGGGATCACTCAGGTGCAAGCGAGGGAAGACATTGGCTATACGTTTGCTAAAGCACTGAGAACCTTTTTACGTCAGGATCCAGATATCATCATGGTAGGTGAAATAAGGGACAAGGAAACCGCCGATATTGCGGTGCAGTCTTCATTAACGGGCCACTTGGTATTGTCGACCCTGCATACTAATGACGCGTGTTCGGTGTTTCCCCGACTCGCCGACATCGGTGTAGAGCCCTATTTAACAGCGGCTACAATTCAGGGTGTTCAGGCGCAACGCTTGGTTCGAAAACTGTGTTCCAAATGTTCCGTTGACGCTGAAGCCCCCGCCTTTTTAGTGCAAGACAAAAATTTTTCCAACACCCTTTCTAGCGTCGACGTACCGCAATGGAAGCAACCTGTGGGCTGTAACCATTGTCACGGCAAAGGTTACAAAGGTCGAATAGGGATATACGAGCTAATTCCGGTTACGAATGAGATCAGAAGCTTGATCGCCGCTAACGGTGATGTGAGTGCATTGAGGAAGAAAGCGCGTCAAGCAGGCTTTCGTTCGTTAATGGAAGATGGCTTAATTAAAGCGGCGAAAGGTATTACTACCGTCGATGAGATTTTGCGTGTCTGCGCACTTGAAGAGAATGAATAATGAAGTTTGACTATGAGGGAATTGACGCTTCGACCTCAGTTAAGGCTAAAGGCGAGATAGAAGCCGTCAGTGAATTTGAAGCGCTTCGCGAACTAGACAAGCGCAATATTGAAGTGTTTAAGCTGGAAGCGCACATCGCCAAGCGAGGGCCGAGAAAGAAAGTACGCGCCCCCGATTTAGTCTTGCCTCTACAAGAATTAGCCACCTTGGCCGAATCTGGAGTAGTACTGGTCGAAGCGGTGAATGCACTGGCACAAAATAAAGAACATGACGGTTTGGCTGAAGGCTTTAGAGAAATCACCAATAAAATAGAAAGTGGTGAAAGCTTTTCTTCGGCTATTGCCAAAAGCAAAATGCCGTTCCCCGACTATGTACAGTTTTTAGTTAAGGCGGGGGAAGCGAGCGGGCAACTGGCTCAGGCTTTACGCAATGCCTCAGAGCAACTCAATTACGAACAGTCGATTAAAAATGATATGCGCAGTGCACTAACCTACCCCATCGTACTGGTAGCATCGGGGATCGGCGCTATGCTCATTATTTTCTTTGCCGTGGTTCCCCAATTTTCACACTTGCTCAACGAAAATAAAGAATTGCCCACATTGGCCTGGTTAGTACTAAGTGCAGGTAAGCATGCCAACGAGAATCCGCTGCCAATATTTGGTGCTCTACTGGCTGCTATTGCTTTTTTAGCAAGTGTTTTTGCCAATAAAGCCGTTAGGGCGAAGTTACTCAATAGCGCCATTAACCTTCCTGTAGTGGGCCCGTGGTTAGCCGAACAAGATGCCGCTAAATGGGCCTCGCTGTGTGGTGCCATGTTGTCTGCTCGCGTCAGTTTAGTCACTGCGTTAAAATTATCTTCCGAATCCATTGGTTTTGATCAGCGTAGGGCTCGTGCCCAAACACTGGTGAAAGATGTGGAGTCCGGCGAGTCTTTCTCAAAGGCGCTCTCGCGAGCAAACCTATTACCTAACACGTCAATGAACTTAATTGCCGTAGGAGACAAAACCGGTCAGCTAGACAAAATGATGCTATCCGTAGCAAAATTGCACGACGAAGCATGCAAACGAAAAATGAAGCAAGTTATGACATTAATCGAACCAATCGCCATTTTAATAGTCGGTGTCATTATTGGTGTCATGATTATGGGCGTTGTTATGGCCATTACTGCATCAACAGATATTGCAATTTAAATAGAGGTAGATATGAAGAAAAATCGCGGCTTTACCATGATCGAGTTATTGGTTGTGTTGGTCATTTTAGGCTTATTAGCGGGTATTGTAGGGCCTCAGTTTTTTGGCAAGGTCGACTCGTCGCGAGTGCGCACAGCAGAAACGCAAATAAAAATGTTGAAAATGGCGCTTCAAACGTATCGCTTAGATGTGGGCAGATACCCAGGTGCTTTAGAAGAGCTGCGCAGTAAACCGGCTAACAATACGTTTTGGGACGGCCCATACTTAGATGAAAGCGTACCATTAGATCCGTGGAACAATGCATATGTTTACGAAGTGAATAGCGACGCTGAAAATGGCTTTTACCTTTATTCTTTAGGTGCCGATTTAAAAGCTGGCGGCACAGACCTGAATGCTGACATTGGTTATGTTCCATCACAAAACTAATGGCTTTACCCTTATCGAATTGCTGGTCACGCTAGTGATTATTGCATTATCGGTAAGTCTTGTTGGGCCCAATATTTTTAATTGGTTAGCAAGCAGGCAGGCGGCATCATTAAAAAATGAGGTCGCCAGTGCCATTGCTGTGTTGCCGCTTAAAGCCAACCGAAGCGCAACAGCTATGGTCATAGACGACAAAAACCAATTGCAATTGCCTGAAGAAATACACATTGCTTTTACCCGCCCTATTCGGGTATTAGCCAATGGCTATTGTGAGGGCGACAAAATTCAGATAATGGTTAACGACAGGCGCTTTACATATCGAGTGCGCCCCCCACTTTGCGAATTAGAAGCGATAACCGAGGCATGAAAACGAACGGGTTCACGCTCATTGAAACACTGGTTGCACTTATTATTTTAACCGGGGCCTTTGCCGTAGTTTGGAACTGGTTTGGTACATCCACTATCGCCACCAATAAAATAGAACGCGCAATTAAAGTCAATGCGGTATTTGATAGTGTGATGGAACGCCTTGCTTTAGAACCGTTAGCGAATAAGCGCAGCGGACACTACGATATTGATGATTACCAGGTGCGTTGGCAAGCCACTGTTGATCGCACCTCTACAGAAGAACCCTTTCGCCGGCAGCCCAAATGGGTAGCAACACTTTTTAATATTCAAATAAGCATTGCGTTTGAAGGGCAAAGCGTGGCAGAACTTAATACAAAATATTACGCACAATGGCCCGATTCGGATGCTAATGCGCTCTCCTTTGATGACTTTTTAAGTAACTAACTATGAGACAGCTTGGTTTCACGCTCATCGAAGTACTGGTTGTACTTGTCATCATGTCATTGACCACTACCTTGCTGGTAACTGGCTTGTCTACAACCTGGGCAAATTTTGACAAACTTACCGCTAAGAATTTACGTGCCACTTCGTCCAATATGCCACAGCAATGGTTTAACCAAAGCTATAAAGGGGCGGTAATGTTTCATCCCTACGAACCCAACTTCGTCGGTACTCCTCAAAAATTCTCACATGTCACTACCACAGCACCTTCAGCCGAACACTCAACACCGCAAAATATTACGTGGCAGCTGACTAACTGCACAAGCACTGTATGTGACTTACAATTTAGCATTAACGAAGCAGAGCCTATTACTATTGCCGCCCTTTCGCGTACCTATCAGTTTTACTATCTAATTAACGGAGAATGGCAAGAAGGATTTCAACCTGACAATGCGGTTATTCCAGCGGCCATTAAATTAAGTGCCAACAACAAGGACTGGACTTTGGTAACAGCAGGCCGCCCGGTCAACGCAGATATACCTGCGGAACTGCCACCTTTTGGCAAGTACGAGTTTTAATTGTGCATGGGGTGCGGGAGTAAATAGTAATATGAAGAACAACCAACAAGGCGCAGCGCTGATTACAGTAATAATAGTGGTGCTATTACTTTCTCTGCTTATTACTAGTGCGCAAAAGTTGCTGAATAACCGTATCGACATAGCATCGGACTCAAAACAACAACTACTCGATAAAGCACGGGTACAGTCTACGCTCGCTGAGCTAAGCTATTTAATTGCCACGCAACGGTTAACCCCAGCAGGGATCGCCACCGGCCAACACCCCGACGGCCTGATGCGTATTGATGAAAACTGGGCCAGTATACTCACCCACGATGAGATTCGGGTAGACGGTGAGTATATTAAAGCACAAGCGCAATCGTCCTCCCCCCTTGAGTATGCCATTCAGGCGGAAAATGGTTTGTTACCAATTAATGATGCAAGTCACTACTGGCTAAAGCAATGGCTAGTAAAACGCGGCTTGTCTGACTTTGACGCCAACAAATACAGTAATTTACTGCATGACTACGCCGATGAAGACGATTGGGCCTTGCCTTCGGGGGCAGAAAACCTCACCTACCGTCACGCCAATTTGCCGCCCCCCAGTAATTTTTTATTACAAAGTTGTGGAGAGCTGCTAAACGTAATGGAATGGCCAGAACTGCTTGATGACAACCCCTATTTACTGGATAACTGCAGTTTATTAAGAGTGCCCACGCTTAACGTAAACGCTGTGCCTGTGTCGTTATGGCGTGTACTGTGGCCTGATAGCGCTGACACTATCGCCCAACAACGCCAACAAGGCCATTGGCTGTATAGTGACAGCCATGTTATAGGGGTAGAGCCAAGTGTATCATCTGGCTACTATAGCTTTTATGCCAGCGGTTACTTTACTGTAGAAGCGCGCACACCTTTCTATAGCAAAACCCTGCGTGTTAAACGCCAACAGAGGGAACTTCCTCCCATTGAAGTGCGCCATTAGAATACGTAGTTCGGAGTTAAATTAAATACTTCCCTCATACATTTTTATTGATTTATTTACATGGGTATGAAAAATTTAACCTAGGTAATAAAGATTTCATTGTATTTATTTCACAAAATACGTTAGCCTCTTACCTTGTTCTAAATGCCAAAAAGGCAATAAGAGCAGGTGTAATTACCTTAAAAATCGACAGAAACAGCAATAACTGGTGTAAATGTCGGAATAACCACAATAAAAAGTTGATCACAACACATCTGTGTTGTAGCTTATTGGGGGAAGCCTAGAAAGTAACTTCCGAAGGAAAAAACGGCTGTTCTTTTTATGGCGCTCATAAACTAATAAATAGTTACTCTTGCAGGAGTTTTACATGTTAAACAAAAAAACATTAGCAGTTGCAATTGCTGCTTCTATCTCAACTGGTGCATTTGCTGTACAAGACATCAGCGACAAAGATACTAAAGCTATTAAAGTGGCTTCTGAGTTACAGTCTACTTCAGCTACCACCACTACTGTTGTTAACGCAGCTAATAAACTTGACGTATCATCTGTTGTTGGCTTTGGCTTCGCAACAGGCACTACTCGTTACATCAGCTTCACACTTGAGAATGCCAAGTTCGCAGGTGCAGTTAATGCTCTAACTCTAACTGATACAGATACGTCTGGTGCAGTTTTGACAGCAACTAAGCTTGACGGCGGTGTCGCTGATGCATCACGCGTTATTTACGAAGTGACTGTAGGAACTGCTGCTGCAGCTGCAGATGACGTATTCACTCTTGATATGGGTAACATAAAGGTAACTAATGGTAAGAGCGTAAACGCTACTTATGCCATTTACGAAACCCTAACTAACGCAGCAAGCGGAACTGGCGCCCTTAAATCTTTCACTGGCCCAGTTAGCACTTTTGCAAGCGCTACTGTTAAGTCACCAATTGCTAAAGACAGCACAACTCTTAAGCCAACCGCTACTGTAGGTTCTGAGTTTACTGAGTTTGACAATGCTCAAGACACTAAAGCAATCATCGGTAAAGTTGACACAACTGGCACAGTTGACACAACTGTTATCGCGCCTGATGACGGCTTAGCTGTTGACCCTACTGACATCTTTGCTCCTGCAGCGCGCACTGTAACGCTAACAGGTGACCTATCATTTGTTGACGATTCATTCTTGTCAGTAAATGCTGACTGTTCGACTGATGATGTTCAACTAGTTGAAAGCGAAGATAAGACTAAAGCAGTTTCTGCTACTAATGATCTTACTATGTCTACAACGGCTAACTACGTATGTTTGACTGTTGACGGTAAAACTGAAATCGTTAAAGGTGGTTACTCGCTTACCCTAACTAACGGCACAAACACCCTTTCTGGTGCGTTGTCTAACGTAGTGTACGATACGCTTTCTGTTGAAGTACCTTACCTAACAACGTTCAGCGGCTACAACCAGCGCCTGTTCATTGTTAACAAGAGCTCACTTCCAGCAAACTACTCTTTCTCTTTCACGTCAGAAACTGGTGTGACTGCTGCTAAAGGTACTGCTGCTGAAGGTACAGTTCCTGCTAAGTCAATGCTTGCTATTAAAGCAACTGACATTGTTACACTAACTGGTAAGACACGTACTTCTGCAGTTCTTGAACTAGAAGCAGAAGATGCATCTATCAAAGTAACATCTCAAACCGTTAACCTAGCTGACGGTACTACTGACACAGTTATCTACAACTAAGACAACTGGTTAGACCCTATTAAAACCCCCGCCTAGCGGGGGTTTTTTATTTTTCAGCGTTTTTTTAAATTCAACTTTTTACTAGCGGTAAGCCGTGCAGGCCACCTGCTGAAAAAAAGCAAAGCGCGTTCTGCACACATTGTTAATTTCACAACTCTTAATACACTTAATTTCTCATTAACATGCACCTTGCCAGTCATGGTAACTTTTAATATTATTTCGGCACACATACACCTTGGACAGTTACAGATTTTATGAAATTAATGGCCGCCCCCTTATTGGTTTTAACGTTAGCGTCTGCCCTTTCTTTTGCTAATAGCGCAAGTGATAATGGCTCTACCGGCAAAGCCATAACCTTTTCAGGTTTTGAATGCGCAGACGAGGTGAACGCTGCGTTACCATTACTCGGTCGGGGTAATGACTTCCCCCATTTTGTGTTTCGCGACATAGAAAGCTCGCTTCAGCGCCAAAGTAGATTGGCTAAATTGGTTGAAGCACACTGCACTAGTGATGCTAAACAAACGTTTTACACCAAGACTGTGATGGTTGATGAACAAGAACAAGAGGTGCTATCTCAACTAGAGGTAGTAATTCCAATGAAAGTCGTTGTGGTCGATGGTGCGCAAACCACTGCGCTAGATATCGAGCAGATATACTTGACTACCAATTTAGAGACAATTGACAGCAGAAAAACGGTGCAGACTTTTAACGTTTTGTCACAACAAATACAAGAGTAACCCCTTGTTTCGGAAAAAGTACTGAATGCCTAGCCCAATAAGCCTAGTAACCGGCATACCCAGGTCAGGCACGACACTGGCGTGTAAGTTACTCAATGGCGTTGACAATGTCATTGCGCTTCACGAGCCCCTAGACCCCCAAAAGCTTGCGGCCAGTCAGGGTAAAGAGGTGATACCGGAAATTAAGTCAAACATCGCGCATATATACCGTAGCCTTCTTGCAGGTAAAGATATCGAACATGGCGATAGCGCAAACCTTGTACTTGATAACCCGGTGTCTCAATCGTCTTCTAACGACACGCCAATTAGAGCCACCCGCGCTAAGCGCGGGCTGCTTAGTATTCCTGCTATTACGCCAAACACCCACGTGTTTATTAAACAAAACGCCATGTTTGCCGCATTAGTAAATGAATTAAAAGCTGAATACCCGTTAGTGGCTATTGTACGTAACCCTATCGATGTTCTCACTTCATGGATGACAGTGAATTTACCGGTGAACCGAGGCCGTATTCCTGGGGGTGAAAAGTTTTGCCCTCCATTAAGCGAAACCCTTAACGGTATTAATGACGTTGTTGCTAGACAAGTTACTATCTACCACTGGTTTTTAAGCCAATTTATCGCAAGTGGTGTGCCGATACTAAAATACGAAGATATTATTGCCACTAAGGGACTCGCATTGTTTAAAGCGTGTCAGGTAAACGGCACGCCAGATAATGCCCTTTTCCCACGGCATGCCTATCGCCCTGAATTAACAGCGCCGTTAACCTGGGTAGCAGAGCATTTAAATTACGCCTTATTAGCCCCTTATTATTCTACGCATGATATTGCACATTCCCTTGCGCAAACCACAGCAAACGGTAGTCCCAATTAGGCGAATATGCTAGGCTTGTGCCTTTGTGAAAAAATACCGAAGTGAACAAGGAACACGTGTGAAGAAGGTAAAATCACTTGTTAAAAAGCTGCTTGGAAGAAATCATACAGCACCGTATACCATTGATTTAGTTCAACGGACTTCCACTGGCTTTTGTATCATTGGTTGGTACTTTACCAATGATGTTTCCAGTTTAAATATTAAAGCTAAAAACGGCACATCTGTTGATACCACCCTGCTAAAAATTAGCCGCGATGACGTTTTCGCAGTCACCAATAAAAAAGCTGCTGGTTTTGAACTTCACGTTCACACGTCTGACAGTACCGACCAATTCTATTTAATTTTTGAAACATCAAATGGTAGCAAGCAAGTCACTATTCCGTCCCCCAACGGAGCAATTGACGAACCCGATGTTAAATCGAAAATTGAATCAACAACATTAAACCGAAGTGACGTTAAAGCGGCGTGTGAATATGCTATTGAAACACCCACGCACTTTTTCGTTGGTGGCTGGGTATTGGATGAAAAGGAAGCGAAATCCTTTTACCTAGTAGATAGAAGAAACAAAACGCTTGCCACGTTTGAAGACGGCATTCGCATTCAACGCAAAGATATTATCGAGACGTTTGGCGAGTCGTCTGCGTCAAGAGGTGCAGGACTAAACTATTTGTTCAAAAAAGTAGAGGACTATTCCAGTGAGACTACAGGTCAACATATACGGCTTTGCTTTACATTAAATGGAAAGGATGTGACCGTACCGGTAGACACTATATACCCTGCTACACAAGACAGTGTAACTAATGCAAAACGATTATTGAATGCTTGGCAGCCTAGTGCCCCTTCTCATCTCAAAAAAGCAGACATGTTTTCACAGATACTTCGCGATGCTTTCCCTGCTACATTAACGGCTTCAGCGGTCCGTCATGACTTTAATAAACAGCCTTCGACACCAGTAGCAAGCCTCATCATTCCTTTATATGGCCGATACGATTTTATGCGTTATCAGCTTTCGCATTTCGGCCGTTACAAGCAAACGCACAATTGTGAAGTAATCTATGTCGTTGATGATCCCAGTATTGCCAATGAGGTAATGAAGCTTGCACGCGAAATGGAAATTGTGTCAACACAGCCATTTTCTGTCCTGCAACTGTCGCAAAACTTAGGTTTTGGCAAAGCGAATAATATAGGTGTGCAATATGCTAATGCCGAAATTATCGCACTGATTAACTCTGATATTTTACCAAAAACAACTGACTGGTTAGATAAGCTAATTGACACTGCGCGACAGCCTGACGCTGGAATTGTTGGTGCAAGACTTCTATTTGAAGATGAATCACTGCAGCATGATGGCATGGCCCCTATGACGGTTAATGAATACCCTGGGCTGCTATTTAATGATCACCCGAAAAAGGGATGGCCAAAATCGTTAGCGCCCTTTGAAAGTGCCGTTGAACCTTGCCCACTTATCACCGCTGCGTGTTGGGTTATGCAAAAATCACTTTACCAGCAGTTAAACGGGTTTGATCCAGAATATGTGCTGGGTGATTTTGAAGATTCAGATTTGTGCTTACGAATGCTGGAACTAGGCAGGACGAACTATATTCGAAGAGATGTTGAGCTATATCACTTGGAACGCCAATCTCAAAATTTAGTTCCTCCAGGGCGATGGAAGCACAACATCACTATTTTAAATGCCGTGTATTTCAATAAAAAGTGGAAGACAACATTAGAGCATATGGAAAAGGTTAACGCATAAAATGAAAAAGGTAGTGTTTATTTCCCATGGTCACCCCGAGTTAAGTAAAGGTGGTGCTGAGGTTGCCTCTTGGAATTTATATCAACATTTAAAACAGAATGGATACGACTGTTTATACATTGCAAGAGCAGATGGTGCATCACACGGCGGATCAACATTTTCGAAACGTGGTGAAGAGGTCCTTTTTCACACTGCGATGTCAGATTGGTTCAATCTGAGCACCAGCAATTTAAAACCATTGTTTAGCGACTTGTCAGAGCTGTTAAGACAATTTTCCCCCGACATAGTGCATATTCATCATTATGCCCATATGGGTATAGAAATATTCCCAGCCGTAAAGCGCGCAGTACCTGATGCAAAAGTAATTTTCACCATCCATGAGTTTATGGCTATGTGCATGCACAATGGGCAAATGGTAAAACGCGAATCACTGAAGCTGTGTGAAAAAGCAACCGAGACAGATTGTAGTAAATGTTTTCCGTCTCACTCTCCTGGCGATTTTCTACTTAGAAAGAGCTATATACTTGATCAATTAAACTATGTTGACGAGTTTATCTCTCCTAGCCTATTCCTCGCAAAACGTTATATGGATTGGGGTGTTCCGGCAGAAAAGATGCATGTTATTGAGAACGTATTACCTGATTTAACGCCAGTGCCACCCAGACAACTTCGCGAGGGTGAAAAACGCACGAAATTCGCATTTTTTGGGCAAGTTAACCCGTACAAAGGGCTAGACATACTGCTGCAGGCGTTATTATTACTACCTGAAGAAATAAAAGCGCGCGTTACGCTCGATATTCATGGTGCAAATTTAGATATTCAAACCAGCGATTTCAAAGAAAAAGTAGAAAGATTACTCGAGAGAGCTGGCAGTATGGTTGAACTGCGCGGGCCGTATGAATCAGAACACTTAAGAAACCGCATTGCCGATTGTGACTGGGTTGTTATACCGTCGATATGGTGGGAAAACTCGCCCGTTGTTATCCAAGAAGCCATTCACTTTGGCCGTCCATTAATTGGCTCAAATATTGGTGGAATGAAAGAGAAAATCGAAAATAAAGCAGGTCTTACGTTTGAAGCGCGAAGTGCAAGTGCACTGGCAAATACTATGATGAAAGCAATAGAGCCAGAAGTTTTCGACCATTGGCATAATCAACTCACTGCTGATCAGCAAGCTAAAACAGAGCACCTTTCGATGTTAAAGGGTCTGTTTAGCGAATACAGTGCAACAGGTAGTTAGGAAAGAAGATGAAAATTGGTGTTATAACCAACTTAGTAAAAATAGACGAATTCGTTGCGAAAGAGATGGCGACAGCCGATACTGATGGCTGGATGCGTGCAACAGGTGGAAATACAGGCAACGTAGCGTTTGTACAAGGTATTAAAAATATACTTGGTGATACCTTTGGCGTAGTGAATTGGGGCGACAACCCCGAAGCAGTCAACAAACATTACGACATGTTAGTCATTTGTTGTGCAAACCAAATTGGCGCGCATGTAGATCTTGCTGGCTGGGCAGACAGGTTACATCATTTTGACTTACCTACCGTATTTATTGGGCTGGGAGCGCAAAGCGATGAGATTGGTAATATTCCAGAAATTCCGGATGGAAGTAAGAAATTTTTGGCGTTGACCAAGTCATTGCGAGCTGATCCTAATTCGCCAAATATTATTACAAGAGGTAATTTTAGTAGTGAAGTCGTTGCTAGTTTTGGCGTCGATTCATCTCCTTTTGGCTGTCCTTCTCAGTTTATATCCACGCAACTAAACCTTGGCTCGAAGTGTTTAGCTCACCAGCAACGCACTAAATATGATCGCATCATGACAGCCGCTGGAAATCCATGGCATGCATCAGCCACATTAGAAAATACACTCACGGAAATCGTAGAGAAGTATCGTGGTGATTATGTACTTCAGCACCCCAAAGCCCTCATTCAGTTGGCATTAGGTGAAGCAAACTCCTTGCAAATGAATCACGTTTCTCGTCTCGAAAAAGTGTATTCTCGAATTGGCGACTGGGAGCACATAAAGGCATGGTTCGAAAGCTTCTCTGTATTTTTCGCTGATGCCCAAAACTGGATGCATTACTCTAAACACTTCACGTTAGCTATAGGTCCACGATATCACGGCGTTGCGCTACCGATTCAAGCGGGTGTGCCAGGCAAAGTCATCAGTATCGACTCTCGAACAGAGGAATTATCAGTTACCACAGGCATTCCTACGGTTCGCTATAAAGAGGTCGAACATATGGGCGCAGACGAGTTAGTCGACTTTTGTCGGTGGAACAAAAATGATGCGTCTAATTACGATGCGGTACGTAAAGAAAACGCCATTCGCTACAACGGTTTCCTCTCTTTAAATGGTATACCCGTGAATGAACGCATCACTGCGCTAGCGCAAAATTAACCTTTCGCGGAGAGGTCGCTGTCTGCGACCTTTCTCTTGATTAATAGAGATACTATATCCTATGACTGCGCCTTCTCCTTTTATTCTCGTTTCAGGTTTTCATCGCAGCGGCACATCACTCGTAGCTAAAACGCTAAACTACAATGGCGTAAATATGGGCGATAACCTAATGGGGGCAAGCTTTGCCAATAGAGAAGGTCATTATGAGGATATTCCCCTTGTAGAAATTCACGATGCCATGTTGGCAGCTTGTGGAACGAATTGGCAAGAACACGAAAGGGCGTCGCTAACACCACCCA
Organism: Alteromonas sp. D210916BOD_24; assembly: GCF_047159385.1. Lineage (GTDB taxonomy): Bacteria > Pseudomonadota > Gammaproteobacteria > Enterobacterales > Alteromonadaceae > Alteromonas. The sequence goes on from NZ_AP038333.1 coordinate 3,239,397, forward strand.
AATTTTTACAAGAAAAACTGCGGCTTTATGTCAATAATCGCACACTAGATACATCAAAAACGATAGGGGCAAAAGATCCTCGCGCTCTGCTATTTCAAGATACCTGGCTATCGCTCACTACACCTATTAAATCACTCTTTGTTTTTAGAAGCTGGCAATATTCCGTATCGTCAATATTGAAACGACACAGCAGAGAGCTGTTACAAACGTCAAGTGGAATGCACACTCGCCCTAACGACATTGTGTTTTGGCGTAAACCAGACACTGCAGCTAGCATGTGGATAGCGTCAGCCAAATCTATCTTATCCTGGTATGCCAAATGCCCAGATAGTACGCTTATTTTCCCTCTGTCGGCGATAATTGACGGGGACAAAAAATTACCTGAAATGCTAAAAAGTATAGGGCTAGAAGGTAAGTTACTAGACGCATCCTATATTGTAAAAAAAGAACTACTGCATTCACACGTACCGCATTCTATGTTGGATATGATCTCAGCGCCTATTCGACAAGAATGTGATGAGCTTTGCCACCAGCTTTATCACGCTTTTTCTTTCACTCCACGCGAGAATATTTCATTTATCAAGCCCACATTTAAGCTTCCCGTGAGTTATAAGCTTGATCAACAAAATCATAATGACGATCGCGAAAAAGTAGAAAGAGCCAAGAAGCTTCACATCGATTTTTCAAAATTTGCGGCTGACGAAGTATTAGAGGTAGTTGGTAATCTTGTGGCCGAACAAAGTGACTTTAGCTGGGAAGCGTTGTTTAAGAGAAACGATTTAACCGCCAAACACTACGATGGTATTTTTAATAGCGCGCTAAAGCTAAACAAACAGTTAGAAGCCGAACTTGCGATTAGAAGAGCGCTCGATCTACAACCTGCTTCGTGGCGATGGATGCACTTAGGCGACCTGAGTAAAAAAAGAGGTGATTTGGATGATGCTGAAAAGTGTTACACCAGCGCCCGAGATCGGACACCTGAAAACGCGACATTTTACGCCAGACTGGCAGAGGTTGAGGTAGAGCGTAATAACTTAGACGGTGCGGCTAAGCTCATATTACAAGCAAAAGCGTTGGACAGTACAAAACCAGCTATTGCCAATGCAGAGGCAAAATTAGCACAAGTGGCCAAAGCGACATGTAGTACAAATGATGCTGTGGCCGCGAAAAATCATTACAAAGTCATGCCTATCGTCAATCACTATACTAATGTAGTGGACGCCATGACCCAAAGTAGCACTTATGGTCAAGCACTTGACCGCTATATGGTGAAATCAGCTTTTGTGTTAAGGGATAATCAAGATTGGCTAACAAAGGGGATTAACTTAATACCATCAAAGGCACAAGAATCTTTAGTCGATTATATTTCGTTGCACGCTGATAAATACTGGTCATCCGAAGTATTGCGTACCGAATTTTCTCCGCGCCCTATGGGTGATCAACAGGCTCAAGATGTAACAATTAAATCGCTCAACCCCGCGCTTTCAAAAGGAGCGTTAAAAATAGGCGTGCATATCCATGTATACTACTTAGAATTACTACCTGAAATATATAGCTTTTTACAAAACATCCCGACAAAGTTCACGACTATTGTCACCTGCCCTTTTGAAATAGAAACAAATGTTAATCAGCTACTTAAAAATCAACCCTTTACTAAGGTCATTGGTGTTGAAAACCGAGGACGAGATATTGCTCCATGGTTAATGGTTGGCGCTAAGCAACTTCGCGATTGCGATGTGGTACTTAAGTTACACACCAAATCTACACCTCATGCAAGCTTACTGTCGGGCTGGAGACTTCAATTACTGTGGAGCTTGCTGGATAATGATGAATCGGTATCACGCATATTGGCTAAATTTCAACAGGATCCCAAAATTGGGTTAACCTTACCCGAATTCCACCCACATATACTCCCCCACCTAAATTGGGGAAAAAACACGTTGCTTATTCAACAGATTGCCGAAACGTTTACTATTGAAATTGATACGTCGACCAACATTTCCCCCTTTCCGGCTGGTTCAATGTTTTGGTATAAGCCCAACGCCTTGGCCAAGCTTATCGATCACAAATGGGAATTACACGATTTCCCAATCGAAAATGGCCAAATCGACGGCACGATTATGCATGCAATAGAACGCGCTCTACCCTACTTTTGTGGTCAAGAGTATCAATGTACCTATACCAGCCTCGCCCCCTATAAGTGATGGCTTAGCTCGACATTTTCAGCCCCCTTTAGTATTATTGCAGTTTTGTGACTATTCACTAAATTGTTTATGACAATTTGCATCAGGAAATCGGGTGAATAATGGAATATGCTGTTTCTCAAGCAGGAACGTTTGGAGGTGCTTTGAGCGATTTGTATCAACCCTTTACCGATTCTCGCTTATCTTCTTCTTATATCTTTGAGCACTCTTCTTTTTTTGTCAGCACGAAAGCGGCAGATAGTAATGACATCATCTTTGCTATATCAGGCATGGTGAAAAACACTACTTTTGTGGATTTTAGTCTGGTGACTGAGCATGGCGAAATTGCGCACGAACGCGTTCAACTATCCACAGATGGGGATGTAGTGAATGCTTTTATTAAAGTTCCGCTTTCAACACTTGAAGCGCTGGAACCAGAAGCTATCACGTTGTTTTCAGAAAGCGAAAACGGTAAAGAAAAACTTCTTAATGTTTCAAAGTTTTTACTAATTAACTTTTTTAAAAACGCTCTTAGATTACGTGAACTCATGCCAAGTCGAGGCTATTTTGGTGGACTCAATCACAGCCCTCTGCTGATTAATATTAACGAGAAAGTTAAAACGCTTTTTCTAAGAATTGATAACACTAGTGCCTATCTAAATTATACGAGCTTAAAACTGTACAACCATGGAGGAACGGCACTGGATAACAGGTTTATCGAAAAAGTGCACGCAAGTTCTAACGTATCAGCTACCGATTTACGCCAAGTACTGGCTACTGGTGGAGGTTTTCACTCAAGAAGGGAAGACTGCCCTCATTTAACCATAACGTTTACAGAGCCCGTATATATTGGTCAGCTAGAGATCCTCAATAGAAGAGACAAGTGGGGTTCAAGAATTCATAATCTTGCCGTGTCTGTGATGTTGCGAAGCAACGAGATTTTGCCGGTTTACACCATGCAGTGCTCTTACAGTGTCGAAAAAGATTATGTTGTTTTAGAGCAACTTCATTCCCAGTTACTGGCAAGTCCAGCGCCTTATCCAAAACGCAAAACCCTTCTGGCCGCAATAGTTAGCGATTTGGAATCAAAACTTAACCAACTTGAGGATAAGCATTTTTCGATACCCCTCCAGGTATTAAGTAGTTGGGACGAGAGTTATCGAATTTCTGATACGACTACCCATCAGAGTGAACTGAGCTTGCTCGCTCTGTATGTCTTTCATAAGACAAAACAGTCTTTATCACTTTCGTTAAATAGCTTCTCAAGACTTTTAGCAAATACAAGCGATATAGAGCAACTTGAAAGAAACATCAACCAATATAGAGACACCTGTTCGCTACAACCCATAAAATTGACGAAGCACGGTGCGGCGCGACAAGGCATGTTGGTCAGCAATACAGAATCAGTATTGTTAGCCCTTGATGAAGTAATGAGTGACTTAAGCGAAGCAGGATTCAAGCCGTGCTTAGCTTACGGCACGCTGCTTGGTGCCAAAAGAGAGAATAAATTCATCTCACATGACGATGACGTCGATATTCTTGTTGAACTATCTATCAGTGACACTAATGAATCGCAAGTTCAGTCTCTGATGGAAAATGTCAAAGCTAGTCTAGATGAAAAAAAATATAGGGTTAGTAAAGGCAGCAAAACAACCAAAACATACAACATTCATTGTTTTCATAAAAAAACAAATATCATGATAGATATTTTTCCCTATTGGTTTAATAAGGAAGAAGCTTATCTACACATGGAAAAGATGATGATTCGCGCAATGCCTAAAGCCATTTTAGCCGAAAGAGACGAACTTCAACTTTATGAAAAATCTTACCCGGTACCTAAAGACACGATTGGCTTCTTGACAGAACGCTATGGCGAAAACTGGTCTAAGCCTGATAGGTACCACGAATGGCCATGGCCAGTTAATGTAGATACTTTGGATAGCCCACAATGAAGACGATAATCACCTATGGTACTTTCGACCTTTTTCACGTAGGTCATGTAAGACTGCTCCAGCGACTAAAGCGTTTAGGCGATAGACTCGTAATTGGCTTGTCCACCGACGAGTTTAACACTCAGAAAGGCAAAACTGTTGTTATCCCCTATGCAGACCGCAAAGAAGTGCTCTTGTCCTGTAAATATGTAGATGATGTCTTTCCGGAGGAAAACTGGGAACAGAAACGTCAGGATATACAAAGAGAAAATGCAGACATTTTTGCAATTGGCGACGACTGGATTGGGAAATTTGATGATCTGAACGACATCGTCGATGTTTTGTATCTTCCGAGAACACAGGATATTTCGACCACAGATATAAAAGCGGTAATGAGTCAGATAGAAGAAGATAAAAAGAAAGAAATTAAAAACCTCTTTAGTCATCTTTCATCACTTGTGACAAAATTATAGCAAGTTAATACACCCGCGCGCTGAAGTGCATTGAATAATCACTCAGCGTGCTATGTTGGTTGTTGGCGCACTCCTATCTTGACCTAACACTTTTCCTTTATCCTCTTATAACTGACACAAAACCGTCATTCGTCATACATAAATACTTCATCTTTCTAAAATATGCTCAATACAGGCTTCAATAGCTTGTTCACGTCGATATATTGATACATATACAAAAAGCCTTGTTGTCTTAAGTAATCGTCGTTTTAGAACAATCTGTTTGACTCAACTACATCTATTAACCGGAGGTTAGTTTGGTGACCCAGTGCGTCATAATTCGATGTAAATCTGTGGGAAGTGATGAGCAAACGCTTTACAGTACACTGCAAACTGCGTTTCCAGATAATGACATTTATTTCTCCTGTGACTCTGACTTCGAAAACACCCAACGAGTGCTATCACTAAAAAGATTTATTAAACAGGAAGGTTTGGACGTCGAAGTCCCTACCTTAGGATGGCGGTGTGGTGACCATAACCTTTACTCTGTTTATAACCTCAATAAAGACTATGACTTTTACTGGTTAATTGAACCAGACGTCTTTATTCAAAAACAATCTCTTGAAAGACTGCTAGAAGAAGCAAGTAGCACGCACAGTGATTTATTGCTGCATGGATTATCTAAACAAACCCCGTCATGGAGCTGGTATACGCGATACCAAATACTATACCCCGAGCACACGATTTTTGGCGGATTGTTTTCATTAATAAGGCTATCTAATTCAGCGCTATCATTTCTATTTGATGAACGGAAAAAGCTGGCAAAAAAATGGAAAAGCGGCTCGTTTGAGCCCGCTAACTACCCGAATGACGAAGTTTTTGTCTGTTCAATGTTAATGAACAATCAGTTTTCATGTAGTGAATTACAAATAACCCAAAATGGTTACTTTAATCTGATTAGAAAGCACATTACCAATATTCCAAAAGACCTTATCGTTCATCCCATTTATTCAGATTATGCTCGAATAATTGAGAAAGAACGCTTCGATTTACTTGCGACGAAAAAAGTAGGCGCTGGAGCACTTGCAACGCGCATCGCGAAACTTTTAGAGCAAAACAATTACGATAAAGTTTTGTTAGAAAATTTGTTAGATGTAGTAATAACTAATAATTAGTACGATATTAATAAGAGAGAAAAGTAGTGAAACAACTTGGTGTATTTTGGTGGAATGATAAGATAAATTTCGGTGATATACTCTCGAGAGATCTTCTCAATGCCTATGGTTTTAGTGTTTCACACACCCGTCTTGCTCAATTAAATTCACAATCAGTCTGCTCTATTGGCAGTATTTTGAATTGGGTTCCCTCCAATTTCAGTGGTGTCATCCTAGGCAGTGGAATAATGCGCCCTGTAGAAAAGACTTTTCCTCAAGCAAGAATTTGGGGAGTGAGAGGTGAAATGACACGGCAAGTCATTGGTGCGGATAAAGATATTGTACTAGGCGATCCCGGCCTTTTGGCAGCCAAGCTAATTAATAGAAATGAAGATAAACAGTATGTATTAGGCCTTATACCTCACTTTGAGCACAAAAATGCCACTTTAATACAAAGCCTTATAAATAAATATCCTCACGATATACTTCTAATTGATGTAGAAAGAGAGCCCTCAGAGGTACTCACTGACATTTCAAAATGCAGTTGCATATCGTCTTCGTCATTGCACGGAATTATTGTAGCCGATTCGCTCGGAATCCCTGCAGGGTGGTTTAGGCTTGATACAATAGCTGGAGGTGGTCAGTTCAAGTATAAGGATTACGGTACTGCAATTGATGATGAACTTGTACCTCTAAAGTTAAGCGAAGAAACAACGTTATCGGAACTTGTTGTACACTGTAGATCTACTCCGAAAAAAGTAGACGAGGTTAAATTTGAGCTGGACGCTCTTTTTAAACGTATTCCCTTTGAGCTGTGAAAGTTAAGTTGCTCTATCAAGGAAAAACACCTGACAACATGTGTATATCACTTAATTTATTGTTGGATGAACTTGCCTACTACACTATTAACTAAGCTTTGTTCTCTGGCATAAAGTGCATTGGGAACAATTAACTGAGTGCTAATAAAATTTATGTAAAACAGCACTATAAAACGAAACAATTACCTATAAACTTTAAATAAAAGGCGTAAATATAATCGCATTAACATAGGCAAATGATATTGGTTTGAAGACTTAAATACCTCTTTTTTCTCAACAGAAATATTAGGTAATCCAAGAAAGTTAAATATACGCAATAAACAAGTATCATGATTTTCTGACAGTCGCTTTTGTTGCTCTATATACACATTTTGACGTGGCACCACATTGTATAAATAGGATAATTGCTTATTATAGCGCCCGCGAATTAAATAAGATTGATCCCGATACTTACTTTCGAAAGGGGCAAAGGGTAATTCAGGGTAAAAACCTTTCATTCTATGATGTTCAAGTAAAAACGCTTTTGCAGGGGAGCAGGGTTCAAGGCCTCTGGACTTTGTCATTGCGTAATGGGAAAGTGCTCGCTCTATAGGGTTTCTTAGCATAACAATGTATTTTGCATCAGGACACGATGATGACGCGGCTGTGATAAACGCAGGATGTAACATTGTTATAGGAGTAGCATCTAATATATATCGCTCTCCTTTATAATGCTTCAACTTACTTTCGTATTTTTGCTCAGCAAAGCGCTGTTTATCGAGAGCATTGTGATATGCGGGATCATCGAAAACATGGGCCTCTTTGCCGTCGACAAGATAAATGTCTGGATGCTGTGAAAGGAAGCTTGCCAATGCTGTTGTGCCTGCCTTTTGAACACCCGGTATAAATAAATTGGGTAAAGGGTATGAACTCACTATACTGTATTTTTTTATGCTAACTAGACATAGTCTATGGTAAGTTTTCCAAAATGTAACCTCCTACAGCCGTTTACTGCTTAATATTATGAATAAAAAAAAGATTTCATTTCTAAGACACTATCACGGTTACACGGGCGGCCATCAGAAAGTAAGAGATTACCTCGCACATTTCATTAATTTAGATTGGACTCCTACCCTTTTTTTAAGCAATAAAGCAAAAACGAATACTAATCTATTTTCTGATTTAGACAACGTGGTATATGAGCAAAAATACCAGCCTGAAGCAGCAGATGTGGCATTTTTGGCTGGGATGGATTGGCAGTACTATTTACCAAAACGCCAGCCGAACCAACCTGTTATTAATTTAATTCAGCATGTTCGCCATGCTGATCCCTCAGAACAGTTGTTTAAATTCTTACAAGAACCAGCTATACGGTTGTGTGTTTCCCAAGCAGTTACAGATGCTATTTCACCCTATGCAAATGGCCCGTGCCATACTATTAGAATGGGTCATCGCTTTCCTTCAATACAATCCCCAATAAAAAGAGAAATTTATATCCTTGCCAGCAAACAGCCAGAGCTTGGAAATGAATTGGCTAGTTGGGCAACAGAGCTTGGTTATCGCACCTTGTGCCACACTTCAACGCAGGAAAAGAAGGATGTCATGATGTCGATGGCCTCTTCGAGGCTAACTGTAGCGTTACCACATAAAACCGAGGGCTTTTTCCTACCAGGTATCGAAGCTATGTATTACAGTAAAATGGCCGTAGTACCTGAATGCGTTGCAAATAAAGAGTACTACAGTCGATTTGCTAATATTGTAATGCCTAAATATACAAAACAAGACATTCAACTTGCGATAAAAAGCGCGTTAAACCAGCCACTTTCAATGACTAAAATGCGCTCATATATGGGTAAAAGAATCGCCAAATCCTATTCATTGGAAAATGAACGAAAAGAGCTAAAACAACACCTTTCATATTACTTTTAGGCAAGAGTAAAGCTCATCTTAAGGTCTCTGTAAACGTGCTAGGCTCACGAGTTTAAAAAGCCATTTTTGATACCACGAAAAGTTAAAATGGCGCAGCAAATCGTCGGTTGTTTCATCAGCACTCTGACTAATTTCTTGGTACAAGCTACGTGCTAAAGTTGGTGCGAATTTCATCATTGTATCGATAATGCATGATAAATCTTTATTGATCTCAGCTTCGCTACACATTGGCGGTTTTTTGTAGTGATCTATTAAAGAAACCATCGACTTGTAGTCTAGTGACTGATCAGTTTCTGTTAATTGTTCCACCTGAGATTTTAGCTTGCACTGTATATCGTTAAATTCCGATGGAGAAACAAAGGAAAATGCACCGATATTTTCACTGTAGCCTTGCAAAAACATATCTAATTCACGGCGTAACTTTTCACTAGCAAAGGTATTGCACTTCAGCATAAGAACTATAGCACCAGGACTATATTGCGTATTCACTTTTTTGGCATTGACTGGAACTGGCACTTTTGTTCTGATTGCGTGGGCGAAGTCACTCAACAAGCTTCCATTGATAAACTGCTTTTCATCATAAAAACGATAAGTAATCTGGCACTCAAATTCTTTAGCCAGAGAGTTCACGATAAGTAGATTGCTAAACCCTATATTAGAGGAAATGCTAAAAGGAACTGTGCGATTATGGCGCTTTACCTCTTGGTGAAAAGATGACTCTGCAACCCCCAGAGGATGACGAATATAAAAAATATATTCTGCTTTTTGAAATCGAGAGAACAACCAAATCAGATAATAAAAAAAGTGTTCGGATGAAAGTAAAAGCGTATCACAATGAGTGGCATTAAATCGTGAAATAAGCGATTGTGCCTTGTTATCGTCAAAATAAGCTCGCTTATTTTCTGTGTCGAAAGTCACTAGCTGTTCAAAGTTACCTGAGCTGACGCCATTTGCATCTGCAGTATGCTCTGGATATAGCTTCCCTTCAGATAACAGAGCCTCTCGATTACTATGAAGCCAAGACTGAATGGCAGACGTTCCCGTTTTAGGAGGACCTAAATGAATGGTAAGCTTTTTATCGAACTTCAGGCTTATTTCATGGTGTTTAGTATAATCCAACCACCTTTTATCGAACGTTGCTTTAGCCGCGTTGTAAATTTCATAGTCTTTGTTGTAGAGAAGTTTTATTTCGTCAAACTCCTCAGAAGAGATCATGGCGTTTTTTGTTTGCTGACTAGTAACATTATAGGGAAGTCGGTATAGCTGTGTACTAAGCCAGTCAGCTGCCATAAGCGCACTTTTATATAAATGCTCCTGTAAACCTATAAAACTAATTGAAGAAATATTTACTTCACTAAACAATCGACTATAAAAATTAACGCGTGTTTTCTCAGTATAAAAATCACGAAAGCTAGAATATTTATGAGGATTACTTGCCTTAGCAGAATTAAAAGCTTGTAACAATCGCTGAGCGGGTTCAGATAGCATAATGCCTAACTCAGAGCACGTTTCTTCTGAGCGTGGCAAAAATTTGAACCCAACGTGAGAAACCATTTCAATAGCATCGCACTCCGAGTAGTTTTCTATTATATACTGGAGTTTACCTGCATCTGAATTAGGTATGTTTAAAAGAACTCTTTTATTACTGCTCACTATATGGCTCAGAGTTAATAGTTGTGAAGATACATCGTGATGATGCAAAGTGATTCAATTACTTATTTTACTATGCAGTTATATATAATTGAATCAAATTGACTACCCAACGAGTTACTTGCTTATACTTCGACCAACGCGTTATTTATATCCTCTAGCTCTGAACAAGTAAGCATTATAAATCTAAACAACTGAAGCCTGAGTTAATTCTTAAGCCTCACTATGCTATATCAGCCTTATAACCAATTCTAAAACCACCCCAGTGCTTTTTATTTATGTAAATGGGTGCGGATAGATCGTGCATAATCTCCCCAGTATCTCTTTTATATGTCTGTAATAAAAAGCGAGAGGTATTACTTCCACAACGACTACCCGTCGGGTCATTAAAAATACGTTTGGTGCGATTATTAGCTAAATCCGCTTCGTAGTTACCTGTCAGTGGCTGGCTAAATTTTAAGTTGTGAGTAGGGAAATAACCGTTTTTATCTACTGCACCGGCATAAATTATAAACTCATTGTTTTTGAGGATTGGCTCTTGAATGTCTGGTAAACACTTATCAGTAAAAGTATCAAATGCAGTACTATGCTTAGGTGGATTAGTATTTGCTATTGGCTTATAAGTGAAGTCAAATAGCGCAGATTCTGTTATTTCACCTCGTTCAATAGCACGAGTAAAGGCTTCGCCAATCTTTTTCGCTGTATTAATAGCGATGTCTCGTACGTAACTATTTCTATCGTCAACATCTAAACTTTCCAACAGGCGGAACACATCTTCTGTCTGCTCGCTCAGTGAATATGCCTGACTAGACACATCTTTCAAATCATTTTCTAGTTTTGATGTTGTACTGTGCAGTTGCAGTACGTTGGTACTAATACCAGCGCTGTGTTCTGTATATTTTTCTACCATTAACTCCATTTCATTCATCGCTTCTCTCGCTTGTGTAGACAGCGTACTAGAATGTGTTATGGCATTTTCACTTTCTTTCAACAGGGAGTTCATTTCATCACTTGAGGACAATACTGCTTCCATCGTCGATACTGCTTCTTGACTACTGCTATTCATTTCCTGCAGTAAACTCTCAATTCCTGACGTAGCATCAGTGGTTTTTTTTGCAAGTTCCCGCACTTCATCAGCAACCACAGCAAAGCCCCGCCCCTGATCACCTGCTCGTGCAGCTTCAATTGCCGCATTCAACGCAAGCATATTCGTTTGGTCTGCCAGTTGATTGATGGTACTTGTAATATTACTTATACCTTCAGCGCGTGTTTTGAGAATGGCAAGGGCATTAGAAGAGGCATTTATCTTGTCGACGAGTAACTTTTGCTGTTTAAGTACTTCTTTGACTGACTGGCTCCCTGTTTGCGTTTTTTCATCTGACTCATTCATTGCTACAGTTGCACTTTTCGCAAGACTATCTAGTTGCTCACTACTACTTTCAAGTTGCTGTAAGCGACCTGACATTTCACCGATATTCTCAACCTGTTCGTTGAACGCTTTTGAAAGTTGGTCTAGAAAAAAGGAAATTGAAGCACCACCAATAGCGATAAAGCTAGAAGCTTTACTTATATTGTTAGCAGAGCTGCTTAAGTCACTCTGTTTAGGAATAACCGTCTGTTCTTTATTTGTGTCCTTATCTTTAGACATCATTAAAAGGTAGGTAGAGATTGCGACAACTAAAAACGTACAGCCACTCACCACTAAGGGATTTGATACGAGGTGATCAGTAGCGCCTACTACTAGGGCACTTATAATCGCGACAACTATATACTTCAGCATCATTTTTTCATTCACATTCTATTAACACATAGAGAATGTAGTGTGCTTTTGCTGATTTTTCTATACGTCAATGGTAGTAATATTAGTGAATTAGAAAGTTCATACGTTTAATTCATAAAATTATAATGCTGATTTGTATTTTGTAACCGCAGAGATTATTTAATATTTTCGAAAGAAAGTGTTTTTACAAGGCAATTATTCGGGTACTAATTCATTGGTATGTAGAACCATCCAACCATTTATATAAATATTACGGGGCCGTCTTGCATCGTAAATTGCTCCATTTGAAACCAATTCATTTACCTGAACTCTATTAAGGACCAAGTTATCTACTCGATAATAATTGCGTAGTAATAACGCCTTATCAAATTTTGCGTGCTGACCCGGTGATACTTGTGTTGTATGAGCAATATTCCCAACTTTAAATGTAAAAATATCGCCATCAATGTCCAATACTTTCATTGGAACATAGCGAAAACGAGCGTCAGAAGATGGGTCAATAGCCCTATAATCTATATAGAAGAAGTCATTTTTCTTTGGATTAGTTAGGACGCGTTCCTTCTCATTACTTTCTATAAAAGCATTCGTTATGAAAAATAATGCTATTAGCAAAAAGAAAACGACTTCTATATGCTGCTTTACCACTGTAGAGATCGGGGCTAGCTGAAAATTTCCACGAAAATAAATGGGTTTATTGTTAAATGGCAAGGCTGACATACTAACTTCCTAACAGTTAAGTGTTGCTACACCATACCGTTTAATTTTTGTGTCGTCTCGTTGTGTATGTATATTTATTAAGCGCATTAAGCAAAAATCCAAATTTTCGCTGAGTCTTTGTTTTAGTATTAGGAACTGGCAGCCTGAAAGGCCAGCCCGACCTGCTCTCACTGGGTTTGGACGCACACTGCGTAAGGAACGCTGCACCGAAGGTGTATGACGAATGCCCATTGGCATTCGGTAAGTGACGAACGATCGAGCTCTGCGAGAGTCCCTTGTCCGGATGGATGGGAATCCCCTTCGGGCCTTCGGGAAGGTTGACCGCGATTGTAGCACTATCGTGCAAAATCATGACGTCTTTTTTCATGACTTTTGCGCAAGGAGGACGCACAGTGCGCTCAGTTGTATGCCACAACGTATATACTTTCTGCGTTGCTAGAAACAAAAAACCCAGCTTTCGCTGGGTTCTTTGTTTTAGAATTGGGACCTGGCAGTGTCCTACTCTCACATGGGGAAACCCCACACTACCATCGGCGCTAATACGTTTCACTTCTGAGTTCGGAATGGAGTCAGGTGGTACCGTATCGCTATGGCTGCCAGGAAAAACTGGTAACAATCTAGAAAACTGGATATCAATTCAATCAGTGAGTAACTACTTTTCACTCTACTTAAACATATAGCTTGTCGTTACAACGCTCTCAAGCATACTTACCTCAACCTTGCTCTGCTTTAGCGAGTAAGAAAATTATCAGTAAAACCACGTTTTACGTTTAAATAATTTTCTACGCCCACTTGCGCAGCAAGTGCTTGTAGGTAAAAAGCTTCTTGGGTGTTGTATGGTTAAGCCTCTCGGGCAATTAGTACAGGTTAGCTTAACGCCTTACAACGCTTCCACACCCTGCCTATCAACGTCATCGTCTATAACAACCCTTCCAGACCTTAAAGGTCAGGGATGACTCATCTTTGGGCCGGCTTCCCGCTTAGATGCTTTCAGCGGTTATCCGTTCCGAACATAGCTACCGGGCAATGCCATTGGCATGACAACCCGAACACCAGCGGTTCGTCCACTCCGGTCCTCTCGTACTAGGAGCAGCTCCCATCAATCATCCAACGCCCACACCAGATAGGGACCGAACTGTCTCACGACGTTCTAAACCCAGCTCGCGTACCACTTTAAATGGCGAACAGCCATACCCTTGGGACCGACTTCAGCCCCAGGATGTGATGAGCCGACATCGAGGTGCCAAACACCGCCGTCGATATGAACTCTTGGGCGGTATCAGCCTGTTATCCCCGGAGTACCTTTTATCCGTTGAGCGATGGCCCTTCCATACAGAACCACCGGATCACTATGACCTACTTTCGTACCTGCTCGACGTGTCTGTCTCGCAGTTAAGCTAGCTTATGCCATTGCACTAACCTCACGATGTCCGACCGTGATTAGCTAACCTTCGTGCTCCTCCGTTACTATTTGGGAGGAGACCGCCCCAGTCAAACTACCCACCAGACACTGTCCACAATCCCGATAAGGGACCTATGTTAGAACATCAAACATACAAGGGTGGTATTTCAAGGACGGCTCCACATAATCTAGCGACCATGCTTCAAAGCCTCCCACCTATCCTACACATGTAGGTTCAATGTTCAGTGCCAAGCTGTAGTAAAGGTTCACGGGGTCTTTCCGTCTAGGTGCGGGTACACAGCATCTTCACTGCGATTTCAATTTCACTGAGTCTCGGGTGGAGACAGCGTGGCCATGGTTACACCATTCGTGCAGGTCGGAACTTACCCGACAAGGAATTTCGCTACCTTAGGACCGTTATAGTTACGGCCGCCGTTTACCGGGGCTTCGATCAAGAGCTTCGCTTACGCTAACCCCATCAATTAACCTTCCGGCACCGGGCAGGTGTCACACCCTATACGTCCTCTTACGAGTTTGCAGAGTGCTGTGTTTTTAATAAACAGTCCCAGCCACCTGGTCACTGCGGCCTCCATTTGCTTACCACGAGAAGTGTTCACAAACAGAGGCGTACCTTCTCCCGAAGTTACGGTACAATTTTGCCGAGTTCCTTCACCCGAGTTCTCTCAAGCGCCTTAGTATTCTCTACCTGACCACCTGTGTCGGTTTGGGGTACGGTTCATATAATCATAAGTTTAGAAGCTTTTCCTGGAAGCAGGGCATCAACAACTTCACCACCGTAGTGGCTCGTCTCGTGTCTCGACTTTGAAAAAAACCCGGATTTACCTAAGTTTTCAGCCTACACACTTTCACTTGGACAACCAACGCCAAGCTTGCCTAGCCTTCTCCGTCCCTCCATCACTGATTATATAAGTACGGGAATATTAACCCGTTTCCCATCGACTACGCATTTCTGCCTCGCCTTAGGGGCCGACTTACCCTGCCCTGATTAGCATGGGACAGGAAACCTTGGTCTTCCGGCGTGGGAGTTTTTCACTCCCATTATCGTTACTCATGTCAGCATTCGCACTTGTGATATGTCCAGCAAGCTTTACAACTCACCTTCATCCACTTACACAACGCTCCCCTACCCAGCATGTAAACATGCTGCCGCAGCTTCGGTATATTGCTTAGCCCCGTTACATCTTCCGCGCAGGCCGACTCGACTAGTGAGCTATTACGCTTTCTTTAAAGGGTGGCTGCTTCTAAGCCAACCTCCTAGCTGTCTGTGCCTTCCCACATCGTTTCCCACTTAGCAATATTTTGGGACCTTAGCTGGCGGTCTGGGTTGTTTCCCTCTCCACGACGGACGTTAGCACCCGCCGTGTGTCTCCCGGATAGTTCTCATTGGTATTCGGAGTTTGCAAAGGGTTGGTAAGTCGGGATGACCCCCTAGCCTTAACAGTGCTCTACCCCCAATGGAATTCGTCCGAGGCTCTACCTAAATAGATTTCGGGGAGAACCAGCTATCTCCCGGTTTGATTGGCCTTTCACCCCCAGCCACAAGTCATCCGCTAACTTTTCAACGTTAGTCGGTTCGGTCCTCCAGTTGATGTTACTCAACCTTCAACCTGCCCATGGCTAGATCACCGGGTTTCGGGTCTATACCTAGCAACTAAACGCGCAGTTAACACTCGCTTTCGCTACGGCTCCGTTATTCACTTAACCTTGCTACTAAATATAAGTCGCTGACCCATTATACAAAAGGTACGCAGTCACCCCATCACTAAATGTCCCGCTTGCCCTTGCGTTGCATCTTGTATCGTTTTTGACGCTTCCGTTTCTCACGTACTTTTATGTACGCTGCGAGACGGTTCGTAAAAAACGCACAACCTGCTTAGCAAGCGCTGCGCTACATCAGGTGAGCTTCTCACTGAGCGCCGAGGCACTTAGTGATGGGGCTCCCACTGCTTGTACGTATACGGTTTCAGGTTCTATTTCACTCCCCTCACAGGGGTTCTTTTCGCCTTTCCCTCACGGTACTGGTTCACTATCGGTCAGTTAGGAGTATTTAGCCTTGGAGGATGGTCCCCCCATATTCAGTCAAGATAACACGTGTCCCGACCTACTCGATTTCACTGTAAAGAACGCTTCGTGTACAGGGCTATCACCTTGTATCGCTCCTCTTCCCAAAGGATTCCACTACACTCTAAACAGCTTAAGGGCTGCTCCCCGTTCGCTCGCCGCTACTAGGGGAATCTCGGTTGATTTCTTTTCCTAAGGGTACTTAGATGTTTCAGTTCCCCTCGTTCGCCTCGTTACACTATGTATTCATGTAACGATACCTATAAATAGGTGGGTTTCCCCATTCGGACATCTGTGGTTCAAATGCATTTTGTCGGCTCACCACAGCTTTTCGCAGACTTACACGTCCTTCATCGCCTCTAACTGCCAAGGCATCCACCGTATACGCTTCGTCACTTAACCATACAACCCCAAACAGCCTTTTGACTTCTGCTCGAGTTACGCTGTATGAATGACAAGCTAATCGGAAGAATTGCCTTGCTATCAAATCATCGATTGATAACAAGCAATTCAGTCAAGTAGAGCAAAAAGTCATCTTTCGATTTCTCAGTTACTCAATTTTGATTGATTACTATTAATATCAGCTTTCCAAATTGTTAAAGAACATTAGTGTTTCTTAAAAACACTAATCAATGATTGCGATCATTAATTAGCATTCTATGCAAAAACATCTACACAGCACTTCTTTAGCGAGCAGTAAAAGCGTCAGCAAACTGTGCCGGTCACCGGTCACATTTTGCGGTTAAGCGCTTTTACGCGACACTCGCGAAGCGAGTCTTTAAATCATAAACAAAACAATCTGTGTAGGCACTGCATCAAGTGCGTCTTTCGACGTAATGGTAAGGAGGTGATCCAACCCCAGGTTCCCCTAGGGTTACCTTGTTACGACTTCACCCCAGTCATGAAACACAAAGTGGTAATCGTCCTCCCGAAGGTTAGACTAACTACTTCTTTTGCATCCCACTCCCATGGTGTGACGGGCGGTGTGTACAAGGCCCGGGAACGTATTCACCGCAGTATTCTGACCTGCGATTACTAGCGATTCCGACTTCATGGAGTCGAGTTGCAGACTCCAATCCGGACTACGACATTCTTTAAGGGGTCCGCTCCACATCACTGTCTCGCTTCCCTCTGTAAATGCCATTGTAGCACGTGTGTAGCCCTACACGTAAGGGCCATGATGACTTGACGTCGTCCCCACCTTCCTCCGGTTTGTCACCGGCAGTCTCCTTAGAGTGCCCAACCTAATGCTGGCAACTAAGGACAAGGGTTGCGCTCGTTGCGGGACTTAACCCAACATCTCACGACACGAGCTGACGACAGCCATGCAGCACCTGTGTCAGAGTTCCCGAAGGCACCAATCTATCTCTAGAAAGCTCTCTGCATGTCAAGTGTAGGTAAGGTTCTTCGCGTTGCATCGAATTAAACCACATGCTCCACCGCTTGTGCGGGCCCCCGTCAATTCATTTGAGTTTTAACCTTGCGGCCGTACTCCCCAGGCGGTCTACTTAGCGCGTTAGCTTCGCTACGCACGAATTAAATTCACACACAGCTAGTAGACAGCGTTTACGGTGTGGACTACCAGGGTATCTAATCCTGTTCGCTACCCACACTTTCGCACATGAGCGTCAGTCTTTGGCCAGGGAGTCGCCTTCGCCACTGATGTTCCTCCAGATATCTACGCATTTCACCGCTACACCTGGAATTCCACTCCCCTCTCCAAGACTCTAGTCTGCCAGTTCTAAATGACCATCCCAGGTTGAGCCCGGGGCTTTCACATCTAGCTTAACAAACCGCCTGCGTGCGCTTTACGCCCAGTAATTCCGATTAACGCTCGCACCCTCCGTATTACCGCGGCTGCTGGCACGGAGTTAGCCGGTGCTTCTTCTGTTGTTAACGTCACGGCTAGCAGGTATTAACTACTAACTTTTCCTCACAACTGAAAGTGCTTTACAACCCGAAGGCCTTCTTCACACACGCGGCATGGCTGCATCAGGGTTTCCCCCATTGTGCAATATTCCCCACTGCTGCCTCCCGTAGGAGTCTGGGCCGTGTCTCAGTCCCAGTGTGGCTGATCTTCCTCTCAGAACAGCTAGAGATCGTCGCCTTGGTGAGCCTTTACCTCACCAACTAGCTAATCTCACTTGGGCCTCTCTTTGCGCCGGAGCCGAAGCCCCGTTTGGTCCGAAGACATTATGCGGTATTAGCAGTCGTTTCCAACTGTTATCCCCCTCGCAAAGGCAAGTTCCCAAGCATTACTCACCCGTCCGCCACTCGTCATCTTCTAGCAAGCTAGAAATGTTACCGTTCGACTTGCATGTGTTAGGCCTGCCGCCAGCGTTCAATCTGAGCCATGATCAAACTCTTCAATTAAATATATCGAAATATGAATCGTCGTTGTGACACTCTTAACGAGTGCCCACACAGATTGTCTTGTCTAAATTTTTAAAGAACATTGCGACTTCGTCGCAATCTCACCAGAAGCCGCTGCTTCTTAGTGACTCACCCTGCTCGAGTGAGGTGCGCATTATACGCTGGAAGTTTTTGCTGTCAACACTTTTTGAAAAATTATTTTCTGAAGCGTTTCTTCTAAACTCCCGTCTTTACTGGCCTATAAAGGTAGTAGAGACTTACTCCAAGAGGCTTGCTGTTTTGCTTTACCCCCGAAGCGGATGCGCATTTTAGGGAATTCAGCGCTCACGTCAACACTTATTTTAAAAAAATCAATAAAAGTGAACTAAACGATTAATTTTCGTTCAAAAGAGATAATTAGTAGACAATATGGACTAAATACTAATAGGATGAAGGTTCGGATCCTATAAAGCAGTAGTGCTTAAGGTAGTTTCTGATCCTGCGGGAATATAAAGCTATATTAAAGCATGTTTAGAATAGCTTTCCGTCATTTTGGCAGTGTATATCAGAATTTGACTACGCAATAATTATAAGGTGGATTTATGTCGCGTACACTTACAATGCTTCTGGCAGCATTATTGCCTGCTTTGGCAAGTAGCCTTACATATGCACAAAGTGTTGAAGTTGAAGATATTGACAATATTTCTCCACCTAAAACTATTGAAACGCCTGAAAGCACTAATCGTTTCCAAACAGCTTTTCTCAAGCGGCAAGTTGATCAAACTATGTCTGTCGGTAGAGCCATTAGCTCTATTGCAAGTCATTATCCTCAGGAAATTGTATCAATTGTTGATATTGCCTTAGACACCTATCCGGATAAATACCGTGAAATTATATTCGCAGCCATTTCGGCTCAACCAGCTTCTACAGAAGAAATAGTTCAACTCGCTATAGCAAAGGAAGTCAGTAGTTGCCCGAACATCGTTCAACTCGCAATAAAAGCAGAACCCACGTATGTAGATTTCGTTGTACAAGCTGCTGCTGTTGCGACGCCTGAGGAGTTAGATGAAATTGTGCGCGTAGCGGTGCTTACACAACCCGATGCCGCTGACAGTATTGTTCAGACGTTATCTCAAGAACACCCTAATAGAATTGTGGAGATAATGACAAGTGCGCTTAATGCAGTGCCATTTGTAGGTGAATATGTGGTAGATGCGCTATTAGCTGTTTTTCCTAATGAAGCAAAGACGGTAGTTGAAACTGCAGTGCGTGAATCATCACAACAACGCGAACAAGTTATGCGTATTTTAAATACCGCACAACACGCTGGCGTAGCTCACGATAAACTCAAAGAGTATGCGTTAGCCGCTGGGCTAAGCGAAGAAGAGTTTAATAGCGCTGTTAAGGAATTTTAATTAGAGCTTTAGCAGCAATACTTTTTTTTAGCTTTCTGTATTAAGTTTTGCTGCTTCTTTATATAAAAGTAGCTCTGCTTTGAGCACGTCAACTCGGGCTTTAATCTCTTTCATTCGTGCCTTTATTTCATTTTGTGCACGAGCATTCAATGTAAACATGTCACCTTCCCCCGCATCAAATCGTGTTTTTTCCACTTTAGATAAGCGATTGGCCAACGCGGTGTTCTCACCTTGTAGTGCTAAAATATCTTTTGCCTGCCCCCAATAAACAAGTGCTTGTTCAAATCGCTGGGTGAGGATTTGTTCTGTTGAAGATAATTTATATTCCAACTCTCTTTGCTTAGAGAGCAATTGGGTCCGCTCAGCGGTATCTCTTCTATTTCCTATTGGGTAGGAAAATGAAAGCCCTAATTTAGTTTCAGTACCCTCTAAACTGTTAAGCCCAGCCCCCACATCTCTAGCAACTGACGCATTAAGATCAAGTTTGGGTAGTAATGCATTATCCGTCAATCGCGTTTTATTCTTTACCACCTGACGCTCTAGCTTCATAACATCGAGTTCTGGGTGAACTTTAAGTGCATTTCTCAAATTTGATAGCTCAGCAAAATTCACTGAAAAAGGCCAATTAATATTGTTCGGCGGATAACGTCCTTCCCATCCTTGCATCTCACCCATTGGTGACCGCCAGTAAAAAGAAAGCATTTGAGCATGTGAATCTCGCTTTTGCTTAAGCTCTGTCAACAATAGTTGTTGCTGTAACACATTAGACTTAAATTCAATCAGTACGATATTGGCAAGATCTCCTTTTTCAACTCGGGTGACCAGTGCTTTTTCACGCTCTACTGCGGTAATTAATAATTCATTTACCGCCTCCACCTGTAACGCACTTTCATACCATGCGATGTATTCACTTACGCCTTTGTAGATAAAATCATTGAGTAAGTGTGTGGCATGCGCCTGCCATTGAGAAGTCGCCAACCCAGCATTTTTAAGTTCAGTACGGCGTTTGTCTATCTCTCTATTTTTAAGTAGCGCAATAGAGACCCCTGCACTAATTTCGCCACCTGAAAGGGTTTCGTATTCGCCTTCATATGCAGGAAAGTCACCATTGGAAATACGATATTCTGCAAACAGTTCACCATTAAAGTCCTCAATAGGGTTAGTAAAGCGTTGCGCCAGCGACGTACCGTCATAATAGCCACTGAGTCGACTCTTTGTTTTTTGTTCAATGAATGGGTCAAAGTTGCTCTTAGCAATGTCAAACTCAGCTGCCGCCTGATACTTCCCTTCATTTATCGCCAACACGTAAGGGTGGTGATTCACCATACTTTCAATGAATTCTCCAACACCTGGCGCTTCAATTGCTTTATCAGATAAGCTGGCACTGTACACTGGCATTGATAGCACTACTACACACCACATCAATCCAATTTTGCGAAAACAGTGCATTATCATTTTGATGTTCCTGTACTTGTTAAATGCGTACCTTCGCTAGGCTGTGTATTAAGAGGTGGAAAATTATTAAGTTGTCGCCACATCTCATAGCCCAACCGAACTTCTTCTAATAGCACCCACGCTTTTACTCTACTTCCCAAACGTGCAGAGCTTTCAGCTGGCCAGGGTACGTCAGTTTCGTCAGGCTTTATCCACACATTAAAATCTCCTGTAGCATTAGCCACCGGCTCAACATAAACCACTTCACCGCCAAAGGTGCCTATCGCACTTTCAGGCCAACCACTAAATTGAAATACCGGCCATCCTTCAAATTGTAATCTTGCTTTAGCGCCCGCTTTGACCAAAGGTGCATCTAACCCTCTTAGCGTGACACGCACACTGCGTTTCGCATCAGTTGGTATAAATTGGCCAAGCACATCACCAGACTTTACATAAGTAGATACGCCACCCGAAAGTAATCTAACCACTGTGCCATCTACAGGTGCGAATTTGGTTTGAGTAGACTGACGTGACAACGTCATACTCACTTCGTTGATTTCCGATACCGATGCAGCCGCTTTTGCTTTTAACTCTTGTACTTTAATTTGTGCTTCTTCGACTTCTTTACGAGAGACTAGACCTTGCTCCTGAAGAGATATTTGGCGAGCGAGATTATTTTGCGCGTTTTTCACTGCGGTTTCATTGGCTTGATTTTTTAAGTTGGCAGCCGCGAGTTGAGATTGGAGTTTATCTAACCGTTGCGCATCCACATCAATAAGTGTCACTATGGGGTCGCCAGCGTTAACTTGCTGACCTTCTCTGACATGCCATTGCTTCACCTGCCCATCAACCAGCGCATTAATAGGTTGAGTACGATCTTTTGGATCGAGAGAATCCACCATTCCTGTGCCATAGGCAGTTTGCACCCATGGTGTGAAGTATAAGATTACTGCCGCGGCTATAACTAAAAATAAAATGATACCACTAAGCACTCGGTGTAGTTTAGGTACAGATAAAGTCGTTAATGAGTCAATGTTATCTAAGAAACGGCGTTCTGCATTTTTCATCTTATTTCCCCCCGCCTTTGTAATCACTACTTTTCTGGTGCGGTTCATAGTCATAAAATGTGACTTGAGTATCGTCGTGAAGACGTATTACACCATTAAACCGCGTTTTCTCCGGCATATTGGAAAAGTACAGTACCGTAAAATCATACTCGCATAAGCGATGCACTAGTCGTGAACGAAGTGCACTAGGTATGGCGTCGAAATGCTGGTTCAAGATAAGTAGCTTGGGTTTAGCCAAAATAGCCGCAGCTAATTTGAGTAGTATAAATTCCAGAGGTTGCAAAGGTGCACCGAGCACAGATAATTGCGTCTGTAACCCTTTCGGTAGGGCTTCGATAACCTTTGTCATTTCCACCGCTTCCAACACGTTTCGTATATCAGCAAAAGTTGCATTTGGCTGGGATAGTTTTAAATATCGCTCGATGCTAACCTCGATAATAAGCGAGCGATCCAAAATCATCACTACTTGCCTTAATTCATGAGTGTCATAATCATTTAAGCTTAAATCACCTAATAATATGTCACCTGTTTTAACCTGCTCATATTGTTTCAAAAAACCTATTAGCTGCTTTTGAACCCAACTTTTGTCGGTCGTGACGAAATACTTCGAATTTGCCTCTAATGTCACGTCGACAACGCATCTGTCCTCACCATGGCTTAGTAACAATTGATTAAATACTAGCTTGGAAGATGTGGGTGAATTCAAAGTATTAGTATTTAGGCGTTCCTGAGGTATGGTGAGTGCGTGACCAAGTTTTTCCGCTGCTCCGTAAAGCTCGTAATAAAGCTTCAAGTATTGCGTGAAGCGGGATAACCCTAGGAATACTGCCGACATAACCAATTCAGCTGCAACTAATTGACCTATCGATAGTTGCCCTTGCACAACAAGTACACCACCGATCCCCAGTAATGAAGCACTTGCAATTGCATACATTAATAAAAATGCTACAACTTGTGAAAAGGTGTAATGAAAGTGACTCTTGTGTTTTCTAATATAGTTGCTAATGAACCCTTCCGTGCTCCTGCCGGCGTATTCTACATGATCAGCCGATTTAAAGAATTCATGCGCTATTGCAATATCGTGTAGCCATTTAGCCGCATCATATTTTGCATACGAAAGTTCAATAGCCGTTCGCTTAGCTCCCCTTCCCCATATTTTCCACACTCCATACATAATCAGTAGTAAAACCAGGTTAAATGCAAACAGTGCAGGGTGATAGAAAGACACTAATGTAAATCCCACGAGTAATTGTAGTACTAGCGCAAACCCGTCTATCATTAACGAGGGAATGTTTTTCTGTAACGTCATAATGTCAAAATAACGCTGTGTAATACTGATATTCTTGCGACCCTCAAAAAAGCTATGCGGCGCCATGATCGTTTTCAACCCGAGCTCAGCGGTTAACCGGGCATACACTTTCCTTTCGTAAAACTCCATAGCGCGCATTCGCAATGCACTGAAAATACCCGATATAAAAAGAGTGAGAAACAATACCATCGCTAAAATAATTACAGCTCGCTGCGAACCAATATTAGCAATACTATTAATTAACGTTTGAACCGCAATGGGCACAGCAAGTGTCATTAAGCTAATAGCAACTCCGTAAGCAATCGCTACCCAAAAAAAACCAGACTCTGGTTTCAGTAACGAAAACAGCGTCTTTCGCGTCGCTTTTAGATTAATTGTTTTTGCCATAATTTTTATCGAGCCGTTTAAATTGTGGTAAGTGTAAACTAATAAAAAGTTAGATTAAATCTGATAAAGCCTAACAAGTTCATCGTATTTTTCTGGAAGAGCTAGCTATTGGCGTTATCGATTTTATTAACACTTAGCGCCAGATACACAAGGCAATGCAAACAATCTAAGCGAAAGGTATTACGCAATCACTGGGAAAAGCCGTGCAAATTATACTATTAGTAGCGCAATCATTGAGTCAGCAAGAAAAATACTGAAACAGTAAAAAGGTTGGATAATGACTCAAACCCATTCACATAGATACTAAGCTGCTACCCCATCGTCTACGCTGCTAGAGTAGTAACTTAATGTGAGTACTTTTTCTAATACAAACCGTAATGCGTCGTTGATTGGCATTAGTCTCTTACCTAGCTCATAGTCAAGTTGGGCTAGTTTCTGCCTACCTTGAGCTATCATGGGCGGACGTATTGCCTGAGTATTTTGTTTCTGAATACTGATCAAAGATTGAGCGTACTTTTCTGGCAGGGCTTGTTTAATAGGTTTACACACCGACAATGTGGCTTCTCCCGTTTTCGTAGTGTAGCCCGCTGCACCAAACATTCGACAAATACCAGGTCGATAGTCGTAGATACCGCAATACCCTTCGTTTCCATCCAGGCTTAAGCGCTGATATTGCTTACATGCAAATCCATTATACATTTCGAGTTCTTCCAACATTTGCTCCCCCAACCCCGTTTCAAATAGGTGAAGCGCAAAAGGAAGCATTTCTAACGGTGAGACTTCTATGTCTGCCTTATTACAACACGCTCCACATTGACTTATACAATTTAATGACTGACTTTTCTGAAATGTACTGAATTCCAGAGAAAGTGTTTGGTAAACATCCATCACTTGATGTGAGAGTTCACGCAGCCTATTCATAATGACTCCGCTAAAAAGCAAACTACAACTAGCTCCACAGATGACACCGTTAAGAAAACAGTACAAATGGGGTGCAACAAAAGGTTTTACAGCATGCTTCTCCCCTTCCCTAGGTAAGAATTAGCGTGAAGCTTTATTGGAAGGGGTTGAATTGGCGCGAATTTTATTTCGATTTTACTTTTTTGGAAATAGTTTTTTACTTTGAAAAATCATATTCTTTTACAAGCGAAAAAGTGAAGGCAGGGTCATTCCCCTGCCTTCACTTTTTATTTAGTCAGCATTAAACAAATCGCGGCTATAGACTTTATCTAAAACATCTTCTACGTCGGCAGTAACTCGGTTAGCGACAATAACATCAGATATTGTTTTGAACTCTTCTAAGTCATTTACCACTCTAGAATGAAAGAATTCACTTTCTTTCAAGACAGGTTCATAAACCACGACTTCGATGCCTTTTGCTTTTATCCGCTTCATAATTCCCTGAATAGCACTGGCACGGAAATTATCCGATCCAGCTTTCATAATAAGACGGTAAATACCCACTGTCTTTGGATTACGGCTCACTATCGAGTCTGCAATAAAATCTTTACGCGTTCGGTTAGCGTCGACTATAGCCTGGATCATATTGTTTGGTACTTCACTGTAATTGGCTAACAACTGTTTGGTATCTTTAGGCAAACAATAACCCCCATAACCAAAACTGGGATTGTTGTAGTGTTTTCCAATGCGTGGGTCTAGCCCTACTCCTTCAATGATTTGCTTCGTATCCAGTCCGTTTCGTTCAGCGTAGCTGTCTAATTCGTTAAAATACGCGACGCGCATTGCTAGATAAGTATTGGCAAATAGCTTAATCGCCTCAGCTTCTGTGCTGTCAGTAAACAGCACATCTATGTTTTCTTTAATTGCGCCTTGTTCAAGCAGCTTGGCAAAAACCAACGCCCGCTCGCTACGCTCACCTACAATAATGCGACTTGGGTAAAGGTTGTCATAAAGTGCCTTCCCTTCGCGTAAAAATTCTGGAGAGAAGATAATATTCTCTGAGCCATGTCGAATTTTTGCTTCTTTTGTAAACCCCACCGGAACAGTCGATTTTATTATCATTACTGCATTGGGATTCACTTGCAGGACAGTTTTAATAACTGCATCTACGCTAGAGGTATTAAAGTAATTGGTTTGAGGATCATAATCAGTAGGCGTGGCAATAATGACATAATCTGCATCTTTATACGCGTCTTCTGCATTCAATGTTGCCGTTAACGCTAAACGCTTATTGGCAAGAAAATCAGAAATTTCCCTGTCTTCAATTGGAGACCGTTTGTCATTTATCATTGCCACTTTTTCTGCGACCAAATCTACTGCTGTCACCTGATGATGCTGCGCCAGCAGCACGGCGTTGGACAAGCCTACATAGCCGGTACCCGCGACTGCAATTTTATAAGTCTTTGATGAAATATCCATGTTTAATAAACCTACTATTCTCAATAATTAAGGCCAAATATCGTGTCACGCGATACCAAAGACAGCACTTTTTTATAAAGTAATAATGACACGTTATGAAGTGCTATACTCGCTTTTTTCTTTGATTGAAAAATTTTCTCTTTTTAAAGTAAGGTTTGGGCTATATGCAGGATCTGCTGCGATAACTTTATGCCAAGTTGTTTGAAGGTAGTTTAACTCCCGGTTAAATCTTGCTGCCTTTTCTGGCTCAGTATCTAACCCTCGGCTCACCGACTCATGGTGATAAAGTTCAGCTTCTGCACAATACAGATTTGCAACACCTGTCTCGCGCACTCTTAAACAAAAGTCCACGTCATTAAAAGCCACTGCCAGTGTTTCATTAAGTCCACCTACAGCCTCATACAAACTTTTTTTAACTAAAAGACAAGCTGCGGTTACTGCACTATATTGTTGCGTTGCCGCCAATCGTTTCAAATATCCACTGTGATTGCGAGGAAAGTACTTATGCGCATGTCCTGCTCCGCCACCATATCCCATGACTACACCCGCGTGCTGAACTCTATCGTCAGAATAATAAAGCCTGGCACCAACACAGCCTATTTCCTCTCGTAGCGCGTGTCCCACCATGTAAGTCAGCCAATCACCGCTAATTACTTCAATATCGTTGTTGATAAGCCCTATAACTTCACCCTTGGCATGCTGCACTCCAAAATTATTAATAGCAGAATAATTAAACGGAGCTGGATAACGCAGCACGCGGATTTTCGGATGACTGGTTAGACGATTAAAATAGGCTAAGCTATCAGGCTCATCTGAACCATTATCTATCAGCAGAATTTCATAATTTTCGTAACGGGTTTTTTCTAAAATAGAGTAGATACAAGCTTGGACTAACTGCCATGCATTCTTTGTTGGGATAATCAACGAAACAAGGGGCTGCTCTTTAGCGGGCCACAACAACTGATTTATTCCTTTATGTTCATCGGTTACGGCGACAGCACAGCCACTATTATTAATTACTTCTGCCACCTGTGATATATACTTGGCTTGTTTTCTAAGTGTTGGCGAAGTATTTACTAACGTAAATGGGAGATGTGCAATTTTTAAAGAACTTTCTTTTATCCATAATAGAGAAAGCAGTTGAGCTATATCCACGATAGATGCTTTAGTCAGTAATGGCCTATTTCTATGAAAGACTTTTTGGCTAACAGCTACACCGGTATTTACATAAGCAGTGGTGAACTGCAAATCTGCGTTCCACTTAGGGAAAAAACGTGGCGATTGACACTGACCATTTGAATCCATCATATCGGTATCAGAATAAACTACATCACTGCGTTTCAGTGCGTCAGAAAATAACGCCATAGCATGAGGATGTAATGTATCACCGCTATTGACCAGCAAGGTGCCCACGCAAGCTTCACTATGCAAAGGAAGGTCTGAAAAGCTTGGAAAAACTGTTACGTCCAGCCAAGTTACTTCATCAAAAGCTTGTGAGGCTAGTTCTTCAGCTATTACACAAATCGTTAAATTTGAACTGGAAGCGCGCAACGAATCCAAGGTTTTGTGTACATTATCTTTACCCAATACCACCACCCGAAGACTATGAGCTAAAGTTTCCTCATTTTCCTTAAGTGCGATGACTTTTGAGTCAAGTGTCTGCGTTTGCCATTTGAGAAACTGTTTATACAACGCGAGAAATTTTTTCTTACTTGGCAGCCCATAGAATAGACCTGACTTATGAAGTGAGCGACTATATAACGCTGTTAATTTTGCATTTTTTTTCAGTTTGGCTCTTATAGACTTGGGTACAAGTCCAATAGCACCTTTAACCGTCAACATTGCGTACTTCTTCATAAACGCGCTTAAACCTCACCGTATACAACGAATTCAAAATTAAAAAGCCGCACTTGGCGGCTTATATCTGCTATGTCCATAATGGACTTTGAAATTACCTTCCGGTTCCCAACCGTTCTCCCTGATAACTTCCATCCTGTACCGCTTTCCACCAACTTTCATTCTCAAGATACCACATTACGGTTTTTCGAATACCTGATTCAAAGGTTTCTTGCGGTGTCCAACCTAGTTCGCGCTGAATTTTGCTTGCATCGATTGCGTAGCGCATATCATGTCCGGGACGATCTTGAACATAAGTAATCTGGTCGGCGTAGTTTGCTGATTTAGGAACAAGGTCGTCAAGGATGTTGCAGATAGTCTGTACCACTTCTATATTCTGCTTTTCGTTGTGACCACCAATATTATAAGTTTCGCCTATCTTGCCCTCTAACGCGACAAGTACCAAAGCGCGAGCATGATCTTCAACGTATAGCCAGTCGCGGATTTGATTACCTTTTCCATAAACGGGTAACGGCTTTCCAGCAAGCGCATTCAGGATAACAAGCGGGATAAGCTTCTCTGGAAAATGATACGGACCGTAGTTATTAGAACAGTTGGTGACCAATGTTGGCAACCCGTAGGTACGCAACCATGCTCGAACGAGTTGGTCTGAACTTGCTTTACTTGCGGAATATGGCGAACTTGGCGCATAAGGTGTGCTTTCTGTAAACAACGGCAGTTTAGTGCCAGGCGCAACTTCATCTGGATGAGGCAGATCACCATAAACTTCATCTGTAGAAATATGGTGGAATTTAAACTGTGCCTTTTTACTTTCTTCAAGCGCTAACCAATAAGCACGTGCTTGCTCCAACAGCGTGTATGTGCCGACAACGTTTGTCTGAATAAACTCTCCCGGCCCATCAATTGAACGATCAACATGAGACTCGGCAGCAAGGTGCATTACGATGTCTGGCTGATGATTGTTGAAAACGTGCTTTAGCGCATCCGCGTCACAAATATCTACTTTTTCAAAATGATACCTATCGCTATCGGATACTGTTTGAAGGGACTCTAAATTACCTGCGTAAGTGAGCTTATCAACGTTCACCACGTTGTGATCAGTATCATTGATAAGGTAACGCACAACTGCAGAACCAATAAACCCTGCGCCACCTGTCACTAAGATTGTTTTACTCATTTTAAATATGCCTAATCAAGAAAGTTGCGCTTTCAACTCATCTAACATCGCACAAAGCTGCTTGCGCCAATGAGTTGGGTGTAGTGCTGAAAATGATTCTCTGGTAGCGGTTTTGTCTAACACACTATAATGCGGTCGTTTTGCCGGAGTGGGGTATTGACTGCTCGGTATAGGACTTATCGGTATTTCACCACTCAGTAATCCTTTCTCGACTCCCAACTCTTGAATAGCTAACGCAAAATCGTACCAACTGGCCACGCCCTCATCTGTCCAATGATATATGCCAGATACTTTGCCTGTAGCAGCTGCAATACAAGCTTGTGCCAGCCCCTTTGCCCATGTAGGGGAACCGACCTGATCGTCAATCACTGACAGAGCAGGTTTCTCCTCCATAAGGCGAAGCATGGTTTTGACAAAATTATTACCGTGAGAAGAGTACACCCATGCGGTGCGAATAATACAGCTCGAATGAGGTAGCACCTCAAGTAAAGCTTGTTCACCCTCAGCTTTCGTTTTGCCATAAACCCCTTGCGGTTCAAGTGGATCATTCGGCAAATAGGGGGAACCTTTGTGGCCGTTAAATACATAGTCAGTAGACACATGAACTAAAAATGCACCCACACTTTTGCAATAATTCGCGAGTGCTTTTACAGCAACAGTATTAATGGCTCGACACGCGTCATTGTCTTGCTCAGCTTTGTCTACCGCGGTATAGGCCGATGCGTTTATGACAACATCAGGTGTATGTTGCTCTAAGACATCGCGAATGCTACTTTCGTTAGTGATATCGATATCATCTCGACCATAGACCACTACCTTGTGGGCAGCATCTTGCAACTCTCTTTGCAATTCAAATGCTAGCTGACCCGATTTCCCTATAATTGCTATGTTCATAGTATATGTCTACTCAAAGCGTTAAAATGTAGGGGCATCAACAAACGCCACACCTGAAACGTCTTTTGCTGACAAAGAGGGTGCAGCGCCCCCCACTAAAGGCCAATCAATGGCAAGCGAAGGATCGTCATATTTCAGTGACACTTCTGACTGAGGGTGGTAATAATCTGTGCATTTATAAACAAATTCAGCTGAATCGCTGGTTACGTAGAAGCCGTGGGCAAAACCTGCCGGCACCCACAGTTGACGCTTGTTTTCAGCTGACAAATAAACCCCTACCCATTTGCCAAAAGTAGCAGAGTGCTTTCGCATATCTACGGCAACATCAAATACTTCGCCACTAATTACGCGAACCAACTTCCCCTGAGTCTGCTCTAACTGATAATGCAAACCTCTTAAAATACCCTGGCTAGATTTTGAGTGGTTGTCTTGCACGAATTCCACATCTGCACACTCTCGCTTAAACCAATCAGTGCGGAACGTTTCTAAAAAGAATCCCCTTTCATCCCCGAATACTTTAGGTTCTATAATTTTTACGTCTGGTATGGCTGTTTCAACTAGCTTCATTTTAAATCCAAATTCTAACCTTTGACCCTGTCACGAATAACTTTCAGTAAGTAGGTTCCATAACCACTTTTTTCTAATGGTTTAGCTAATCGCGCCAGTTGTTCTGCGTCTATAAAGCCCATTCGATATGCAACTTCTTCAGGACAACACACTTTGAGCCCCTGCCTAGTTTCGATAGCGGCGACAAAGTTAGAAGCGTCGAGAAGCGAGTCCAAAGTCCCTGTATCTAGCCATGCTGAGCCACGTCCCATTAACTCTACTTTTAGCGTGCCATCTTTGAGATAAAGGTTGTTGAGGTCAGTGATCTCAAGCTCCCCCCGAGGTGAAGGTTTCACTTCCTTGGCAAAGTCTACGACGCGGTTATCGTAATAATATAATCCAGTAACCGCGTAATTGGATTTGGGCAGAGATGGCTTTTCTTCAATAGACAACGCATTCCAGTTGTCGTCGAAGTCAACTACACCATATCTTTCTGGGTCATTAACGTGATATCCGAAAACAGTCGCACCGTGGTCTTGTCGATATGCACTTTGTAATGATTGTTTAAGATCATGACCATAATAAATATTATCACCGAGGATTAAGGTACAACTTTCATTACCTATAAACTCCTCTCCAATGATAAATGCCTGTGCGAGGCCGTCTGGCGTTGGTTGAACGGCATAGTTAACATTGATACCTAGATGATTCCCATCACCAATAAGCTCAACAAAACGTTGCTGTTCCTGGGGTGTCGTAATGATCAATATGTCCCTTATTCCTGACATCATTAACGTCGCTAACGGATAAAAAATCATTGGCTTATCATAAATGGGCATTAATTGTTTACTTACGACCTTAGTCAGTGGATACAACCTTGTACCCGAGCCGCCTGCCAAAATAATTCCTTTTCTTTTACCCATGCACATAAGTCCTCAAAATATACTAGCTTTCTCTATATGCTACTACAGCTACCAATATATTCACACTAGGGTATGCAGCATAAATGCTTGGTCTTAGCAAACAAAACAACACAAACTTAAAAAACAAAAAACCCGGCCAAGGCCGGGTTTTTCAAAAAGGGACTGTCGTTTTCACACTGCCCCTTTAAGGTAAGAGTATAACTTACTCTTCTGCTGCGTCGGCTGTTTCTTCAGCTTCTACAACTGGACGGTCAACTAGCTCAACATATGCCATTGGGGCATTGTCGCCAGCACGGAAACCGCATTTAAGAATGCGAGTGTAGCCGCCTGGACGAGCTTCGTAACGAGGACCAAGCTCGTTGAATAGTTTACCTACAACCTCTTTGTCACCAGTGCGGGCAAAAGCTAGACGGCGGTTTGCAACGCTGTCTTCTTTAGCCATAGTGATTAGAGGCTCAATTACGCGACGTAATTCTTTCGCTTTTGGTAACGTAGTTTTGATCACTTCGTGCTTGACCAAAGAGCCAGCCATGTTTTTGAACATAGCTTGACGATGGCTGCTGTTGCGATTCAACTGACGACCACTCTTACGATGGCGCATAGTTTTATCCTTCTCTACAAATCAGTTTGATAAAAACCTGATTAATCTTTTTCAGCGATGCTCTCTGGCGGCCAGTTTTCTAGGCGCATACCTAGAGACAGACCACGAGATGCTAGAACATCTTTGATTTCAGTTAGCGATTTCTTACCAAGGTTTGGCGTTTTAAGTAGCTCAACCTCAGTGCGCTGTACCAGGTCACCAATGTACTGGATAGCTTCTGCTTTCAAACAGTTTGCAGAACGTACTGTCAGTTCAAGGTCATCTACCGGACGAAGCAGAATCGGATCGAATTCTGGCTTCTCTTCTTTCGCTTCTGGCTCAGACACATCACGTAAGTCTACGAATGCATCTAGCTGTTCAGCTAGGATAGTAGCAGAACGGCGGATCGCTTCTTCAGGATCTAAAGTACCGTTCGTCTCCATGTCGATGATCAATTTGTCTAGGTCTGTGCGTTGTTCAACACGCGCAGACTCTACACTATATGCAATACGCTCAACTGGGCTGTATGAAGCGTCAACTAACAAACGACCAATTGGACGATCATCTTCTTCAGAGGAGCGACGGGTAGAAGCTGGTACATAACCGCGACCCATTTCTATTTTAATGCGCATGCTGATTTCAGCTTCGCCAGTTAAAGTACAAATTACGTGGTCAGGGTTAACAATTTCTACGTCGCCATCATGCTGAATATCACCAGCAACAACAGGGCCAGCGCCAGATTTCACTAGAGTTAGGGTTGCCTCAGTTTTACCTTCAAGGCGAACCGCTAAACCTTTTAGATTTAGCAAGATTTCGATTACGTCTTCCTGTACACCTTCTTTGGTGCTGTACTCGTGAAGAACGCCATCAATTTCTACTTCGGTAACTGCACATCCTGGCATAGATGACAGCAAAATACGACGTAGGGCGTTACCTAGAGTATGACCAAAGCCACGCTCTAGTGGTTCCAAAGTTACTTTGGCACGAGTAGGAGAAACGTTTTCGATCTCTACTAATCTCGGTTTTAGGAATTCAGTCACAGAACCCACAATGCTTCCTCTTTAGTTAGCTTTACTTAGAGTAAAGTTCGACGATCAACTGTTCGTTAATTTCCGCAGACAGGTCAGTTCTTTCTGGAACGCGCTTGAAAGTGCCTTCCATTTTGCTGTTGTCTACTTCAATCCAGGTTGGCTTCTCACGTTGGTCAGCCAGTTCCAAAGCAGCAACGATACGCGCTTGCTTTTTAGCTTTTTCACGAACAGAAACCACGTCTTCGGCAGAAACGTTAAACGATGGAATGTTCACAACTTGACCATTTACCATGATCGCCTTGTGGCTAACTAGCTGACGTGCTTCAGCACGCGTGCTAGCGAATCCCATGCGATAAACTACGTTATCAAGACGCTGTTCTAAAAGCTGTAACAAGTTTTCACCTGTGTTGCCTTTTAGACGTGCAGCTTCTTTATAGTAGTTGCGGAATTGCTTTTCCAGTACGCCGTACATACGACGAACTTTTTGTTTTTCACGCAGCTGAACACCGTAGTCAGACAGACGGCCACGACGGGCACCGTGCTGACCAGGCGCTGTATCGATTTTACATTTAGAATCGATTGCGCGAACGCCGCTTTTTAGGAACAGGTCAGTTCCTTCGCGACGGCTAAGTTTGAGTTTAGGACCCAAATATCTTGCCATGATCTTTCTCCAACTGTCCGTCGATTAAACGCGACGTTTTTTCGGTGGACGACAACCGTTGTGAGGAATTGGGGTCACATCGGTAATGTTTGTGATCTTATAACCTGTAGCGTTAAGAGCACGGATCGCAGACTCACGGCCTGGACCTGGACCTTTAACAAACACTTCAAGGTTCTTAAGACCGTATTCTTGTGCAGCAACACCTGCACGCTCAGCAGCAACCTGTGCAGCAAAAGGGGTAGATTTACGTGAACCACGGAAACCTGAACCACCAGATGTCGCCCATGCTAATGCATTGCCTTGACGGTCTGTGATAGTCACAATTGTGTTGTTGAAAGACGCATGGATATGAGCCATACCGTCTGCAACCTGACGTTTAGCGCGTTTACGCGTGCTACGAGCTGGTGCTTTAGCCATAACTTACTCCCCGCTTACTTCTTAATTGGCTTACGAGGACCTTTACGGGTACGCGCATTAGTCTTAGTGCGCTGACCACGTAGAGGCAAGCTACGACGGTGGCGAATACCACGGAAGCAACCCAGGTCCATCAAACGTTTGATGCTCATAGAGACTTCACGGCGTAGGTCACCTTCAACGGTGAACTTAGCCACTTCGTCACGAAGCTTATCAATAGTAGCTTCGTCTAGCTCTTTGATTTTTGTATCTTCTGCAACACCAGCGCCCGCACAGATGCTTTTCGCACGTGTGGGACCGATACCGTAGATCGCTTGGATAGCGATAACAGCATGCTTGTGCTCAGGAATGTTAATGCCAGCGATACGGGCCATTAACAGCACTCCTCTTGTTTATTTGTCGACGACCTAAAAAGCCCGATAGGATACTTACCCGCCGACTAAATTGCAAATTAAGGTTCAAAATACTTAAAAACAAAACTAGCAGAACCTGATAAGTATTGTCAGGTTCTGCTTACAGTCTTGCCAATATTCTGTACCGCTTAGATTAGCCTTGACGCTGCTTATGCTTAGGGTCAGAACTGCAAATTACACGCACAACACCGTTGCGCTTGATAACTTTACAATTACGGCAAATCTTTTTTACTGATGCACGAACTTTCATTACATCACTCCCCTTTCTTTCAAAATTAAGGGGCTAACTTATCGGCCGTAGCCTTTAAGGTTAGCTTTTTTCAGCACAGACTCATATTGACTACTCATCAAATGTGTCTGTACTTGTGCCATAAAGTCCATGATAACTACTACGATAATAAGAAGCGACGTACCACCGAAGTAGAACGGCACATTCCAAGCAATTAGCATGAATTCAGGCACTAAACAAATAAAGGTTATGTACAGTGCGCCAGCCAGTGTAAGGCGAGTCATTACCTTGTCAATGTAACGCGATGTTTGTTCACCTGGACGAATACCAGGAATGAACGCACCAGACTTCTTCAAGTTATCTGCTGTATCACGCGGGTTGAATACCAACGCCGTGTAGAAGAAGCAGAAGAAGATAATCGCTGCTGCATATAACATCACGTACAGCGGTTGACCAGGAGATAGCATAAGCGCTACATCTTGCAACCACGCTGTTGATTCATTCTGTCCGAACCATCCTGCGATAGTACCCGGGAACAGAATAATGCTAGAAGCAAAGATTGGTGGAATTACACCAGCAATGTTGACTTTTAGCGGTAAATGGGTGCTTTGCGCAGCAAAAACCTGACGGCCTTGCTGACGTTTTGCGTAGTTTACCACAATTCTGCGCTGTCCGCGCTCTACAAATACCACTAGGTAAGTAAGAGCGATAACAATCACGCCAATCAACAGCAGGAACAACATATTAATGTCGCCCTGTCTTGCCTGTTCCGCAGTCTGACCTATCGCTGTTGGCAGACCGGCAACAATACCAGCAAAAATCAATATAGAGATACCGTTACCAATACCTCGTTCGGTAATTTGCTCACCTAACCACATAAGGAACATAGTTCCAGTGACTAGACTCACTACTGCCGTGAAGTAGAATCCGAAGCCAGGGTTTATCACCAATCCATTAATCAGGTTTGGCAGACCAGTCGAAATACCAATTGACTGGAAGATAGCCAATACAAGCGTTAGGTAACGAGTGTATTGACTGATCTTACGACGACCTGCCTCGCCTTCTTTTTTAAGCTCCACCATCGGTGGATGAACCACCGAGAGCAACTGCATGATAATGGATGCAGTAATGTATGGCATAATGCCCAAAGCCAGAACGGATGCACGCTCAAGCGCACCACCGGAGAACATGTTGAACATTTCTACAATGGTGCCTTTTTGTTGCTCGAACAAGTCAGCAAGTACAGCTGGATCGATGCCAGGGATAGGAACATATGAACCTAGTCTGAAAACAACAATCGCACCTAGTACGAACAACAATCTTGCCTTAAGCTCACTCAAGCCGCTTTTCGCGCCTGAATCCAATCCTGGTTTAGCCATCTAGCTTATTCCTCTACTTTACCGCCAGCAGCTTCAATCGCTTCTTTAGCGCCTTTAGTAACCTTTAACCCGCTTACTGTAACAGCGCGTGATACTTCACCGCTCTTAACAACTTTAACGAACTGGATTTCTTTCTTAACGATACCAGCTGCTTTTAAAGTCTCAAGAGATGCAGTATCGCCATCAACCTTTGCGATTTCAGCAAGAGTTACTTCGTCAGTAACAAAGCTCTTGCGTGAAGTGAAACCGAATTTAGGAAGACGACGCTGTAATGGCATCTGACCACCTTCGAATCCTGGCTTAACACGGCCACCTGAACGGCTTTTTTGACCTTTGTGACCGTGGCCACTCGTTTTACCAAGACCTGAGCCGATACCACGACCAGAACGCTTACCAGTAGGCTTTGAACCTTCGGCTGGAGAAATTGTATTTAAACGCATGTCTTACTCCTCCACGATCTCAACCATGTAATATACACGGTTGATCATGCCACGTACGGCTGGGGTATCTTCCAGTTCACGAACATGGTTGATTTTACGAAGGCCTAAACCTTTAAGCGTAGCTTTGTGCTTTGGCAGACGGCCAATTGCACTTTTAGTTTGCTTTACTTTAATCGTTGCCATGTCTGATTACCCCAAAATTTCTTCTACAGACAATCCACGCTTCGCAGCAACTTTCGCAGGGCTGTTCATTTCTGTCAGCGCGTTGATTGTTGCACGTACAACGTTGATTGGGTTTGTAGAGCCGTAACATTTTGAAAGTACGTTTTGTACACCAGCTACTTCAAGTACTGCACGCATCGCACCACCGGCAATAATACCGGTACCTTCAGATGCTGGCTGCATGTAAACTTTAGAGCCAGAGTGACGACCTTTAATCGGGTGCTGTAACGTGTGACCGTTAAGATCTACGTCAACCATGTTGCGACGTGCCTTTTCCATTGCTTTTTGGATTGCAGCAGGTACTTCACGTGCCTTACCGTAACCAAAACCAACGCGACCGTTACCGTCACCCACTACTGTCAATGCAGTGAAACTAAAGATACGACCACCTTTTACCACTTTAGATACGCGGTTTACGGCGATCAATTTCTCTAGAAATTCACCATTTTGAACGTCTTGTTTAGCCATTATAAACTCCTAGAACTGAAGACCAGCTTCGCGAGCTGCATCAGCTAATGCTTTAACGCGACCGTGGTATTGGAAACCACTACGATCGAAAGCCACTGCTTTAATGCCTTTCTCAAGTGCGCGTTCTGCGATTGCTTTACCGACTACCGTCGCTGCTTCAGCATTTCCTGTAGACTTAAGACCTTTTGCAAGATCTTTCTCAACAGTTGAAGCTGCTGCCAACACTTCAGAACCGCAAGGAGCGATTAACTGAGCGTAGATGTGGCGAGGTGTACGGTTTACTACCAAGCGATGCGCGGCCAGTTCACGAATTTTTGCACGTGCGCGAGTAGCGCGACGAATGCGAGCTGTTTTCTTATCCATCGTATCACCCACCTACTTTTTCTTAGCTTCTTTACGACGTACGTGTTCGTCAGCGTAACGTACACCTTTACCTTTGTAAGGCTCTGGTGGACGGTAACCACGAATGTTCGCCGCAACCTGACCAACCACCTGCTTATCGGCGCCTTTAACGACGATTTCAGTTTGGCTAGGAGTTTCAACCGTAATGCCTTCAGGCATTTCGTATGCTACAGGGTGAGAGAAACCTAGTGTAAGGTTTAGTTTGTTACCTTGTGCTTGTGCACGGTAACCAACACCTAACAACTGAAGTTTTTTCTCAAAACCTTCTGAAACACCTTGAACCATTGCATTTAGGATAGAGCGCGCAGTACCAGCCTGTGCCCAACCATCAACAAAGCCTTCACGTGGAAGTGCTTTAAGTTGGTTCTCTTCCTGTGCAACTTCTACAGCGTCATTGAAAACGCGGGTCAAAGTGCCTTTACTACCTTTTACAGTAACTTCTTGACCAGAGATAGAAACTTCTACACCTGATACAACGTCTACTGGGGCTTTTGCTATACGTGACATTTCAACTCCTCCGTTATGCTACATAACCGATGATCTCACCGCCCATGCCAGCGTTACGCGCTGCACGGTCAGTCATCACACCTTTAGAAGTCGACACGATAGCGATACCTAAACCACCCATAACCTTTGGAAGCTCATCTTTTTTCTTATAGATGCGCAGACCAGGACGGCTTACACGTTCGATAGTGTCAATTACTTGCTTGCCTTCGAAGTACTTAAGCGTAACTTCTAAAACAGGCTTAACGTCACCAGTTGCAGCGAAGTCTGCAATGTAACCTTCTGATTTCAATACTTCACAAATTGCAACGCGAAGCTTTGAAGAAGGCATTGTTACAGAAACTTTCTGTGCCATCTGGCCGTTACGGATGCGGGTAAACATATCCGCGATAGGATCTTGCATGCTCATTATCAGCTACTCCTTACCAGCTGGCTTTCTTAAGGCCAGGGACTTCACCGCGCATCGCTGCTTCGCGAAGCTTGATACGGCTAAGACCGAATTTGCGTAGGTAACCATGTGGACGACCAGTAACACGACAACGGTTACGTTGACGAGACTTACTAGAGTCACGTGGCAGTTGTTGTAGCTTCAGAACAGCATCCCAACGCTCTTCTTCAGAGGCGTTAACATCGCTGATAATCGCTTTAAGTGCGGCGCGCTTTTCAGCATACTTAGCTACTAGCTTAGTACGCTTAGCTTCACGTGCCTTCATTGATTCTTTTGCCATAACCCTACACCCTTACTTTTTGAATGGGAAGTTAAACGCGTCCAGCAGAGCACGTGCTTCTTCATTAGAGCTCGCACTGGTAGTGATAGTAATATCCATACCACGAACTTTATCCACTTTATCGAAATCGATTTCAGGGAAAATGATTTGCTCACGCACGCCCATGCTGTAGTTACCACGACCGTCGAATGATTTTGGGTTCAAACCACGGAAATCGCGGATACGCGGGATAGCGATTGAAATCAAACGCTCTAGGAATTCCCACATACGCTCGCCACGTAGGGTTACTTTACAGCCAATCGGATAACCTTCACGGATTTTAAAACCCGCTACTGATTTTCTTGCAACTGTAACAACAGGCTTCTGACCGGCGATAGCCGTCATGTCAGCTTGAGCATTCTCAAGTACCTTTTTGTCAGCAACTGCTTCACCTAAACCCATGTTTAGAGTGATTTTTTCAATCCGAGGGACTTGCATGACGCTTTTGTATCCGAACTGCTTAGCAAGTTCAGCTACTACTGTTTCTTTATAGAAATCATGCAGTTTCGCCATCGTACTCTCCAATATAATTAAACAAGTTCGCCGTTAGACTTGAAGAAACGTACTTTCTTCTCATCTTCGAAACGGAAACCAACGCGATCTGCTTTGCCCGTTGCCGGGTTAACAATCGCAACATTAGAAACGTGAATAGAAGCTTCTTTCTCAACAATGCCACCAGCTACGCCCAGTTGTGGGTTTGGCTTAGTGTGCTTCTTGACAAGATTTACACCTTCTACAATTACACGGTTATCAGCAATAAGCACTTTAAGGACTTTGCCTTGTTTGCCTTTGTCTTTACCCGCTAATACGACTACTTCATCATCACGACGAATTTTATTAGCCATTATCGTGACTCCTTATAGTACCTCTGGGGCCAATGAGATGATTTTCATGAAGTTTTCACTTCTCAACTCACGGGTAACCGGGCCAAAGATACGCGTACCAATTGGTTGCTTGTTT
The DNA here is from genome assembly GCF_047159385.1 of Alteromonas sp. D210916BOD_24. Taxonomy (GTDB): domain Bacteria; phylum Pseudomonadota; class Gammaproteobacteria; order Enterobacterales; family Alteromonadaceae; genus Alteromonas. Next base: position 3,279,684 of record NZ_AP038333.1, read on the forward strand.
GCATTAAGCATAACAGCCGCGTTACCGTCAAAACGGATGGTAGAACCATCTGCACGACGAACGCCTTTTCTAGTACGCACCACCACTGCGTTCAGTACGTCACCTTTTTTAACTTTACCGCGAGGAATTGCTTCCTTAACAGTAACTTTGATGATGTCACCGATACCTGCATAACGGCGATGCGAGCCACCAAGAACCTTAATACACTGAACCCTGCGAGCGCCGCTGTTGTCTGCAACGTCCAGGTTAGTTTGCATTTGGATCATGTTAGTGCTCCGCTCTTAAAAATTAAGACTCTCCCGAGTCGTTAGTGCTGCTAAAAACAACTGGATATCGTTGCTTTTATGTACATACCCCCATAAAAAGGGCGCGAAATAATAACAGAAAACTTTTGGAAGTGATAGCGGTAAATTGAATTATTTTTAAACTATATGAGCATGAAAAAAGCCCCGACTAAAAGCCGGGGCTGATAACCACGTCACAGGTTATCAAGCAGGATCTTTTAGTGCATTTGTGTGGCTTTGTAATTGTTTATTTAGATGCTTATATATGCATTCTTTCAATCGGCTAACCCCAACGGGTTTTGATATGAAGTCATCCATACCTGATTTCAAGCAATTTTCTTTATCTTTATTCAACGTATTCGCGGTAAGTGCAATTATAGGTACTTTTGTTCCATTAGCCTCTAAAGCTCTAATGCGTTTAGTCGCTTCGATACCATCCATTACTGGCATAGAACAATCCATTAAAATAATTGAATAAGGACGGTTATCTTCCATTGCCTGTTGGACTTTCTGAATCGCTATTTCACCGTTTTCCGCTAACTCAGCCTTCACACCAACCGATTTTAACAGCGCGACAATTAACAGTTGATTTATCTCGCTATCCTCTACAACTAACGCTTTTAATGCAGTCGATAAAGCTTCATCAGCATTAGTGTGAAGTTCGTTAACGATGTTCATTAGGACTTTTACCCATCGGTTATGACACAAAAAAGGCCAACAGAATGCACTGCTGACCTTTTAAACTTATGTCATATACCGACAGATAAAAGTGAAAAAGCTCGTCAATTAGTCTAATAAGACGGCTAACTTTTTAATAAAGCACGTTAATTTCATAGCCAGTTGGCGTATCAGCAGGCTCTACAGTAACGATATAGTTTTCTTCTTCTGTGAAGCCAAATAACGCAGTTCTGTCCAGTAAGATTTGTTCTTCATTATCATCTTCGTACACTGCAATGACTTCATAGTAATCCGATGGCAATACTTCAGTTGTGTTTTCAGCAAATTCAAGATTCTGAACATCGTATTCTGCCGTATCAATGGTTTCGTCGTTGCGCACTAGGTAAAAATCCACATCGTCGAAGTCGTCTACTAAGTTGATAAAGTTAACCGTTTTATCGTATGCCTGTGGCAGCCCACTTTCCACAAATGTCGCGGCTCCTAGTTTGTCGTTTGTTGCGTAAATCAAAATGGCTTTACTCTCGCCCTGATTTAAAGTGATTAGCTTATTGTTTAGTGCGGTAACGGTGCCAGTAGGATCAGTAACTGTCACGCGATAATCGCCATAACGTATGGCAGAAAAATCAGAAAGTTGACCTGCGGCTAGCGTAAAACTGACGTCTTCTTCGTCGGTATTTCCACCAAAGGTAACTTGAAGAGGCGTATCAATATTAGTGGAATTATAAATGCGATACTGTGAATCAGCTTCGACATCAGTTAGTGCAGTAACCGTCGAGGAATTCAAGATGGTGTCTACGACTAATCCTTCCTGAATAGCGCCGCTGACATTGCGCAGTGTCATTAGATACTCAGTTTCGTATATAAAATCTATAGTTTGCGACTCGAAGATAACCTCATCACCTCCCGGCGCCGTCAGATAAATTGTATATTCACCTTCATCGAAATCATCACTGTCATCGTCTGTATCCCAATAACTCAGTTCAACCATCTCACCCGTTGTGATCGTACCTAGGAAATTCGCTGCTTCAAATGGGTCGCCAGATTCACTCATATAGAAATCATACGATGTATCATCCACGGCTACGGAAAGTGCAAATAAGCGGAAGTGATCTTCCAACGTTTCGCGCTCAAAAGAATACACGGTAAATGTCGGGGCATTAAAGTCTCCGCTCATAACCACAATGGTTTTATACCCCTCTCTTAAATCAACTTCGAGTTCCTCAATGAACACCTCTTGGTCATCGGAATCAGTTCGAATGAATTCAAGTTCTATCTCACCACTTTCCATCGAATACATTGAGGTGGTGTCACCAAATTGTGCAGACCCAAAACTGTCTCCATCAACTTCTCGCATTTCGACGTTAGCGCCATTTGGCGATGCGTTATAAAACTGAATGTACGCGTAGGTATAATCTGAACTACTCCCATCAGACCCACCGCAAGCTGAAAGCCCGACAAGTACGATTAACCCAACGGCGATAGCACGCAGCCATGTGACACAGAGCGAGGGTTGAGAAATCAATTGCATAAATTGAATGTCCTTCCAATATTTTTGTTAGATGAAATTTGCTACAAAGCGGCATGTATTTCGGCAAGAATTGCTATATAAACACGCACAATACAGCGATAAGGCTGTTCGGGAAGGGGGGAGTTCATCGCTTTACGCAATCTTTGCAAAACTTGCGATTCTTTATCAAAAGATTACATTTTGATGCATTTTAACTTGGTAGAGTTTTGTACCTGACTGCCACTTAAATTGTGGCTAAACTGGTTAAAACTTCTGCATTTAAATAGAAAAAAACCCACATTACAGCGGGCTTTTTATAGATCGATAATTAAAATTAGGTATTTCGTTGCCTAACGATTTCGTACAAGCATACGCCAGTCGCCACTGAAACATTGAGACTGGTCACACTGCCCGCCATGGGTAATTTAACCAATTCATCACAGGTTTCTTTAGTTAGTCTTCGCATACCTTTTCCTTCCGCCCCCATAACAAGAGCCGTCGGTCCTTTCAGATCTACATCGTAAAGTGTTTTGTCGGTTTCACCTGCGGTTCCCACTATCCATAAACCTTTATCTTGTAGATGCTTTAGGGTACGTGCCAGATTAGTAATTTGTATGAGCGGTACCACTTCAGCAGCGCCGCACGCGACTTTTCTTACCGTGCCATTAAGACTGGCTGATTTATCTTTAGGTACAATAACCGCGTGAACCCCAGCGCCATCAGCTGTACGTAAACACGCGCCTAAATTATGTGGATCCGTCACACCATCAAGAACAAGTAAAAGCGGTTGAGGCTCTTTCGCTAAAATGGCGTCCAAATCTCCTTCATCTAACACTCGCGCAGGCTTGGCTCTCGCCACAACCCCTTGGTGTTGCTCCCCGCCGACTTTGTCATCCAATGCTTTTCGTTGACAAAATTGTACTGAAATTCCAAATCGACGGGCCTGGTTCACAATACTGGTCAGGCGATCATCATTACGCCCTTTTAACACCAATACTTCCATCACACGCTCGGGCTCTTTCTCTAGAACTGACTGCATAGCGTGTAAACCGTATAACCATTCTTGCTGCGCCATCTAACGCTTACCTCTTTTATTCAATTTCAACGTCTTGCCTGTTTTCGAGCCGCGCTTACTTGCGGTTTTCCTAGCACCTTTTGCGCCTTTTTTATCCTTAACTCCAGAAGACTTATCGTTCGCCTTTTTGACAGAACTTACTTTGACCTTCTTACCGCTGCGGCCGCGCAGCATAGACTTATCAAGCAATAAATCAATCTTTCTTTCATCCAAGTTAACCGCGGCGACTTTGACTTCTACGGTGTCTCCTAACCTGAATTGACGATGACCAGACTCTCCTACCAGCGCCTGTTTCACATCGTCATAGCGATAGTAATCATCGTCTAAGGAAGTAATATGCACTAAACCATCAATGTGATATTCGGTCAGACGAATAAACAAGCCAAAGTTAGTGACTGAACTGACCACACCTTCAAATGAATCTCCCACGTGGTCCAGCATAAACTCACACTTAAGCCAGTCAGACACGTCTCGGGTGGCATCATCTGCTCGTCGCTCTGTCATTGAACATTGCTCACCCAATTGTTCAATCTCTTCGACAGTGTAGTTTTTCGCGCCACTTACCTTATTTTTACCGCGCTGTTTCGCAATTATGCCTTTTAATGCACGGTGAACCACAAGATCGGGGTAACGGCGTATGGGCGAAGTAAAGTGTGCGTAGGCCTCAAGCGCTAACCCAAAATGGCCTACATTATCCCCATCGTAAATTGCCTGTTTCATTGAACGAAGTAACATGGTTTGAATGAGCTCTTCGTCTACTCGACCACGCGTTTTTAATACGACATCTGTAAAGGCTGCAGGTTCGGCGTCTTCACTTATACGGTGAGGAATACCAATTTCGCTTAAATAGCTGGTAAATGCGGTCAGTCTGTCTGCATCAGGTTTGTCATGAACCCGATACAACGAAGGCGCCTCATGTTTTTCGAGCATGAGTGCAGCGCTGACATTTGCCATGATCATGCATTCTTCGATAAGTTTGTGTGCATCATTGCGCACCAACGGCACAATATTTTCAATTTTACGCTGCGCATTAAACACAAATTTTACTTCTTGCGTTTCAAACTCAATAGCACCGCGTTTTGCACGCGCCTTTTTAAGGGCGCGGTACAAGTCGTGCAAATTACGCAGATGAGGAACGTGTTCCTCATACCGTTGATGCAACTCTTTGTCGCCCTGCAGAATATTCCACACCTTGGTATAGGTAAGCCGAGCGTGGGAATTCATTACCGCCTCGTAAAACTGAAACTCTTCCAGCTTTCCTTGCGCGCTAACCGTCATTTCACAAACCATACAAAGACGGTCAACTTCCGGGTTTAGAGAGCACAATCCATTTGACAGTACTTCGGGTAACATTGGAATAACCTGATCGGGAAAATAGACCGAATTACCCCGCTGCTGAGCCTCATCATCTAAAGCCGTTCCAGTTCTCACGTAATGACTTACATCTGCAATAGCAACCCATAATTGCCACCCACCATCGTCAAGCGGCTCACAATAAACCGCATCATCAAAGTCGCGGGCGTCTTCACCGTCGATGGTCACTAACGGCAGCTGACGTAAGTCAATACGCCCTTCTTTAGCTTCATCGGGAACGCTGTCAGTCAGCTTTTCGATTTGCTTAGCCACCCCTTTTGGCCATTGGTGAGGGATATCATAAGTACGAATCGCCATTTCTATTTCCATACCAGGTGCCATGTGTTCACCTAGTACTTCCACTATTTTACCCACCGGATTCATCTTACGACGAGGTCTTTGGGTGAGTTCAACAACGACCACCTGTCCCATTCGAGCGCCATGAGTACTTTCTGGTGGAATAACAATTTCGTGTTGCAGACGGCTGTCATCAGGTACCACCATACCAAAGCCTTGCTCGACAAAATAACGCCCTACTATAGGCTCATTTCGTGGTTCAATGACTTGTGTAACGAAGGCTTCCTTTCTGCCACGGCGATCGGTACCACTCACTCGAGCTTCAACAACGTCATCATGCAAAAACAGGTTCATCTGTCCTGCACTTATGAATAAGTCACCACTTTTATCTTCTGGACGCAGAAAGCCATAACCATCGCGGTGTCCGATTATGCGTCCCGTGATTATTTCATCGCGGTTTTGAAGTATATATTTTTTCTGTTTGGTAAATTGGACCTGCCCTTCGCGCTCCATGGCACGTAGACGACGCTGAATTCCTATACGTGCATCTTCATCAAACGCATTTACCAAATTACATATATCAAGAAATGACAATGGCCTGTCATGCTCTTTTAATACGCTCATTAAGTATTCTCGACTTGCGACCGGTTTGTCGTACTTCTCTTTCTCGCGCTGATAATGCGGATCATCACTCATGTATTTATAAATTACCTTTTGTCTACTATCTAAATTGGTTTACTGGAAAGTCTTTCTCTTCCCTAGCCCGATGTTTTTTTGCATTGGCGTTAACTTACACAATTAATTCAATTGTGAATGTGGCTCGTGCATGGAAGCAGAGCCCCCTTCGCTAAAAACACCAGTTTGAAATGGGTAGCCACATCGATTTAAATTGGTTCATGTGGTTGTTTGATGCACAGTATAACAGTATTCGCAGAAAAACATTGCGAACTAATTACATCCATGTCGAAGCGGTTTTTCCTTTGTTGGAGCAATGTAACGATAAAAAGACTGACATCACCTTGTCACATATCAGCCGTATAAAATTAATACAACCTCATAGCGTCTATGAACCTAATAAAAGAAAATTGCATTATGGATAGAAGACTATTTATCAAACTTTCGTCACTGACAGGCGCTAGTATGGCAGTATCAACGGGACTAGTGGGCTGTGTTTCAAATACAGGCTCGTTAAGTCCAGCGGCCTTTACGCATGGTGTTGCCAGTGGCGATCCTCAACAACATGCCGTCATTATATGGACCCGCGCAATGCCACCCTCTCCCTCAGTTAAAGCTGATATCTCTTGGGAAGTGGCGAGTGATGAATCTTTTACTACGATTGTCGCTAGTGGCAATGTTGAAGCCTTAGCCACCCGTGATTTCACTGTGAAAGTGGATGTAAAAGGTCTAGATCCGTCAAGCCGCTATTACTATCGATTTAACAGTGCAGATAACGAAAGCCCTATCGGCCAGACGCTTACGCTACCAACACAAAGCGTAGAAAAAGTAACTTTTGGAATTTTTTCCTGTTCAAATTACCCAGCTGGCTTTTTTACACCTTATATGGAAGCTGCCAAACAAAATGATATCGATTTTGTTCTGCATTTAGGTGACTACATCTATGAATATGACGGCAGAGGCTATGCCACCGAACACGCGAAGGAGATTGGTCGCACTTTTGCCCCTGACAACGACACTGAGTTGTATTCGCTTGAAGACTACCGCAAGCGCTATGCCCTTTATCGCACTGATCAAGGATTACAAACACTACATCGCCTTAAACCCTTTATCGTGGTGTGGGATGACCATGAAATATCTAATGACACGTATAAAGACGGTGCTGAAAATCATCAAGAAAATGAAGGCGATTTTTATGAAAGACGCGCAGCTGCGGTGCAAGCCTACTATGAATGGCTACCGATCCGCCCTCCCTTCGGTGACGCGCGTTTAGAAATTTATCGCCAGTTTACTTTTGGTAAACTGCTTGACCTATATATGCTCGATACCCGTGTATTGGCGCGTGACAAGCAACTGGAATATGCCCACTATCGACACCCCCAAACCAAAGAATTCGATGAGGTAGCCTTTATGCAGGACTTGGCTAATCCCGCTCGCGGGCTGTTAGGTGAAGACCAGCGAACCTGGTTACATACCGCCATGCAAAGCAGTAACGCTAAGTGGCAAGTACTTGGGCAACAGCTACTCATGGGTCGAATGCACTATCCCGCTTCAATTTTTAACGGCATCCCGCGCAAAGACATTCCAACTCATGTTCACACACTTGCCAACCTAAAACGCAGGCAAATGAAAGGCAGTACGCTATCAGAACAGGAATTGCAGCTTATCACTACTACTATGCCCTATAATTTAGACGCCTGGGACGGCTACCCTGTAGAACGTGAACAATTGCTTATACAATTAAAACAGTTAAACAAACCCATCATTGCCTTAGCTGGAGACACCCACAATGCTTGGCTAAATACGCTGACGCTTGAAGATGGTACTGTTGTTGCTACCGAACTCGCCACACCAGGTGTAACGTCACCTGGCATGGAACATTATCTCGCAATGGACGATAATAGTGCTTCCACGATGGCTGACGATCTTCCATTACTTGTTGATGATCTTACTTACTGTAATCTTCACCAACGGGGCTTTCTTACTTTAGCGGTAAGCCATAATAATGCTACCGCAACATGGCATTACGTGGATGACATTTTAACATTGCAAGGCAAGGTGACTGCGACTCATACTCATGTGATATCCGCCTAAGTACGATGCAACCCTGCGAGATAAATCACCTAAATATCAGGGTATTATTTAGTTATCTATGGGTGTAATCTAAATGTGAGTTGGCCCGGAAATAAACATAATTTTAATGACACACATGGTCGAGGAAAAGACAATGAAAAAATCTCTACTGTTACTTACTGCAATGGGTGTGGCGAGTTTACTAAGTGCATGCAGCGCAGAACATGGCACCACCCAATGTACCACGGCTCCAGAATCTGAATGGCAAAACCAAGATGCATTTCAAGCACAACTGCTAGCCCAAGGGTATAAAATTAACGAGTTCAAAGTGACTGGTGGTAACTGTTATGAAATTTATGGATTTGATGCCCAGGAAAACAAGGTTGAAATTTACTTCAACCCCGTTGATGGCAGCATTGTGAAAGAAGAGCGCCACTAATAGGTATTTACTCAGCGCTACTGCTATTCAGTAGCGCTATTAACCATATACTTGTGGTCACTTATCTTATCAATGCGTATCGCAGTAATACCTTCACACTATACCTTTATGAAAAATACCATCTCACAGCCACACGACCTCTACATCTGGGACCCGGTAGTCAGACTTTGCCATTGGGGCATCGTTTTAGCATTTTTCGTTAACTATTTTATTGTGGAGCCCGGCCGGTTGATTCACGAGGTGACCGGTTACACGGCTAGCGCTTTAGTCTGCATTCGTATTGGCTGGGGAATGATAAAAGATAGACAATCACTTGCCAGCTTCAAACATATTGATCTTAGCCGCAACGCATTTGCTGTGCATATTCGTCAGCTAACACAAGGTAAAGTGGCTAAAACACATGGGCATAATCCATTCGGTTGGCTTATGGTGATGGCTGTTTGTGGGTTATTACTGGGTTTAGGAATAACCGGTTTCATGATGGAAGAAGTTGATATCTTCTTTGGAAACAGTACCTTGGAAAATATTCACGCAATCTTTGCCAACACCTTGTACGGATGTGTACTAGTACATATCGCTGCCGTTTTTGTGGTTCAACACAAAGGCAAAATAGAGCTTATCCGCCCAATGCTCAGCGGTAAACGTAAAGGCGACTAAATTTGGTTTAATAACGCGGTTGACGTTCCTCAATTTCAGTCATTTTAACTATCTAAAGGTCGCTTTGCGGCACGTACAGCTTTTGGATGCATGAGTTTTTCAAGGCGAGTGAGATAAGTGGAAATTTGCGCGTGCTGCTTTTTGTCATCGGTTACCGAATTATATAGCCAGTGATAGGCATCCTCGTAATCATAAGGACTACCATACCCTTCTAAAAACAAGGCGACTAAATGAATTTGCGCTTTCAAATGATTTAATGCTGCCGCTTCTCTTAAATAGACCACTGCGCGATCTTTGTCTTGTTGCACCAAGGTACCGTTTGCATAGTAACGCCCTAATTGTTCAAGCGCTGCGGGTAACCCCTGATCTGCGGCATCTTCTATATAACCAATTCCCCTAGCAGGCTCTGCGTCTATGCACACACCCCATGCCAGCATATCCCCCCATAAAAATTGATAAGCGGGCACTTTGAGCACATCTGCTCTTGCTTCAATATCTTGCACTAGCTGGCATCTGTCTGCGACCACTTTATCAAGATGAGTGTTACTGTTAATGAGTTCTATCAATGCATCCTGGCTATAAAGTTGCACAGCACGCAGTTCTTCAATTGTTTCCCCCTCAAGGGCATCAACAGTAGAAATTGAACTAACAGATAAAGTACTCAGTAGTAGGAGTGAAGAGAAAATATGTTTCATGGCTATTAGGTTATTTAGTCAGCAAGCTTAATAGGGTTATCGACAGAGTATAGAATATCTTAACTAAACCCGCTGACCTTGACTGCGTATAGGCCACTAATGTCCACTTTTTCGAGGACACATTGCAGATTGAATGTGACGGGCGTGATCGGCCAAGTCTATACCTAGGTCAGTAAGGTAGCCACCATCCGGTTGAGTAATTAAGCCTTTTGCATACAGCCTCGAAGCGGCGTTAACCATAGTTTGACTGGCGTCATGGTGGATCTTTAAACCTTGAAGTAAGCTATCAGTAGGAAATTTAAGGAGTAAGTTTAACTCGTCGAGCATGTCGTGATCGAAGGTACTCATGAAACCACCTTAGGCAAATGTTGGTTAATTAGTATTTTGTTATATCACACACAAACTGAGCCCCTGTAAAGATTATTTTGTAACTTAAACGAATAATCCCCCATTCATACCGCGAACTGATCGGACTTTAGCGCTAAATAGTATATTCTTGCCAATAATTACAGAAGCCGGATATCACAGCCATAATGAAGTACAAAGATTTACGTGACTTTATTCGCCAATTAGAAGCGAAAGGCGAGTTGGTTCGCATTAGCCAGCCCATAGATACAGACCTTGAAATGACAGAGATTGCCGATCGCACATTGCGTGCTGGCGGCCCCGCACTGCTATTCGAAAACCCCAAAGGTCATAACATGCCAGTTCTGGCAAATTTATTTGGCACTCCTGAGCGTGTGGCTATGGGTATGGGACAAGAGTCAGTGGCATCACTTCGCGAAGTGGGCAAGCTGTTGGCTTATTTAAAGGAGCCAGAGCCTCCTAAGGGTCTAAAGGATTTGTGGGAAAAACTCCCTGTTTTCAAGCAAGTTCTTAATATGCCAGCGAAAGTACTTAAAAAGGCTCCGTGCCAAGAAGTCGTATTAAGCGGTGATGACGTAGATTTGTCGAAAATTCCTATCCAACGCTGTTGGCCTGGTGACGTGGCGCCCCTCGTTACATGGGGATTAAGTATTACCAAAGGTCCTCACAAGAAGCGTCAGAATTTGGGTATCTATCGCCAACAGGTGATTGGTAAAAACAAGCTGATCATGCGCTGGCTATCTCATCGAGGTGGCGCTTTAGATTTCCGTGAATGGTGCCAAACGCACCCAGGAGAACCTTACCCTGTCTCTGTTGCCTTAGGGGCAGACCCCGCCACAATATTAGGGGCAGTGACTCCGGTACCAGACACGCTGTCAGAATACGCGTTTGCGGGACTTCTTCGTGGCGATAAAACTGAAGTAGTCAAATCCATTAGCAATGATTTACAAGTACCGGCGAGTGCCGAAATAGTCCTTGAAGGCTATATTGCTCAAGACGAAAAAGCCCCAGAAGGGCCTTATGGCGATCACACGGGTTACTATAATGAAGTTGACGATTTTCCAGTATTCACAGTTACCCATATTACGCACCGTAAAGATCCTATCTACCACTCTACGTATACCGGTCGTCCACCCGATGAACCCGCCATTTTGGGTGTCGCACTTAACGAAGTGTTTGTGCCTATTTTGCAAAAACAGTTTCCCGAGATAGTGGATTTTTACTTGCCGCCAGAAGGTTGCTCGTATCGCATGGCTGTTGTAACGATGAAAAAGCAATATCCAGGGCATGCCAAACGGGTAATGATGGGGGTATGGTCGTTCTTACGCCAGTTCATGTATACCAAGTTTGTTATTGTGTGTGATGATGATGTAAACGCCAGAGACTGGAATGATGTTATATGGGCTATCACGACCCGTATGGATCCGGCTAGAGACACCGTGATGATTGAGAATACCCCAATTGACTACTTAGATTTTGCCTCCCCTGTGTCTGGTCTGGGTTCAAAAATGGGTATGGATGCCACGAACAAAATGCCAGGGGAAACCGATCGCGAATGGGGTGTACCCATTGTGATGGATGAAGCAGTGAAGAAACGGATTGATGATATCTGGGACGAACTTGGTATCATGTAAGGACGATATATTGTCCAATCGAAGGCGATACGCTAAGCAAAAAGGTTAGAAGAGAATTCATGTCAGAAATAAAGTGTCAGGTTGCAAGCATCACGCCTTTAACCGATGTTGTACAAAAAGTGGAATTGATACCCGCCTCGGCGGTAAGTTTTAAAGCAGGCCAATACGCTATGGTGCTCATGGGTGAAAACGATATGCGCCCTTTTTCCATTGCCAATGCAGCCTATGACAATAGCCGTATTGAACTGCATATTGGTGCAGAGCCTGGCAACAATTACGCAGGTGAAGTGCTAGCGCAGATGCGTGCCAATTCAGAAATTACACTGAGTATTGGAAACGGTGAAGCCTTTTTACAGAGCAACGGCTTACCGATGATTTTAATTGCAGGTGGAACGGGGTTTTCATACACCTATTCTATCTTGCAAGAACACCTTCACAGCGGCGACAAGACGCCTGTGACCCTCTATTGGGGTGGACGGCACGCCAGCGACCTCTATCTTGCCGACGAGCTATCTCAATTGGCTAAAAAGTATGATCATTTTACTTTTGTCCCTGTAGTGGAATTTGCCTGTGACGATTGGAAAGGCCGCACCGGATGGGTTCATCATGCTGTGATGGCCGACCACGCCAGCTTCGAAAATGTTCAAGTGTACGTAGCGGGACGCTTTGAAATGGCCAAGGTAGTGCGAGATGACTTTACGCAGCGAGGCTTAAAAGTAGAAAACCTGTTCGGCGATGCCTTCGCCTTTATTTAAGGTTTTTACTTTCAGGTGCTGGTTATGCCAGCACCGTGCTTCTTTATCAAACGCGATATCTCATTGTAATAAGCCGTTGCGATAAGTCGTTGCGATAACTCGCAGTTACACGGGTTTACTCCAATTGTCCGTTTTCATCATATTCGTTATGGTGATTTTACAAACACTGGAGAAAACAATGATAACAACCCAATACACCAACAAGTCCCGAACACCTCGACTGATTAGCGCACTGTGTGCGGCAGTTTTGCCTGCCCTTTCCGCGGCGGCTTTTGCCCATGACTCTGACAACTCTGCGACCAATGACGCTTCCCTTATACAACGCGACGCGCTCTATCACATCGCTGAAAACGTCTCTGCCCAGCGTATTGAAGATGACATCACCAGGTTAGTCAACTTCGGTACCAGACACACTTTGTCAGAAACTGACTCTGACACACGTGGAATCGGTGCTGCTCGCCGTTGGATTAAAGCCGAGTTCGACAAAATTTCCGCCGATTGCGGTGGATGCTTAGAAGTCTATTTCCAATCAGAGATAATCAGTGGCGAAAAACGCATACCCGATCCCGTTGAGGTAGTTAGCGTAATAGCCATTCAGCGTGGCACTACAGATCCCGACCGCTATGTGATCATGTCTGGTGATATTGACTCTCGAGTTTCAGATGTCATGGACTATACCTCTGATTCGCCAGGTGCAAATGACAATGCTTCAGGCGTAGCAGGTACACTGGAAGCCGCGAGGGTGTTAACTAAGTATAAGTTTAACGGTTCTATTGTATACGCAGCCCTTTCTGGTGAGGAACAAGGGTTATTTGGCGGGCGAATTATGGCCAATCAAGCCAAAAAAGACGGTTGGAGAATTAAAGCCGTGCTCAATAACGATATGATTGGCAACATTGAAGGAGTCAATGGTGTGATTAATAACACCACAGCGCGCCTGTTTGCGGAAGGTACTCGTGTAACTGAAACTGATGAAGAAGCACGTAGGCGTCGTTTTACCGGAGGCGAGGTAGATTCACCCAGTCGCAACCTCGCCCGCTATATCGATAACATAGCCGATCAATATATTGAAAACCTCGATACTATGGTGATTTATCGCTTAGACCGGTTTGGTCGAGGTGGTCACCACCGACCATTTAATGACCTGGGCTACCCGGGTATTCGCATTATGGAAACTAACGAAAACTACACGCGTCAGCATCAAGATTTACGCACTGAAAACGGTATTGCTTATGGAGACACGTTAGACGGGGTCAATTTCGAGTACGCAGCAAAGCTTACGGGTCTTAATGCAGTTTCACTTGCTGCTATGGCCTGGGCACCTAACCCACCTGTGAATGTCACTATTGAAGGCGCAGTTCAACCCTCTACCACTTTGAAGTGGAATGCCCTAGACAGTAAACAAAACCCTCAGCTAAAAGGCTATAAAGTATACTGGCGACATACAGACGCCCCGCAACGGGAGTTTAGCAAATTCGTGGGTAATGTGACTGAAGCAACGCTGGAAAATATTGTCATCGACAATTATTTCTTTGGCGTAGCCAGCGTAAACAAAGACGGGATAGAAAGTGTAGTGGTTTACCCTGGTCCTGCTGGTAGTTTTGGTGAATAACCCTTAGGCTGAGGTAGTTCATAGTACAAAACGGCAAGCGGTTAGCGAGTAATAGCTGCCGCTTGTACGTTGATCATCTAAAATGCGCCCATTGGATCAAAACTTCCATCTGCATTAAAGTGTAACAAAAGCATGTTTACATGCGCATGGAGAATTATTTTGCCAACACAACCCGCTTGCCTCACCCAAATCCAGCCCAGCAACTTTGTTTTTCTCATAAGCTTAATTGCTGGCTTTGTAACATTTTCTTCTCAGGCAACTACCACGCTCGCGGCATCCCCTTTTGAAACGTATGTCAGTGATGATGGTGAGCCAGCTAGGCTCAATAAGATCGTTACTGCTGCCTTTAATAGAGCCAATATCGATATAGAATTAAAGGTAATGCGCGATGCTTTTCTCGGCAGTTCAGTATTAACAGGAAAAGTAGACGGTGAATTTGCACATGTTGACTTGGGTGAGAACAAAAGCGACTTCCTCTTATCTGACGTCTACTTACCCATATACCTTTACGCTGTTAGTAAGCGTTACGATGTCGAAAACATTAAATTGTTTCCCCATCTAAATAACAACCGCGTAGCCATTGAAAACCGCTTTGCAAATACACCAACTTTTCGATTGTTAAAAGAGATTAAATGGTCAAGAAACCCATCTACATTCGATGCTTTCAGGCAACTGGCCGACGACCGCGCACCCTACCTCATTACCACTCAATTGTTAGCAAATGAGTTTAATACCCTACTCGCCTATGACGACGAAGAATTACTGCATTTTTCAGCAAAGCCATTGGTCCATTCGGGTTTTCAACTGGCTATCCGTAACACGGTAACCAACGCAGCAAAAACCATCCATGCCTTCAACAGTGCGGTAGCCGATATGCAACACGAAGGTGAGTTCAATGTATTGCTTGGTATTGCATGGTTAACCAAAGATATTGATGGTGACGGTATAGCCGATTTTATTGGCCACTCATCTATCACTCGCCCTTATCACCGTCATGATTTAGCCTATTCACTCGATGGCATGGCCACGTCAGAAAAAAGCCGCTTTTTTATCGATGGACAGGCCTATGCTTCACGGCAACAAAGTGACTCAGCGCTACCTCAACTGGCTGAAGAGCACACTACCCCATCACTGTTGGATGCCACCATTTATCGTCAACTTATTCGCAAGTGGTAGCCCTAGCTTTTTTCAGGGATATACATTTCCAAAATAGTCAGTAGCTCTTCGCCATCTACTGGCTTGGAAACATAATTGGAAAACCCTGCTTTCAACGCTTTTACTCTGTCAGAAGTGTAGGCATAAGCCGTTAGCGAGACCGCGTGTAGTGACGCAATTGTTGGGTTTTCACTGGCGCGTATTTTGGTAATTAATCCCAAGCCGTCTAGTTCAGGCATACCAATGTCTGAAAGCAATAAATCAAAAGCGTCAGGCATATCGTTGAGCTCTTTCCATGCCAGTAAACCATTCCTAACTACATTGACTCTTGCACCATTAGACTCTAAAAACAATTTGATGAAATCTCTGGCATCCTGTTCGTCTTCTGCCACTAAAATGCGCAGGCCATCAAGGCGCAATGATTCCGTTAAATCGCTGATTTCAGAGCGTTTAGTCTCAATAATATCGTCGTGCAAATTCAATGGTGCAATGGGAAGTGATACGAAAAAGGTTGTACCGGTGTTGGGTCCATCACTGTCAGCGTATATTTCCCCGCCATGCATTTCGACCAGGCTTTTTACGATGGAAAGACCCAAGCCCAAACCATGGCGATTATGCTCGTTTCTTCCCTGATAGAAACGCTCAAAGACATGATTGAGTTGGTCACGAGTCATACCTTTACCGTTATCTTTTACGCGGATAAGATAATTAGAGTGTTCCCGCTTTCCTCTCACGTGCACCATTCCACCTTTAGCGGTAAATTTAAGCGCATTACTTAAGAGGTTATTTATGACTTGCTTAATACGAAGACTGTCGCCTAATATTTGAGTATGTTCGTCTTCACAATTAATAGTCAGCTGGATATTCTTACTGGCAAAGCCCGCTTCAAAAGACTTTGCTACCTCAGTGATGGCATGGGCCACTTTCAGCGAATGGGTACTTAATTTCATTGTCCCTGATATGATCCGGGATAAATCGAGAATATCGTTTATTAACGCAGACTGAGTGGAAGCAGCTCGCTTTATCACACCTAGCGCATCAGTCATTCGATCGATATTAGCCACGTCCATCAGCGCCAAATCTGTCCAGCCTACAATGGAATTAAGCGGTGAGCGAAGTTCGTGAGAAATACTGGCAAGAAACTGATCTTTTGCTTTATCCAACTCTTCGAGTTTATTAATTTGCCTATCTAAAGAGGCCTTTAAACTGAGTGCATATGGAATAAATAGATGATCGAAGCCTTCAATGATTAACTTGTCATCCTCACTCCATTCCTGTGATTCGTCCACTACACTTTGTAAATACATTTCGAAAGAGTTTCGGGGGGTTAGTGATTTACCCACATCCTTTGAAGCAGCCTCTTTTCCAGCCCAGCGAATCATTTTATCCCGTTGCTCGCGGAACCACACGGTGTAATACCCTAACTTGGCAGATACACAAGAGATATACATGCCTCTAATACCATTGAGTTCACATCCGTCGTCCACTACATCTGTCAAGCGATTAACCGCAATCGACTGCTCTGAATTTGCAATGGCAAACTTCTCGAGCAAACTCGAAAGTGTAGATTCAGAAGGGGTTTTACCTACCAAATAATTCCCAGATGGGGTAATGACAGCCATACCACTTGCCTCAGCAACGTCGAGTAATTGCGGCTCTTTTTGCGTGATGGCCTCCAACGGATTGACATAGGTGGTCAGCTGGTGAACGATATTATTCAACTTGCGTTGACGATTCTGAAATTGCTCTTTTTTCTCATGCAACGCTTTGGTATGCAGTTGCCATGCATATAGGTGGCCTAAAGACTCACACACTAGACGCTTTTTCTGATCAATATATTTCGGTGAGTTGTGATGGCACGCAACCAATCCCCACAACTTGCCTTCAAACACCAGTGACACTGAAAAGGAAGAGCGGATCCCCATATTTTTCAAATATTGAATATGGACTGGTGATACAGAACGCACCATAGACATAGATAAATCGATGGGCTCTCTGCTTTTTTCAGACAAACTCGGTATTAAACGAATCGGGGATTCTTCAACGTCGTAAACACATCTCACTCTGTTTTGCAGATAAAGCTCTCGTGCTTGTTTAGGGATGTCTGAGGCGGGAAATTTTAGCCCTTTAAAAGCGCGATTTTCAGCATGTGTTGCCTCGCCAATCACTTCACCACAGAAGGCTTTATCAAACTGGTAGATCATCACCGACTGAAAGCCTATATATTTTTGAAATAGCACCGCAATGGCATCGGCTACGTCGTTAATTGAATCACAATGATCTACATCTGGAAGCAATGGCCGAATATCCACATCCATCGGTACCCATTGTCTGGCTGCTTCAAAGCTCAATTGTGGTGTAGGCTCTAACTCAATAACCAAAAGACCATTCGAGTCAAAGGCAACTCCACTGCCTTCCTTTTCCCAGTCTTCAAGGTGTAAGGCGTTTTCAGCAAACTTCCATTGGTAGGCGTGGCGTGTTTTCCCCCCTTTAACTAACTCGTGAATCGTTTGAAAGGTATGAGATTCTGGAGAGGGCGTATCTATCAGTTCAGTTATAAGGGTTTTACCGGGGATCACTTGGGTTTTAAAAAGCTCAGAGATATTACTACTCACAACCTGAATGACTTTATCCCTTGGATCAAGCGCTATGACGTAGCCGAAACTTTGTACACTTTCAATTAAGTGGATGGCTTCATCTTCACAGTTTTGAAGCGAGGGGGCCTGGTAGCTATTCATCTGCGATCCGTCTGTGATATTTGAACGCCTATGGTGAAGCAGAAGTAACCCCAGTGCAATGAATTATCTGCAAGTTGCTGAATTACCATATTATAAAATTTGAATCTTTTGGCTTTGCTGCAGATTACGTCCCTCTACACCACAAATATGCGAAAAATGTTGATCTACATCAAGGCTCCTTATAAACTTTCAGTAATTTCTGAAACTTTATCAAGGAACATATATGAAGATGACTCCACTTATTACATCAGCCGTGATGCATTTTGGTGAAATGGGTAGCCGCTGGGGCTTCAACAGAACTGTAGGTCAAATACTCGCACTTATCGTACTTAACGAGGAACCAATCTCAGCGCAGGAAATTGCCGACGCATTAAATATTTCCCGTGGCAATACCAGTATGGGGCTTAAAGAACTTCAATCATGGCGTTTGGTGAAACAACACCTGGTGCCGGGCGAACGAAAAGAGTTCTTTATTCCTGCAGGAGACATATGGACTCTGGCAAATCGGGTATTTGAAGAACGACGTAAACGCGAAATCGATCCCACCATGAGTCTACTACGAGACCTACTATTAGATGCCCCAGCCAACGAAAAAGAAGCCAATGCTCAGAATAAACTGAACGAAATTCACGATTTACTCGAATCAATTACTGCATGGTCTGAAGAGCTTCAAAATCTCGGGCCTGAAAAGTTAAACACTTTAATGAAGCTAGGTTCTGGCGTAGGCCGTATGCTTGAGCTTAAGGACAAGTTATTGCCGGGGAAAAACAGCGTTAACTAAGGGGACTTTCTGTGGATGCATTCTTGCTGTCTCGTTTACAATTTGCGTTAAATATCAGTTTTCATATTCTTTTTCCTACCATCACAATGGCAATGGGGTGGTTTTTATTTTACTTCAAGCTACGCGCTAACCTGTCAGGCCATCCTGTTTGGATGCGAATGTACCGCTTTTGGGTAAGGGTATTTGCACTTAGCTTTGCCCTTGGCGTCGTAAGTGGCGTTACCATGTCGTTCCAATTTGGCACGAACTGGCCTGGCTTTATGGAAAAAGTCGGAAATGTGGCAGGCCCTCTATTGGGTTACGAAGTACTTACTGCCTTTTTTTTAGAGGCTACGTTTCTTGGGATCATGCTATTTGGCATACGACGTGTGCCCAATTGGCTACACACAGCTGCAACGCTAATTGTGGCACTGGGAACCACCACTTCCGCTTTCTGGATTTTAGCGCTCAATAGTTGGATGCAAACACCACAAGGGTTTGAGGTAGTAAATGGTGTGGTTTATGCCACAAATTGGCAAGAAATAATCTTTAATCCTTCTTTCCCCTATCGCTTCATACACATGATGTTGGCATCAGGTCTTACCGCCAGCTTCCTCATTGCAGGCTTGTCTGCCTATAGAATGCTAAAAGGTGACAACAAGCTCGCGCCAAAACTAGCATTAAAAACTGCAACCTACACTGCTGCGGTTCTCATCCCTCTTCAAATATTTGCCGGTGACATGCATGGGCTAAATACCTTAGAGCACCAACCGCAAAAAGTGGCTGCTATGGAAGGACTGTGGGAAACCACACAAGGTGCGCCTTTATTATTGTTTGCAATCCCCGATGAGAAAGGCAGAGAAAATCACTTTGAGGTGCCCGTACCTTATGGTGCCAGCCTTATTCTAACACATGAACTACAAGGAGAAATTAGGGGACTGAACGAATTCGAGGGCGCGCACCCACCCGTCGCGCCGGTCTTTTTCGGTTTCAGGATCATGGTAGGTATGGGCATGTTGATGTTAGCAGTTTCATGGCTTGGTAGCCTTTACCTAATTCGCAATAAAACCTTTCCTATCTGGCTTAAACGCCTATTTACCTATATGGCGTTTAGCGGCTGGGTGGCAACCCTCGCAGGCTGGTATGTCACTGAAATTGGACGACAGCCGTACTTAGTTAGCGGTGTACTTAAAACGGCTGAAGCGGTTACTCAACTTCCTCCAGCCAATATCGCGCTGTCATTTGGTCTCTATTTGGTTATTTATAGCGTGCTGTTGGTTGCCTTTATGGGGACTCTTACCCTCATGTGTAGACGAGCTGTCGAAATTGAAGAAATAACCTCAGAGGAACGGGAGATGGCTAAAGCTAAAATGCAACCTACTAACCCCGATCCGCAAACCATTTAAGGAGCCGCTATGTTTGACACTATTTCTACAGAAATGCTCGGTAATATTTATGTGGGACTGTTAGGGTTATCGGTGTTTCTCTACGCCGTATTGGATGGCTATGATCTTGGCGTCGGCGTCCTCATTCCCCCAAGAACGGAAGCCTTCAGAGACGACATGATTGCCTCAATTGGGCCCTACTG
The DNA here is from genome assembly GCF_047159385.1 of Alteromonas sp. D210916BOD_24. Lineage (GTDB taxonomy): Bacteria > Pseudomonadota > Gammaproteobacteria > Enterobacterales > Alteromonadaceae > Alteromonas. Next base: position 3,300,025 of record NZ_AP038333.1, read on the forward strand.
GGATGCCAACGAAACCTGGTTAGTACTGGCTATCGGGCTGTTGCTGATTGCATTTCCAGAAGCCCATAGCGCGTTTCTACAGACGTTGTACTTACCTGCGACTTTTATGTTGCTAGGGTTAATTCTCCGCGGTGTGGCATTTGATTTTCGCGCCAAAGTAGTACAGGTCAACAAGCGTAAATGGGACTTGGCATTTAAATATGGTTCTCTGCTGACTACATTGGCTCAGGGCTATATGTTGGGCATTTATGTTACGGGATTGCGTACCGACCTGTGGGCACAGGGCTTTGCCCTACTTGCTGCCTTTGGCGTTACAGCAGCGTATGCCTTTATTGGTGCATGCTGGCTTATTCTAAAAACAGAAGGTGAACTACAACAAAAAGCCTACTACTGGGCTCGTCGGGGACTGGGGGTACTAGGGGCAGGTATCATAGCCGTAAGCTTAGCTAATTTGGCATTACACGATGATGTAAGGGCACTATGGCTATCAGCGCCGTGGGGCTATGTACTTTTTGCCATTCCCGTGGCTTGCTTTGCGCTACTCGCACTGTGTGCCGTTTTGCTGAAAAAATTGCCTCAACTACAAGGAAAAGGAGAATGGCTCCCATTCTTTATCGCCCTACTCGTGTTCCTCCTGTGCTTTTTGGCTTTCGCAATAAGCTATTACCCATTTATCATTCCAGGTCATATGACGGTTGCGGAAGCGTTGAGTGATGGGAACTCACTGCGATTTTTATTGGTCGGTGTGGTCATAGTCGTGCCCATTATTCTGACTTATACCGCATTGGTATACCGAATATTTTCAGGAAAATCAGAAAAGCTGTCTTATTACTAGAGCCTGTTGATCTTGGGGGTACATTGTTGCAGCGGTCTGTGTGTCGTCTAGACAAAGCGGATGTTTGAAGGTCTAGTGGGCCTAAATCGAAAACATTCAACGCTGTATAGCTGGTACACAGGCGCTGCTCTATGGGGTTGTCATGGTTTGCATGCCCCCCTTTCTTGCTTTCTTCTGCTAGTGTTGCTCGCGAATTACAGTGACCTCAACTTCTACTCAGATCATAAAAATCTGTCTATTTTTAGCTATAACCGCTTTGTTAAAGCAGTTATAGATAGAAATAAACGTGATCCTTTTCCACATTCTGGCACTAAAAAATAATGAAAAAGATGGTTACCACCACCTTGACATCAAAGTGTAATATTACTATATTTCATTTGGGGTAATTTTACTAAGAAGGAGCCAAGCTATGGAAAATGTTTTTCATTCATTTTCACGGTTCTTCAAGCGCGCACACCCCTATACGGTCGCTCATTATATTGGCCGTAAGAATGCGCAGCGTATCCTAGGATGTAAAATCAAAAAGAAATCCAAGATATTCGCAGAACAGCACGTTGAAGACCAAAATCATTAATATTAGATGGGGCCATGAAGATGGCCTCATTTTTTTTATCTCTGATCCCCATCAAGACCGACGTTGCACTTACTGACACCTCTAACCCCATAGCAAACAGATAGCTGCTGTGAACAAAGCTTCTAACAACTGACTACGAGCGCTAGTCACGATGCTTTTTATTCATTTACAAATGGCTTAACGGCACCGCGGTGGTGTATTTAATTTGCTCCATAGCAAAACTGGATGTGACATCAGAAAACTCAATACCACTAACTAACCGCTTATAGAAATGATCAAAGCAATCCATGTCTCTAACCAATACCTTTAGTAAATAATCATATTCGCCAGACATACGGTAACACTCCACCACTTCATCGAATGAAGCGGCATGCTTAGCAAAGGTAGCTAACCATTTTCCGTCGTGCTTACCTGCTTTCACTTGAACAAACACTGTCATAGTGAGCCCCAGACTGCGCGCTTGAAGCAATGCAACCCGCCGGGTAATAATGCCTTTGTCTTCGAGTTTCTGAATGCGCCTCCAACACGGCGTTACTGTTAAGCCCACTTTCTCTGCCAATTCAGCGACCGGTGTTTCTGCGTTTTGCTGAAGCACACTAAGGATGGCGCGATCTATCTTATCAATGGTGTCTTGCTTCACTGTACTGGGGTATCCCTTATACTCACTCACAGCCACCAGGGGTGGTCATAATTTATATTCTCGTTAGGGATGACATATTTAAAGGGCACTGATTCTGAAAATATCGCCCAAAAAGCGCGATTGAGTTCCTCGTCGACGATATTTAGCTGCCCCGCATCTTTATACCGAGTTAATAGCGTATTGTACGCATCCACCGGCATCTGCGGGTTGCTCTGGGTAAACACTACTCGCCCTCCAAATTCTTCATACATAGCTTTTTCAGTGGCATATTTTAACACTTCATCGTGCGCTATTTGCTGAATGGTTTTGTGATGAGATTGGGGTTGTTTAGCATTAAATTCTTCGCCGAACTTTTCCACAAATGCACGCTGTAATGCCTCATCAACAACAATCTTTTTTTGTTGCGCATAGTCTTCGCGAAGTAGCGAAATAATGTCATTTGTAGCCGTGATTTGTATTCTATAGGCCAGTAACCCAGCGTAGTTATCTCGGGCATTATTGCGCATTTCTACACGCTCTGACTCTTGGGGCATTACGCTATCTAACGTTATGGCTTTTCCCAGTACGTAAGCGAGTACATCGTTAGTTTGAACTTGATACGCTGGCTCGGTATTTTCAACAGTGGCATCACGTGCAGTTGCACTCGACGACAGAAGACCTATCACAAACAGCAACAAGTAGAGAAAAATAAATTTGAAAGGCATGTCCTTACTCCTTGAACGCATTTGGCAAAAGCCCAAACAGCAATGGTGTTCCGGTAGTTAAGCATTAAACGGACAGAGAAAGCAAGACAGCACGCCGTGCCAATCCAGTAAAAAGATTGGTGGGGAAAGGTATAAAAGTAGTATAAAGAAAAACGGCGGTCAAATGACCGCCGTTTTTGAATTCTTAGATAGCTTGCACGTTAGCAGCTTGAAGACCTTTTTGACCTTCTTCAACTTCAAATTCTACTCGCTGACCTTCTGGAAGCGTTTTGTAACCGTCAGAGATGATCGCACGGAAATGAACGAATACGTCCTTACCGCCGTTATCTTGAGTTAGAAAACCGTAACCTTTATCAGCGTTGAACCACTTAACTGTGCCTGTAACTTTAGACATGTCGTATAGACCTCAAATATCGTATTAAATTGCGCAAAAGCGCGTGTAACTAAGTTTCTTTAGAGTCTTTAAATTGGCGGAGTATTGGGTCTTACTTACGAATGGACAAACAACTTACAACAAATTACCGGGTAACTCGAGTGGTTTAACATATAGCAAATAATACAAAATCGCGTCTATTTAAAGACTTTGGCCAAAAGCCATGTGCACTATAACACTCTTCGGGACGATTAATATACAAATTAATTACGAAACTGGCCAATTCATAAATAATTCACTTCATCGTCATAAAACTTAACGCCCTTTTCGCCATGCCAAAAACCAACAAAAAACACCAAAAATGCCAGTAAATGCGGGGAAATACCATGATATTGGGTAAAGTGGCAGTAATACTGACATTAGTATCAAGGTAGCACCTACAATACTGAGATGAGTGGTCTGAGTAGTTTTCTTTTGCTCAAGAAGCAACGCAGCCTGTGCGCGTTGTTGTTGTAAAGGGAGGCGTTTAACCTGCTGAAGGCTGTCATAAAGGAGATCTGGCATTTCGGGAAGTTTTTCCGACCAGAATGGCAGGTTAGCTTTTACCTTACTCATCATAGCGCTAAAGCCCACCTGTTCCTTCATCCAATTCTCTAGAAACGGCTTTGCCGTTTTCCATAGATCCAGTTGTGGGTAAAGCTGACGCCCTAACCCCTCTATATATAACAAAGTCTTTTGCAATAAGACCAATTGTGGCTGGACCACCATATTGAATCGGCGAGCCGTATTAAACAACTGAAGTAATACGTTACCGAAGGAAATTTCAGCGAGGGGCTTTTGAAAGATAGGTTCGCATACCGTGCGTATGGCCATTTCAAATTCATCGATATTGGTGTCCGGTGGCACCCAACCCGAATCAGCATGCAGCTGTGCAACTTTGCGGTAGTCCCTATTGAAAAACGCAATAAAGTTCTCTGCCAGATAGCGTTTATCTTCGCGGTTTAGCGTTCCTACAATACCAAAATCAATCGCAATATATTTGGGGTTCTCAGGATTCTCCGTAGAAACAAATATATTACCGGGGTGCATATCTGCATGAAAAAAACTATCGCGAAAAACCTGTGTAAAAAACACTTCCACGCCACGTTCAGCGAGTTTTTTCATATTGGTATTTTGCGCAAGAAGTGCATCGATATTGGAGATCGGCAAGCCGTAAATACGTTCCATCACCAGCACATTGTTGCGGCAATAGTCACTGTATATTTTCGGTACATACAAAGAATCCGAGCCTTCGAAATTACGCCCTAATTGAATACCGTTAGCCGATTCTCTCAATAAATTCAATTCATCAACAATGGTTTTACGGTATTCAATCACCACCTCAATGGGTCGCAAGCGCTTACCATCTGGCAACCAGCGTTGCAGTACTCCCGCCACACTGAACAGCAATTCCATATCCGCTTCAATAGTATCGCGAATATCGGGTCGTAGTACTTTGACCACTACATCTTCATTGTTGTGTTTGAGCTTGGCCGCGTGAACCTGAGCAATGGACGCAGAAGCCAGCGGGACTTCATCAAATTCACTGAACAACTCACTTAGATCAAGCAATCCCAGCGATTTCTTGACAATTTCCTGAGCAATTTCTGAGGGAAACGGCGGAACTTTGTCTTGTAGTCTTGCAAGCTCATTGGCAATGGCAGGGGGTAGAAGATCACGGCGGGTAGAGAGCATTTGCCCGAATTTAATAAACACAGGGCCAAGACTTTGCAATGCAAGCGTAATGCGTTCGCCAGCCAGTTTATCTTTGTGCTTATTGCGCACCCAAAATATACTGCGGCGCATTGCACGAGCGTACCAAGGTAGCCACTTTGGGGGGATAAGTTCGTCCAGGCCGTGCTCTAACAATACCTTATTAATTCGGTATAATCTTACAATACGCATTTCACTGTCTGCTTTTACTAATTGTGTTTTAACTGTTCTTCTAAACGACGTAACCTTACATCCACGCTTTCCGCTCTGTCGCGCAATGTGTTTACTTCGTCACTAAAGTGCATAACGGCCAGCTTGTGTGCGGCCAGTGGCTTCTCTTCCACTATGGTGTTCCCCACTACTCGGCCTAGTGTGGACAATGCTGATGTGGATCTCCCGTGAACTGTTTTCATCGCACTTACCGCTTGATGAGCAATTACATCATTGGTTTTTTGGGCTAACAGTTCTTCGATATCGATATCAAGTTGTTGAAACAACCCACTCACCTGCTGGGCAATACTTAGCTCACCTTCTAAAAACAAGGCCTTCTGCTGTATAAGACGGGTTAGCTGGCTGGTTTCTTTAAGCTCAGGTAAAGTTTGCAGTGACGTCTTAATGCAGCAGTCTTTAGCACCCAGTGATGCCACGACCTGCTCGAAATTTTGGTGTTCTATCAACACATCCACTTTGTCAGAGAAGGCCAGTGTTATGCCATAAGTGAGAGGTGAAACAAAGGCAGTTAATCGGGATCCGCGCAAGCCTTTCAAGCGAGCATCACTAGCATCATCTAATGAGAGCAGCTTATTTATCGCCGCTTCAAGAGTAGCGGCCATTAGCGCAGAGGCTGGCATTAAAACTTATACCCTCTGTGAAGTGCAACTATACCGCCTGTCAGATTCTGATAATCACATTGTTCAAATCCCGCCGTTTCGAACATGCCCTTAAGGGTTTCTTGATCAGGGTGCATACGAATACTTTCTGCTAAATATTGATAACTCTCAGCATCATTGGCAACCAATTGCCCCATCTTAGGTAAGATGTGAAAAGAGTACATATCGTAAATCTTACTTAGCTGCTCTGAGGTTGGTTTTGAAAACTCCAATACCAATAAACGACCACCCGGCTTCAATACGCGATAAATAGAGTTAAGCGCATTTTGTTTTTCAGTGACATTGCGCAGACCAAACGCCATCGTCACAACATCAAAGTGATTATCAGGAAAGGGTAATGCTTCCGCGTCGGCTTGCACGTAATCAATGTTGTTTACCAATCCGCGATCGCGCAGTTTGTCGCGCCCCACTTTCAACATGGATAAGTTGATATCAGCCAAGGTAACGCGGCCAGTAGGGCCAACTAACCGCGAAAACTTGGCGGTTAGATCACCTGTACCACCTGCGATATCCAACACTTTTTGGCCGGCGCGAACCCCACTACAATCAATGGTGAATCGTTTCCACAAACGATGAACTCCCATTGACATGAGATCGTTCATCACGTCGTACTTTGCTGCCACAGAGTCAAAAACATTGGCGACAAGAGATGCCTTCTGGCCTTTTTCAACCTGTTTAAAACCAAAGTGTGTCGTTTGCTCTGGTGCAGCATCTGCTTGCGTAGCGGGAGTCTGGTTGTCGCTCATGACAGTCCTGTTGTGTGATTAAGTGTTATAATGGCGAAGTGTATCGAATTGTAGTGACAAGCTAAAGCTTTATACCTATTTGCATGTGTTTCAGTTTACTGGGCGATTCGTTCCCCAGCTGTAGGCCACAATAGCACTTATCTCTTGAAGTGAACGTCCACTTTCACGATGCCAATGAGCAAATGCCTGATTAGCGGCTTCCAACGATTTTTTCGCCGTTAATCCGCCATCGATTATGTCATTTTTGCGCAAATAGTCTTCCACATCAGATGAAAACAAAAAGGTGTCTACACCCAACGCTCTTAGCATGTAAGGGCCTGTGTTACCTCCGAGCCGAGCTCCCTGCTTCTTAAGAAACGTCCACAAATCGGTAATGTTCTCTTTATCAAATGTGGTGACAAATTTAGCAAAACTGCCATATTCACGGGCGACATCTTTAATCATCATGGCATTGTCACGTACTGTCATGACCTTTTTAAAGTTGCGCACAATACGTTTATCGGAGGCTTTTTGTTCGAGCATTTCATCAGGCATCAGTAACACTTTGTCGACATCGAAGTCAAAAAACACCGTTTCAAAATCTGGCCACTTTTGCTCTATCACCCGCCACACAAAACCCGACTGAAACACTTTCTTGGTCATTTCAGCAAGAAAGCGATCATCGGGTATTTGTACGATTTCCTGTTTAGTGAGAGGTGCTTGAAGCATTGCTTCAAGCACCTGCTCCCCCCCTTTTCGCTCGCACGCACGGCGATAAATAGTCTGAAAAGATTCCCGCATTCAGATTTAGCCTTTAATACCACTGTGGCGAAGCAGTGCATCGACTTTCGGTTCCCGGCCTCTAAAGGCCACAAACAAGTCCATCGGCTCTTTACTGCCACCCATCTCTAAGATATTTTCAAGGAACGACTTACCGGTTTCACGGTTAAAGATGCCCTCTTCCTCAAATTTGCTGTAGGCGTCAGCAGACAGAACTTCTGCCCACTTATAGCTGTAATAACCCGCAGCATAACCACCCGCGAAAATATGCCCAAAGCTATTTTGGAAGCGATTGAAAGACGGTGGGATCACCACTGCTACCTCTTCGCGGACTTTATCTAACGTAGCTTGAACATCTACATGACTGCCTTTCTCACTGTGGAGTAAGAAATCAAATAGGCTAAACTCCAGCTGTCGTACCATTTGCATAGCAGATTGATAGTCCCGCGCCGCTAACATACGCTCTAGTAAATCGGCCGGTAATGGCTCGCCAGTTTCATAGTGGCCTGAAATAAAATTAAGCGCGTCCTCTTCCCAACACCAATTTTCAAGAAATTGACTGGGAAGTTCTACGGCATCCCAAGGCACACCGTTAATCCCTGACACACCAGCCGTTTTTATTTTGGTTAGCATATGATGAATGCCATGACCAAATTCATGGAACATGGTAACCACTTCATCATGCGTAAATAACGCCGGTTTATCTCCTACTGGCGCATTGAAGTTACAAGTCAGATAAGCCACAGGTAACTGTAACTCACCATTAAGCATTTCTCGGCGTACGCGACATTCGTCCATCCAAGCACCGCCGCGTTTTTTCGCACGAGCATAGAGGTCTAAATAGAAGCTGCCGCGCATTACGTCTGCGTCATCGGTAATAGTGAAGTAGCGAACATCTTTGTGCCACGTATCGATGCCAGGTTGTTCAATTATTTTTAACCCGTACAGACGATGTACTACCTCGAATAGCCCTGATAATACTTTGTTTTCTGGGAAGTATGGACGTAGCATCTCATCTGAAATCGTATATTTCTCTTGCTTGAGCTTTTCGCTGTAATAGGGTAAATCCCAGGCCGCCATTTCGTCCATGCCATGGACATCCTTGGCGTACGCTTTCACTTCGTCTAATTCCCGTTCAGCCTGAGGCTTAGCGCGATGAGCCAAGTCACGTAAAAAGCCAATGACCTGATCTGTTGACTCTGCCATTTTCGTCGCCAATGAGCGTTCGGAGTAGGTTGTAAACCCGAGTAACTCTGCCAATTCTGTACGAAGGGACAAGGTTTCTTTTATGATATCGGTGTTGTCCCATTTCCCAGCGTTAGGCCCTAACTCAGACGCCCTAGTCGCATAAGCGCGATACATCTCTTCGCGGAGTTCACGGTTATCGGCATAAAGCATCACTGGTAAATAAGAGGGAATGTCTAAGGTAAATAACCACCCCTGTAAATCTTTTTGACGTGCAGCCTGTGATGCGGCTTCAAGTGCAGATTCAGGCATACCAGCCAAGTCACCCTCGTCAGTAATGTGTTTCGTCCATCCCATGGTGGCATCCATAACATTATTAGAAAAGGTTGATGACAACTCGCTCAATTTTGCCTGTATTTCGGCAAAACGGGTCTTTTTCTCTTTCTCCAATGCCACGCCCGACAAAGTAAAGTCTCTAATAGCGTTAGAGATAACTTTTTGCTGTTCTTCAGATAAGGTGGCAAATTCATCTGAATTTTGTAAAGCAACGTAAGCATTGTACAAGCCCTCGTGTTGCCCTACCCAAGTACCGTACTCAGACAATAAGGGTAAACACGCGTCATGCGCTTCGCGCAATTCATCACTGCTAACGACACTGTTCATGTGTGACACAGGCGAAAACATTTTACTCAGCTTATCGTCTGATTCCTCAAGTCGTTGTACTACGTTTTGGTAGGTATAGTCCTTAGAGGCGACAACCTCTTCAATTTCGTATTTACATCGCTCAATAGCCTTCTCAATAGCAGGCTTAATAGAAGAAGGCGTTATAGAGGAAAATATTGGTAGTCCATCTACCATTTCAATTGCTGGTGTCGTCATAAACCATCCACTTGTGCTGTGTTATATCAATCATGATGGGGCTATCCGTGCTAATTGCAAGCCACGGTGCGATTAAATGGCGTGTTAACTAGAACCTGTTGATCTTTGCTGTTGATTTTTGCAGCGGTGTGTTTCGCGATTTAAAGATTGCCATTTAGACCGAAATTTATACATCAAAGATCAATAGGCTTTAACTACTTTTTACTGTAAAAAGAAGATCACGCCACCCCTATTATTCTTAGACTACGGATGTCACAAATGTCACATTTCATCCTTTTGTCTACTTTGTCTACCACTGATCATACGTCTATAATTTGAATAATAATTCTACAAGGTCACACTATGAAAACATTAACTTCAGGAGAAATCGCTTCGTACTGCGACGTGAATCTGCGTACAGTTATTAGGTGGATCGAAAGCGGTAAACTGAAAGGGTTCAAATTACCAGGAAGAGGTAATAACCGTGTACTTGTGGAAGACTTCATTGAATTTTTAGACCGCCACAACATGCCCATTCCCGATGCACTTAAGGGCACCGCAAGCCCATCAATACTAATTGTAGATGATGAAATGCCCGTAGCAAAATCAATTCAACGGGTAGCCCGACGGGCAGGCTTTGAAAGTTATATTGCAACGGGTGGCTTTCAGGCGGGCATTATGCTTAGTCAGTACAGCCCTAAAGTCATGACGCTTGATCTAAGTATGCCTGGTATGGATGGCTATAGTGTTATTGAGTTCACTCGAGAGCAAAGTAAATACAAAGACTTGAAAATTGTGGTTATTTCCGCACTTGATGAAGCAAGTCTCGAACGCGCATTAGGCATCGGCGCTGATGCTACCCTTCAAAAGCCCTTTTCAAATCACGACCTGACAATGGTGCTTGAACAGTTTATGTCAATATAATGGCGAGAAGTTAGGGAGCTAATATGAGATTTTGTTTGCTTATTGTTTGGCTGTGTTTAGTGTTTAGCGCAAAGTTACACGCGCAGGAAAACAGCCTGACATTTGGTGTAGTTCCTCAGCAGTCTCCCAAGAAATTGGCGCAAAATTGGCAACCTCTGCTTGATTATATTTCACAATATACTGGGTTAAAAATTGACTTCAAAACGGCCAAAGACATACCGACCTTTGAAGCAAATCTTGAAAAGGGTGCTTATGACATCGCTTATATGAACCCCTATCATTTCGTGGTGTTCCATGACGCAGTTAACTATCGCGCACTGGCGCGTCAAAAAGACACCTTGATAAAAGGAATTATAGTGGTACCTAAAGACAGTAAGGTACAATCGCTAGATGACTTAAACGGCGCGGAGATTGCGTTTCCTGCTCCCGCTGCTTTTGCCGCTTCCATCATTACCAGCGCGGCACTGCACAAGCGCAACGTGGCCTTTGTGCCGCGTTATGTTAACTCTCATGACTCGGTCTATCTGGCCGTTCAACATGGTTTCTTCAGTGCCGGTGGAGGCATAGCCCGTACCCTCAACAAAGCACCTTCACAAGTGAAAAATGACCTTAAGGTGTTGTGGGAAAGCAATGGCTATACTCCTCATGCGATTGCAACTAAACCAAACATGGCGCAAAGTCACAGACAAGCTATTCTTAAAGCATTGCTTGCATTAACTCACGATTCAAGCAATGCGTGGATATTAGAAAATTTAGGGTTCAAAGGATTTATCGAATCAGTTGATAGCGATTGGGATGATGTAAGAGAACTTGGGATTATGTCTCTCTCAAGACCGCACATTTAAATTGGGAGCCTATGCGACTATCTTTGCGAACTAAAACGATCATAGGTATAGCGTCAATAGCAGCGCTACTACTACTCGTACTCATAGTGACCGTTTTTCAGCTACTCAATGATTTAGTGGACAACAGCGTTAAAAAATCTGCTGATACCACAGCAACACTGTTTGTCTCTACCACCAAAAGTGCATTTTTGAGCTATGACCTGTCGTCTTTGGATGCCGATGTCTCAGAAATTCTGACTAACCCTAACGTTGCCTACGTCAGAGTGAAAGACAAAGACGGCAGAATATATGTAGAGAAAGGCAACCAATCGGTTATTGACCACCCTTTTATAGCGGACAACTCCGTATCGGCCGCCTCCGACGGTATATACGACACACGTGCACCAATAAAGGTTAATGAAACCCTCTATGGCTTTGTAGAAATAGGTCTCAACATCGCTTCTGTTACTGAGTCTGTTTCTCGAGTAAGAAGCTGGACACTGGCACTGGCGTCACTCGAATTTATACTAGTGGGACTTTTTTCTTATATATTAGGCTCATACCTATTGTCTCAACTAGCGTTACTGAATAAGGGAGCAAGGCAATTAGGTGATGCCGTCGCCAACAATAATTATCGCAATGTGTTTATCCAAGTTCGAGGCAAAGATGAGTTAAGTGAGTTAGCCGAAACGTTTAATCACCTCGTCGAAAAAGTAAAAGAAGAATACCGTGAGCGCCAGCGCGCACAAGATGAGTTAAAAGAACTCAATGCTTTGCTAGAAGATAAAGTGCAAGACAGAACAGCTCTTCTTCATCAGAAAAATTTTCAATTAGAAACGGCGAATAGAGATCTTAAAGAAACTCAGGTACAACTATTACAGGCTGAAAAAATGGCATCTGTGGGACAACTGGCCGCCGGTGTAGCACACGAAATTAATAATCCTGTAGGTTTTGTGAGTAGTAATATCGCCACATTAAGCGAATACGTGGCTACTTATCAGATGATTTTTTCTCAGATAGAGTTGATGTTGAAGGCCGAAAGTGATGAAAAACGCAGGGAGTTACTAAGCAGTTTAGAAAATATGTTAGCCAAGCAGGATATGAACTTTATCAATGATGACATTGCTGATCTCCTTACCGACTCCAAAGAGGGGCTATTTCGCGTAGCTGAAATTGTAAAAGGATTAAAACTTTTCTCCCGTGTAGACAGTGATGAAATGCAACAGCACAACTTAAATGATTGTGTCCGGACTACCTTGGCTATGGTCAACAATCAGTTAAAGTACACCTGCACTGTGGAAACGCACTTGGCAAATATTCCTGATATTTCCATGAATGTGGGAAAAATATCTCAAGTAATTACCAATTTGCTAATCAATGCAGGTCAAGCCATTGAAAGTACAGGTAAACATGGCAAAGTAGTAATCACGACCTGTACTGTAGGAAATACGGTAGAGTTACGCGTAGAGGACTCGGGGTGTGGAATTTCACCGAGCCACATTGATAAATTATTTAATCCATTTTTTACAACCAAACCCGAAGGACAGGGAACAGGCTTAGGGCTGTCAATTTCGTTTGGCATCGCTCAAGAACACGGTGGAACACTGTCAGCAACGAGTAAAGAGGGCGAAGGAAGTTGTTTCACCCTCGCATTACCGATAGTGAGAAAAGAAACGGATGAGAATGAGGACAATGCGTGATCATGAAGTCTTCTGCATTTTACACGTACATCTGTATAAAAATAGGTGTTAAGGATGATAGGTTATGACAGATCCTGGTCTTGAAAAGAAAGTTACCCATACAGTACTTTTTGTAGACGATGAGCCCAATATCCTACGCGCGATAAAGCGGGCGCTATTTACCATGGATATTAATTTACTGCTGGCTGACAGTGGTACCAAAGCCCTTGAAATTATGGAAAAGCAAGAGGTTCACGTGGTTATTTCAGATATGAAAATGCCACAAATGTCAGGTGCTGAACTGTTAGAGCAGGTTGCAATAAATTATCCCGAAACATTTCGCGTCGTGCTTACTGGCTATGCTGACATCGAATCCACTATAAAAGCTGTCAACCAGGGGAAAATCCACCGTTATCTACAAAAACCCTGGGACAACCAAGAACTGATTTCAGTAGTGGAAGAAGGATTGGAGCGGGTAAAGTTAAAATCTGAAAACGAACGTTTACAAAAACTGACTCGTTTACAAAACAAGAAATTAAAAGACGTCAATTCCTCGCTTGAACAGATGGTTCATAAGCGTACTCGTCAAATTAAAGCAGCATTGAATAAAATAGAAAAACACAATCTTGCTATGGAACAAGTGTTGTTCAATGTTATTAGTATAAACCCAAATGTAAATGGAAAATTTGCAATTGAGGTCAGTGACTTAGCATCAAAAATAGCGAGAACCGCCAAGCTAGACAAGGAGGCGATAAAACAAATTCGCTATGCTGGATTAATTTGTGAAATTGGGTTACTCGGTTTAGAAACCGATGACTATTCTGCTCCTTTTTCTAAACTTAAGTATCAACAGCAACAAAACTATTTGTCACAAACTAAGCAAGCTGCGTTAATTTTAGCCCCCGCTCACGAACTGCATGCGGTATCAGACATTATCGAGTTCCAGTTTGAGCACTATAATGGCTCTGGGCTGAACAAAAAAGTGGCTAAAGAAATTCCGGTAGGTGCACGTATACTGGCTATTGCCCGCGATTATTGGCGATTGATCACCGGCCGTATGAGCGGAATAGAAATGAGTCCACGTGACGCAAAATTAGAAATGAAGAAGCACAGAAACACCCGCTACGATGGTGAGTTCTTGGACTTTCTATTGGAAGACAAAGACGTTTCAACGTCTAAGTTACTTCATACTTCCTTAAAAGCTACCCAACTGAAACCTGGAATGGTGCTTTCACAAAATATCTATAATGACAGCCATATTCTCATATTACCAGAGGGACATGTTTTTAGTGAGACTACCATCCAAAAACTCATTCATTTTGAACACGAACGAGGAACCCCCTTTAATATTCAAGTTGAGCCTGAAGAAGCAACAGAGCCCTCTGAAAGCAGCGCAGAGTAGAATTTACTCGGTAGTTGCACCGACATCGGACTGCATATGCAGTGCAGTCCGTCCCTTTTTCCGCTCGAAATTGAAATACCCCGTGCCATTTGCCGGTCTAGACCCAATTGAGCACGGTTTACATTCCCCGCAGTTGAGTTTTAAAGTAAGCGTTTTTCTTTAAAGCACAGTACAACTTGTATTAAAGTGAACCCCAATTGCTCGCCTAAACGACAAAAAGGCTTTTAATATGAAACATTTCGATTATATCTGTATTGGTGGTGGAAGCGGTGGCATTGCTTCAGCAAACCGCGCTGCAAAGCACGGCAAAAAAGTGGCCATCATTGAAGCTAAAGACATCGGCGGTACTTGCGTAAACGTAGGATGTGTTCCCAAAAAGGCAATGTGGTACGGCGCACAAGTCGCTGAAGCCATTCATCGCTACGCGCCCGAATACGGGTTTGATCTGTCGGTAAACCATTTTAGCTGGGACACTCTTATTGCTAGTCGTCAAGCTTATATCGAACGTATTCACGCCTCTTATGACAGAGTACTAACCGCCAACGACGTTACACTCATTCGTGGGTTTGCCAAATTTATCGACAATCACACTATCGACGTGGACGGCGAACAATACACTGCTGACCACATCACTATCGCTGTCGGTGGCCGCCCTAACTTTCCGAATATTGAAGGCGCCGAATACGGCATAGATTCTGACGGCTTCTTTGCATTGAAAGTTCAACCTAAACGAGCGGTAGTCGTGGGAGCGGGCTATATTGGGGTGGAGCTAGCAGGGGTGCTGCATGCCTTAGGCACGGAGTCTCATTTAATCGTACGCCAGCAAGCGCCGTTGCGACATTTTGACCCAATTATTCACGAAACATTGGTGGATCTGATAAACGCAGAAGGGTGCAAATTACACAATCACACCAGTGTTGAAAAAGTGGTAAAACACGATAATGGCGAGTTGTCAGTCTATTTGACTAACAACGAAGTGTTAAAGACCGACTGCTTAATCTGGGCTATTGGAAGACGCCCCTCTACCGATATGATTGCGATTGAAAATACTGACGTTGAATTAAACAAAAACGGTACTGTAAAGGTAGATAAATACCAAAACACCACGGCTAAACAGGTATACGCGGTGGGAGATATCACAGGAAAAGCCGAGTTAACACCGGTCGCGGTAAAAGCAGGTCGGCTACTTAGTGAGAGACTGTTTAATGGTCAAAAAGAGGCTCACATGGATTACTCTCTCATCCCGACTGTGGTATTCAGCCATCCCCCTATCGGCACTATAGGTTTGACTGAACCACAAGCCATCGAAGAATACGGCGAAGACAATGTTAAAGTATATACATCAAGCTTTGCGTCTATGTATACCGCTGTGACGCGTCACCGTCAGATGACTAAAATGAAGCTGGTATGCGCCGGAAAAGAGGAAAAAGTGGTGGGATTACACGGTATCGGCCACGGTATGGATGAGATATTACAAGGCTTTGCGGTAGCAATTAAGATGGGTGCCACCAAAGCTGACTTTGATGCTTGTGTAGCTATACACCCCACTAGCGCCGAAGAGTTTGTTACTATGACGGGCTAGTGTAGAAGTTTTACTGATACACATTTGAAAATCTTGAAATACATTCTAAGCTGAGTAACCACTGTTAGTCAGCTTTTTTACGTCACTTAATTTATATCAAGTGCCCGAATAAGGAAATGAGTAAAGCAGAATTATGCCATTTCTATTAGGCATTGAAGTGCCAACGCCTAATAGAAAAATGCGGTCTCTTTTATACTGGGGGAAATGTAATTGATGGGCTTATCACCTACTCATATCGCTTAGGCAAACTTCCTCTTTTGGCTATCAAGCGTGGTTAATATAGGGAAAAACCACCGCTGTGATGATACGCTAACAAAAGTTATGACTTCCACGAAAGCCTAGCAACAACGTGCTTTTCATCAACTTGTAGTGAGAAACTCCACCCATTTCGTTCACACAAACGTTGTACAATCCCCAGTCCTAAACCGTAGCCCTGATAATGTGAAGCAAAGGCTTTTGAATAACTTGTACTCATGGCACTTCTTAAGTTATTGGTAACGATAAGCGCATTATTTTCTAGACAAATGAGAATAGGATGCTCTGAATCTGTTGTATGCTCAAACGCGTTGCGCACTAAGTTATTGACGGCTATGGCAAACGCCTGGGAATGACCATGAACATTGGGATTGGCGGCATTGTCGATATTAACTTCTACCGTTTTACCGTTTAAAAGGTAGCGCTGTTGCTCTACCGCTTGTTTGACTAATGGAAGAACCAGAAATCGTTCTTCATACCAACCATTATCGGTTTCTCGAGCAATACATAAGAACATTTCAATCATATTCTTCATATCAACCGTGGCGCGCTTTATTCGATCTAAGATCTTAAAGTCAGCTTCAGATAACGAACTTTGCTGCAAAATTTCTATCGCTCCCGATATCACAGTGATGGGTGTACGCAGTTCATGACTTGCAGAATTGGTGAAGTTTCTTTCTCTTTCTATAAAGGCACTAATACGCTCAAGTGCTTTCTCTATTGTGTCGGCAAGTAGGCCAACTTCCTCATCATCAAATCTGTTTGCTTTTACGCGCTTAATATCTTCCCTTGATAGTTGTTTAGGATCGATGTCTGAGACCACTTTAGCAAGCTGCACTACAGGAGCCACGGCCTTGCGCATAACAACAAGTCCCAGTCCAAACCCCACAATGCCTAAAGAGCCAACCACACCTGAAATAACCATTAAGAGCCACCAATCCTCAGATGACGCAGCTTCTATTCCTGCTACATCGAAAACAACAAAAGCAGGCTTTTGTAGATCATTTTTGGATACCACCGCAACATGGAGTTCTTCAGCTGTGAATTCATATAACCCTTCCTTAGGATGAGATAGCCCCCATTCCTTTAGTGTTTCAGGCAACATACTCGCTTCATCGTAGCCGCGAAGGTTACTCGTCAGATCAGGATAACTTTCTGCCGCCACCTTAAGTTGCTGAGTCAATACTCTGTCCTCACTTAACCTCACCGCAGCGAAAAAAGCGAGCCCCCAAGCCACACTAAGTCCAGCTATACATAGGGCAAACGCAACGGCAACGCGATTGCGGATACTGTGCCGACTCATTAGTGGCTTTCCTCGCCAATTCGATACCCAATACGGTGTATGGTATGAATAAGAGGAATATCAAATGGTCTGTCAATCGCCTGCCGCAATTTATACATATGAGAACGAAGGGCATCACCGTCTGGGGGATCATCAGCCCACAGTAAATTTTCAAGGGAATTGCGAGAGACAACTGATGGAGATGCTTCCATCAGTCTTTCAAGAAGCTTAAGGCATGCGGGTGTTAGGTCAATTCGCTGACCAGAGCGATGAACCAGTAGCGTTAGTCTATCTAAAGTTAAATCTGCCACCGCCAGGAGATTTGGCATTTTCACTTGGTTGCGTTTACTTAATACCTGTAAACGAACGTGTAATTCCTGTAAGGCAAATGGCTTTACCAGATAGTCATCAGCTCCTGCTTCAAACCCTTTCAGTTTATCTTCAAGGGTGTCTCTTGCAGTTAGCATGAGTACAGGTACGTCTGCTTTAGTGCTCATCCTTAATTTTTGGCAAAAAATAAGCCCATCCATCCTGGGGAGCATGAGATCTAAAACAATCACGTCAAACATCTCGTTCAACGCCAAGTGCATTGCACTTTGGCCGTCGTACGCAAAATCGAGAATGTAATCGTACTTTTCAAGAAACGCGGCAATGTTTTCACATATGTCGCGATTATCCTCGACAACCAATACTTTGATTGGCGAAATACTACCTGCAAGTCTCATTTTCACTCTATTCCTTACCAGGCGTAATCCAACCTTAGCCCAAGCAATGGCTCGGTCTCACTTTCGTCTTTCACTTCTACGCCTCTGCGATAATCAAACTCTGTTTCATCGCCCGAAGAAGCGGCAGTTAGATTGATTATATCGAGAAAGGCTGTCACGTCTACCGGTCCCAGTGCACGTCGATAGTCAATACGTACATTCAAAAGACTCGCACCACTTTGGCGACCAATATTTCGCTGAGTTATTTCTTTGGAGAAGCGCAAAGGTTCGCCTGGTCCCAGTACATTGGCATGAATAACAAATTCGTCGTCCGGTCTGCCTGAAAGATATTTGTAGCGACCGGCGACTTTCCACCGATCATTGATTTCCCACGTTAGACCGAAGGTCGCGACATGCTTGCGACTAAAATCAGCAGTAACTTCGCCACGCCCGTCTTTGCGGTCAACTACGGCATCGTTGTATGAGTAACTTGCTGTGGCATACAGACCTTCGAAAATTGTGCCATTTGCCACAATATCTAAACCATAAGACCGTCCCTCGCCCAAATTTGCGAAAGTCCCACTTGCTCTATCTAAATCAACGACCAGATTATCAAGATTTTGAGTATATAACTCGGTAAGCACGGCCCAGTTGCTGCTCGGGTAATATTTTACACCAACGCTTCCATGGGTAATTTTCTCTGTCTTGAGATCATTTGATTCATTGGCTGCCAGTTGTAAATACCGTGGAGACTGGCGAAAAAGTCCTGCGCTCGCAAAATACCTGATACTTTGATTTGGCTGCCAGTTCACGCTCAACCGAGGGGATGCAAAACTTTCATCGGCAAAGCCATCTCGTTCCCACCGAAGACCAGTACCGAATTCCCAATCGCCATACTCGAACACTTGATCAATATAGCCCGCGTAGTTTGTTTCTTTTTCACTTGTTGACGCATTAATGTTTTCAGGAGTCAGTACAATATAGCGCTGCTCTGGGCTCTCTCTTTGATCATCTGAATCATAGACATATCGATTCCAATTCCCATCCAAGACTGTTTTGTAGTCCAGTTCGATTTGCGTTAAGCGCAGACCAGCACTAAATACACCCCACTGGTTAGTCATTTCAAAATCACTGCGCCAGCCGCTTTCTTTCTCACTTTCTGTGATAGTGATAATGTCTTCCCTCACAGGAAAACTCGTAGCAGGTGAGCCCTCTGGGACGAGATCAGGGAAAGCCTCTCCCTCCGAGCTCTTTTTGTCACTCACTCGGTAGTAAAGTCTGTTGGTCCAAAGGGCGTCGTTACTCATTAATGAACTTAGCGTTAAACCCAACAAGTCACTATCTTGTTCAAAATCAAGTAACGCAGCATCTTCAAAATTGGGCGAAGCAAACACGTTGAAGATGTCACGTGTATACTCCTCGTAGGTATCAATAAGCAGCACTTCGAGTGAGTGCTTGTCACTTAGGGGAATAAATGACTTTGCAATGACGTCCCTTAAAATAGGCTCGCCAATGTCAAGTTCATCGATAGTTTCAAAAAGGTCGCCGAAGTTTAAGCGACGAGCAGAGATTAACATTGTGGCATCATCGGTAAGACCGATTGGGCCATCATAGCCAACTTCAACCCCTGCTAAGTCGTACCGGAAACTGGCTGAAGGACTTGGATTGCCATCAGCAACGTCTAATTTCAGTAAAGATGCTGTGCGCCCACCATAAGCGGCATTCCATCCTCCTGGAGAAAATTCTGCTGAACTAATTACATTTGGAGCGAAAATGGAAAACCGTCCACCGCCGCCCACATCTTCCTCTTCACCCAGAGTTGCATCAAAGTGGACCGCTTTATCGAAAGGAAAATCATCGACAAATAGCAAGTTATCTCTAGGGCCCCGGCCACGAACACTGAAGCTTGCAAATTCACTTTCTGAGGCTAAGCCTGGTAACCCATCGAGTGATAACAGTGGGTCTGCTCCTCCTCCTACTGCGCTTCTCAATGCCTCTCTATTCAAATAAATACTTGAACCCGAACCCGATAAGTTGGTTTGTTGTGTTCTTACTTCGACCACCTCGACAGAGTCTTCTTTCAAGGCAAATTCAACTTTTATATTTTTGCGCGTAACCACACGAATACTAGGTTCATACAAGGGTGTATACCCGTTCTTCTCTAGGCTGATAGCATAAAGACCCGGATCAAGCCTAGCGACAACAACTTTACCCTGCGCGTTGGTTACTACAGTATATGTAGCGGCAGTCTCCCTTTCTTTAATGGAAATGCGTACATTCGCAATTGGTTGCTCAGTGATGGTATTTTTAACTATGAAGGTTAATTCTCCCGGAGCCTCATCTGCGATAGCAAGATCAGGACAAACCAATACGAATCCCCACATCAGCAAGGAAATCACTCTTTTGATTTCATCAATCATCCTACTTGTCCCCTACTCATTAACTGCAATCTCAAATGATTTGCCATAGTGCTGTCCTTTAAAAACTCAATGAATGAAAAGTATTGAAAGTCAGCAGCCTAACAGAGCAAATGTGACCAAAATGTCGTCTTATAATGAAAAAATATTAACGAGAAAGTTTAGGTTTAGCAGGGTAGTAAGAAGGGCGAAGGTTGGAAAGTATCTGTCCAACCGGTATTCGATTGACTCGCGGTAAAGCTAAAGCTCACTTTGGGCAATTGACACATGGGTATAGTGTCTGATTTGGTTGTGGAGCTTATCTCAACTAAATTGTCGTGCTTCGTATGCCGCTATCGCCGCCTCTTCAAGTAGTGTTCTGCCAATCTTATCTACGCCATTAAGCAAGTTCTGTTTATGGTGTACCAAAAGAGTAAAAGTATAGGTATCTTCGCCGTTTGTAATGGTTTGGTTAGGCAAATCAACTGTCACTATTTGGCAGGGGTTGGCCTGTGATTTATTCGCTAACACATCGACTGCCTGACTAGGTAGGGCGATGGGTAATATTTGATTATTCAAACAATTTGCATAGAAGATATCGGCAAAGCTTTTAGCAACGATTACCTTAATGCCAAAGTCGGCAATGGCCCAGGGCGCGTGTTCTCTACTTGAGCCACATCCGAAATTATCCCCTGCAATTAAAATTTCAGCGCCTGTAAATGCCGGATCATTCAGCACACATTCGGGATTGAGCACCGCTTCATTTTCATCTAAGTAACGAATGTCATGCAATAGGTGCTTGCCAAAGCCCTGACGGGATATTTCCGTTAAAAACTGCTTGGGTAAAAGTTGATCGGTATCCACATTGTTATGATTAAACGGGATAGCAATCGACGAAATCATTTTCAAATTTGACATCAAGCATGCTCCAATAAGTATCTGATATCACATAATTCTCCAGATATCGCTGCACCCGCAGCCATCGCAGGACTTACTAAATGTGTACGGGCGCCTCTACCCTGACGTCCTTCAAAATTGCGATTACTGGTCGATGCGCACCGGTCTTTTTCACCTAAGACATCATCATTCATACCTAAACACATTGAACAGCCCGGTAGCCGCCACTCAAACCCCGCATTTAAAAAAATCTTATCTAACCCTTCATCTTCAGCCAGTGTTTTTACTCGCATGGAGCCGGGTACAACAATGGCCTTTACGCCTTTCGCGACCTTCCCCCTTGCAGCGATTTCTGCCGCCTCTCGTAAATCTTCTATACGGCTGTTGGTGCATGAACCTATAAACACATGAGAAACGGGTATGCCTGCTAACGGTTCGCCCGCTTTTATTCCCATATAATTAAGGGCCTTTCTAGCCGCGTTATCTAAAGCTTCGCTGTGGTTTTCATCAGGGAACGGTACCGCCTCATCGATTCCAATAACCTGACCAGGATTAGTACCCCAGGTTACCTGAGGAGAAAGGCTTGAAACATCAATGGAAACATCAGCGTCAAAGTGAGCGTTGTCGTCTGAATACCACTGTTGCCACTGCTCCTTTGCACGGACAAAGTCACTGCCTTTCGGCACAAAGGGTTTACCTTCCAGGTAAGCAAACGTCACTGCATCCGGCGCCACTAATCCGGCTTTCGCGCCAGCTTCAATGCTCATATTGCAAATCGTCATTCGCCCTTCCATGGAAAGGCGCGTAATCGCATCACCACAATACTCAATAACATGCCCCGTTGCCCCATCGTGACCAATCTCTCGTATTAAAGCGAGGATCATATCTTTGGCTGCCACGCCTTTAGGCAATACGCCAGTAAAGGTCACCCGCATGTTTTTGGCTTTAGACTGACGGATGGTTTGCGTAGCGAGTACGTGCTCAACATCTGAGGTACCAATACCAAACGCTAAGGTGCCCAACGCGCCATGTGTCGCCGTGTGCGAATCGCCACACACCACTGTCATACCAGGATGGATCAGCCCCATTTCGGGCCCCATGACGTGCACTATTCCTTGATTACTATCTCCCACCGGATACAACACAATGTTGTGTTTGCGACAATTTTGGATCAGCGTTTTAAGTTGCAACGCATTTTTGGGTCCACACGCATCTAAGCTTTCAGATTTCGTTGATATGCTGTGATCCATAGTCGCGATGGTGAGGTCGGGACGCCTAACCTTTCTGTTTTTTTGTCGCAAGCCATCAAAAGCTTGAGGTGATGTCACT
Source organism: Alteromonas sp. D210916BOD_24 (assembly GCF_047159385.1). Classification (GTDB taxonomy): domain Bacteria; phylum Pseudomonadota; class Gammaproteobacteria; order Enterobacterales; family Alteromonadaceae; genus Alteromonas. The sequence continues at coordinate 3,322,615 of NZ_AP038333.1, forward strand.
TCATGAATAAGGTGCCTGTCTATGTACAGCAATCCATCTCCGTCTACCGAGGTAACAAAGTGCTTTTCCCAAAGCTTATCGTATAAAGTTTTTGCCATAATGCTCAGCCCTTGAACGCGCTATCAAACTGTTCAGTGAAGTATTGATTGACCTTTTCGCGGCTCACTACTTGTGCATACTTGGCATGTAAATCATGAAGATTTGCTGTATGCGCTGCCGGATTTCTATCACCACAAGCATTTTCCACCACCCAAACGGGGTAGTTATACGATAGCGCATCGACCACGGTAGCCCTTACGCACCCACTGGTGGTAAGTCCGCATACCATTAAACAATCTGCTTTTTCCATTCGAATCCGGTGGTCAAGTTGGGTACAAAAAAAAGCACTTGGTGCGGTTTTTTCTATGATGTGATGTGATTCTCGCACCTTTAAGCTCGCATCAATATTTACCCACTCAGTTCCTCTTTGCAGTATGTCCAACGCAGGCAACTTAGTTCTAAAAACGGATTGTTGCTGTGGTGTGTCGTACACTACGGTAGAGAAAAACACCGGTAAATTCGCGCGATAAAAACGCTCAACTAACCAACTGGCACAAGCAACTTCACTTTCAAATTGCCCGCCAAGGGGACTGTTGGGCGAGGTAAAACCCACACTCATATCTACCACTATCAGCCCAGGGCGCTGACCGAAGTCAACCCCCTGAGTAGGCAAATCACATTTTGATAATTGCATACTAGATCCTGGCCTGATGAAACGTGGGAGACACAGGAGCAGGCAGCCCTGTTTCATCCAATGCTCGTGCTTTTATCTCGTCAAGTGTGCCGCCTCGATCAAACAGTGGTATTTCCCCTCGGGCCTGTTTCATTTCTTCCCTCAATGCCACTGTCCCTTGCTCGTCAATAACCCCATTGTGAATGATCACACCGTAGCGACGCGCACCTTCCTCTGTTACCAAGCCTCGTGCTACATCGTTAGAGACGGCAACTATATCGCGCTCATAAGGGTCGCCCCAGCCACCACCACCCCAAGTGTCGAAGTAAAGCAGATCACCCGCTTTAACCGTGATACCTTCACATTTAGCAGGCAATATTTCTTCGGTGCCATCTTGGCGAACCAAACGCTTGGTCGAACGTTTCCCGGGTAAACCACCATTAACACCCCATGGGTAGGTCAACCAGCGATCATCATGTATAGCGATCGCACCGTCGCATAAAAAACGATAGGCGACCGATAAACCATTCCCCCCACGATGCAACCCAGCACCACCGGAATCAGGAATAGTTTCATAAGTTTCGACCCTTAATGGGAAGTAGGCTTCGATAAACTCATTGGGCACATTGGTAAAGCCTGGCCATAAGGAATGACCATCTGGGCCGTCACCCACAGGCCTACCCGGTATACCGCCAAAGCCAATTTGAAATAGTTGAAACCATTCCCCTTTATCATCGTATCCTGAATAGAACAAATGCGGAGAATCCGAAAATCCGGCTGCATTCATCGCTTCTGGCGCACCCTGGCCCAACAACCCTCCCATCACGTCGAAAATGCGCCCGAGTGCGTGCGTTCTGCCCGATAATGCCGCAGGATAATTGGGCTTGAGCAAACTTCCCTGAGGAATGCGTACGTCAACTAAATCGTAAAATCCGTCGTTGAAAAGTATTTGAGGATCTACCAAATTAATGGTGAATGAACCGAAGAACATTTTGAACATATCTTCGTTCAGGTAGAAATTTATTGAGCTTTTAGCCTGAGGGTCGGTACCCGCAAAGTCAAAAATCGCTTTGCCGTTTTCCCGCCACATTTTACAGCGAATTTTATATGGCCCCATACCTACGCCATCGTCACAAAGGTAGTCCTCAAACACCCGAGGCTCTTCAGGCACTATCATGTTAATAATGGCTTCCATGGCAATGTGATTGCGCTCTAGCATAATTTCCATTGTGGAATAAAAGGTGTCATCACCAAATCGCTCAGCAATGTCTTGGCACCGTTTAGCCGCAGTTTTACAGGCCGCCACCAATGCATTTAAATCAAACCGGTTCCATTGTGGCGTGCGCACGTTGTGCAAAATCAACTCCAGAATGTCTTGTTGCAGTACACCTTTTTTGTATAACTTGGTGGGCGGAATGCGTATGCCTTCCTGAAAGATGGTTTCAGCCTTAATAGGGATAGAGCCTGGCACCATGCCACCATTATCCGACATATGACCAAACATAGCCGACCACGCTATGTGCCTCCCCTGTTTAAATATGGGCACAAGTACAATCCAATCAGGAAGGTGAGACACCGCCGCATTGGTCATGTAAGGGTCGTTAGTGAGGATGATATCCCCTTCCTCTAACTCCCCATCAAACGCACTTAGAAAGCCGTGAATAAACGAGCCAAATTGTCCTACGACCATCTTGCCATCTTTGTTGGCTATCATGGGAAAGCAGTCGCCTTGTTCGCGAATACCTGGACTCATTGCGGTGCGAAACAATACCGCATCCATTTCTTCACGGGCATTGCGCAAGGCATTTTCAATAATATCCACCGTTACGGTATCGACTTCGATTCTGGTCAATGGGGTAGAGTTCGTTTGTTTTATTTTGTTGTTCATAATTCCTCCTATTTTCCAGACGCTTGGGGATTGATAAGCAAGTTGCCCACGCTATCAACAGTCGCAATATAACCGGGCAAAATGACCGTTGTTGAGTCCATTTCACCTATAATCGCTGGGCCCATTACGGCTAACTTTTCATGCAATTTACTGCGCTCGTAAATAGCAGCCTTGTGGTATTGCCCTTCGTAATAGATTTCTGTATCGGCTAATTTGCTGTCTTCTAAGGTAAAGCGACTGTCCACCGGCGGAGGTGAAGGTAAGGCCGTCGTTTTAGCTGTGGCAATGGCACGTACCATGACGATTTCGTGCCCCGATTCTAATGCAAAGGTGAACAATTGGGTGTGTTCAGCATCGAAGTGGCTTTTCAACAAATCCAATCCATTTGTATCCAACCCTTGTTGAGTGAAAGGCACACATAACTGAAACGCCTGACCTGTGTAGCGTACATCCGCCTCATAGCTAATCACCTGATCGTCTATGGCAATTCCGTCAGCCACTAAGGTCGAGGAAGCTTTTTCGGCTAAATTCACCAGCACCTCTTTAAAACCTTGCTCTGTTAGGTCATCAACTAAAGAGACTAAAGTTTGTGAGGCTTCATCTCTCACTTGCGTAGTGGCATCCCCATAAGCACACAGTACACCTGGCCCAGGAGGAATAATGGCTGGCCATGCCTGGGTTAATATACCCAAAGCATTAGCATGCAAAGGCCCCGCTCCGCCAAATCCAACTAAGGCGAAATCTCGGGGGTCGTAACCTTGCTCAACAGAAACCAATCTCAACGCGCCGAACATGGCTTCATTGGCAATTTTAATAATCCCTTCTGCTGCGGCTTCCACACTAATTCCCATGGCATCCGCCACTTTCTTAACAGCAGATATTGCCGCGTCTTTATTAATCGCCATTTTCCCCCCCAGTTGAACATCAGAGGGTAAGTAGCCCAGCACAACATTGGCATCACACACCGTCGGCTCTTCGCCCCCCTTCATATAGGCAGCAGGGCCTGGCATTGCGCCAGCGGATTCCGGGCCGACTCGAAGCGCCTTAGTCAGCTCTGGTACGAATGCTATTGATCCTCCACCAGCTCCTACGGTTCGAACATCAACAGACGGCGCGCGCACTGTCACATCACCAACGCGGGTTTCTCGTCTTACCCGTGCTGAGGCATTTTGAATAAGTGCAACGTCAGTAGACGTTCCACCCATGTCGAAGGTCAAAATATTGTTATAGCCACCTTGCTTACAAAAATGAATCGCTCCTGCCACACCTCCTGCTGGACCCGACATAAGCAAATTTACCGGGCTTTCGGTAGCAGATCGGGCTGAGGCAAGTCCACCATCAGAACGCAAAATTGATAGGTGAATATCCTCACCCATGCGCTCAGTGAGCGCTTTGTAAAGGTTGTCGATGTAGTTCGCCACTTCAGGGCGCACATAACTGTTCACCACTGTCGTTTCAGTGCGTTCGTACTCTTGTAATTCAGGAACCACATCAGAAGAGATTGAGATGGGCATATCGGGAAATATACGCTGAGCCAACTCGCGAGCTTTACGCTCATTCTCACCGTTGACATAGGCGTTAATAAAAGAAATAGTCAGGGCAGTAAATCCGCCTTTTTCCTTTAATGAATAGAGTTCGGCTTCCAGTTTATCGACATCTAAAGGGGTAACAATTTGACCGTCGGCTCCCATGCGCTCAGACGCTTCAATAGTGAGCTCTAAGGGAGCAAGTAAGGGCTTTTTCACGTAGCTCACCCAACCGCCTAATCCACCTGGACAAAATGAACGAGCAACTTGCAGAACTTGCTTGTAACCTTGGGTAGTCACCAGTGCAACTTTTGCACCTTTACCGGTCAGCACAGCGTTGGTCGCCACTGTCGTACCGTGCATTACCCGTGCGATATCCGCCACATCCACACCTGACTCTTCGCATATGCGGTCAATACCATTAAGCACGCCCACTGATGAATCATGCGGGGTTGAGGGCACTTTCGCAGTAAAGGTTTCCCCAGAGATCTCATTAATTAGCAAGAGGTCTGTGAAAGTCCCTCCCACGTCTACGCCTAATCGATAACTCATGTTTATCCCCTATTCTGTTCTTGTTGTTCTAACCAGGCTTTGGCATGACCACCACGCGCAGTACCTGTCAATTCAATCGCTAAATTGGCTGCTTTTAAAAGGTTTGCCATGCTGATCCCGGTTTCATACCCCATCTGCTCCACAAGCAATACCACATCTTCTGTCGCTACATTACCGGTTGCGCCAGGCGCAAACGGACACCCTCCTAAACCGGCAATTGATGCATCGAATTGGCGGATGCCAGCTTCGATGGCGGCGTAAACATTGGCCACCCCCATCGCGCGAGTATCGTGAAAGTGACAAGACAGTGCGCTTGCACCAAATTCACTCACTAAAGTTTGCATAAGGGCATATACCGCATCAGGGGAAGCCGCGCCTATGGTATCGGCGACAACAATGTGAGATGCGCCAGCATTAAGTAACGCGTGGCTTACTTTGACTACCTGATCGCTATCTACCTTCCCTTCAAACGGACACGACCAAGCGGTCGCCACATAGGCTTGTACATTGCGTTGCAATTGGCTCGCCAGACTGAGTACATCCGAAGACATGGACAACGCTTGTGTCGTGGTCATGCGGATGTTCTTTTCGTTCATTGTCGAGCTTGCCGCAACTACCAACGACATAACGGGAACATTTAGTTCTACCCCAGTAGTGAACCCCCGTTCATTGGGAATTAACACTGAATAGGCTACGCTGTCTTGGTGGGAAAGTTGCCGCACAATTTCATCAGTCCCCGCCATGGCTGGCACGGCTTTAGGAGACACTAGTGCGCCGACTTCAATCGCTGGTAGCCCCGCATCAACTAATGCATTTATCAGCGACAAGCGCTGTTTTACCGTTAGCTGCTTTTTTTGGTTCTGCAAGCCATCTCTTGGACCGACATCGTTAATAGTGATTTTTTCTTTAAGTGCCATCAGCCAACCACCTTTAGATCGTAAAGGCGCGAAAGCTCCTGGGGGGATAGTCCCACGACGCCAGTTAATATTTCTTGGGTATGCTCACCGAGTTTTGGTGCGGGTGAAAAGACTTCATCAGTGGTGCGTGAAAACTTAATAGGGTTACCCGGCCCTTTCGTTTTATTCCCTTCACCTGATGTAAGTTCGACGACCATTTTTCGGTGCTTGACCTGTTCATCATTTAGCGCTTGGGAAAAAGTATTGACCGGCGCACAGGGAATGCGAGCAGCTTCTAGCCTAGACAGCCAGTACTCAGAGGTTTGCGATTGAAGTACAGTGTTGAGTGTTTCATCAATCATGTCTTTTTTAGCCCAACGGCCGGGTTGCGTATCAAATTCAGGGATATCTAGTGATGCTATCTGTACCACCGCTTTGAGGTTCTGCCAGAAGTTATCGGTTATCACGGCAATGACGATAAACCCATCGGCGGTCTTGTAGGTGTTGTAAGGCACATGAACAAAATGCGAGTTCCCTATTGGAAAGGGATCTTTATTCGACAGAAAGTACATCGTCGCCATGTAATTCAACAGCGAGATCTGACAATCCAACATAGAGATATCAACGTCTTGCCCTACTCCACTGTTTGCCCGTTCTATTAAGGCTGCCTGAATACCCATCACGGCAAACATCCCACCGCCTAAGTCTCCAATAGGTATTCCCGCGCGAACGGGGTGTTCAGGATCGGTACCTGTAATAGACATGCCACCGCCCGTGGCCTGTGCCACTTGATCAAACGCGGGGCGTTTGTAGTTAGGCCCATTGCTGCCAAAGCCTGTAATGGAACACGTGATAATTTTGGGGTTCACTTTACGCAAGTGCTCATAGTCAATCTTCAACCGCGATGGCACGCCAGCGCCAAAATTATTCACCACCACGTCAGCCTGTTTTACTAATTCATAAAACACCTGCAATCCCTCTTCAGATTTGAGGTCTATACAAACACTTTTTTTGTTTCTGTTTAACGTGATGAAATAAGCACCCATTCCATCCAGAGAGTTTTCGGGGTCGGTCGCCAATAGCTTCCGCGTGCCCTCACCTTGAAGAGGTTCCACTTTGACTGTTTCAGCCCCCAAATCAGCTAAAATCATTCCACAGTAAGGACCTGACAACATGTGCGTAAGATCGATTACCGTAACGCCTGATAATGGTTTATTCATAAATACATCCTGATAGACAATCAACTAAGCAAAAACAGTTTAAAAATTCATAGTAAAATCAAGGCCATAAGAGCGTAGTGCAGAGGGATGTACAAACGAGCCGCCGAATTCAGGGGCCGGTATAACTTCCTGCAAATACTGTTCATCGGTTAGGTTTTTGCCCCATAGCGCTATACTCCACATTTCACCAGACAGGCTTATGCGCGCATTGACAGTGCTGTATGCATCTCGCTTGGCATTACTAAAGTCTTGTGAGTGTGGGCCAGGTGGAACTCCGCCCCCCAACGTACCAAAGAAGTCCCATATGGTAGGGGTTTGCTCACCTTGCAAGGTGTGGAAATGGGTTTCGCCTACATATTGATAATCAATACGTGTGGAAAGCATGAGAGATTGAGTGAGCTCAGTATCGTAAGACAGTCCAAGTGTGTAGGAGACATCAGGTGTTTGTGGCGCTTCGTTTCCTACGCTGAGTGGACGATGTTTATTTTCAATAATTTCGCTATCGATAAAGCCCGCACCTGCAAATACGCTCAACCCTTCCGTTACACGATAATTTAGGTCTAACTCAGCGCCTTTTATTTCAAGCTCATCAATGGTAGTCACAGCGCGAAGCAACCCAAAGGGGCCTGCAAAAAACTCAAAAAACTGGTTATCTTCCACCTTGGTGTGGAAAACAGCCGCGTTTACTTTCAAGCGGTTCTCAAGAAATACTCCTTTGCTTCCAAGCTCAACGCTGGTGGTTACCTCTTTGGCATAGTTATCTGGCACAATTAACTGTGCATCCACTGCATCACCCGGGTTACCAGTGCCACTGGCATTAAACCAATAATCTAAGGTGGCTTCCGTACCGATCGAGTTAAATCCACCGCTTCGAAAACCAACGCCGTAGCTGGCGTATAAGTTAACGTTGTCCGACGCTTCGTAACTTAACGTGACTTTAGGTTGCCATTGACTGAAACTTTGCTCTCGAGAGGGAATACCTTCCGGGTTGGCATTAAATGCAGGATTAATCGGCCCAACTACCCCGTTGACGATGGTATTGACGTTATAACCTGACGCCGACACATTGGGAACGTTATTGCTTACCTCTCTCGATTCATTGTCGTAACGCACTGCCAGTGAAATTTCCCATTGGGAATTAATGTCATACTCTAGCTGACCAAATCCTGATAACACGGTCGTTGAAAACGTATCGTCAAAGAGAAGATCGGTAGGATTTGGACCGTCAGCAGGCACGTAAGCTTGTCTGAGAAACCCTTGGCCTAAATCTGCTCCATAAGCCACCACTACATCCCGCTCAATATCGGCAAAATACACACCGGCAATCCACTGCAAGGGGGCATCGGTATCATTGGAAGTAAATCTTAACTCTCCACTGTAATCCCGTTGACTGCGGTTTTGATATTGATATCCATCACATGAAGTGGGTGTATAAGGACCGTAAACACCTTGAAAATCCTGGCCTGGTGGCAGCACAACGAAAGGCGATAAGAAATCGCCAAAGAGATCACTCCTCCCTGCACCGCCAAAATCAGAAGGTAAATTGTTTAGTGTTGCTCTGTCACTTTGACACTGCTCTGTTACTTCATAGCCATAAAATGACGCACTAGTGCCATCTGACAGTAAATATTCATCTAAATCGTTGTATGCCAAGACCCCTGTGATATCGAACGTATCACCCTGCCAATCAGCTTTTAGTGAGAGCTCCGTTGTCTCTTGTTCGTTTTCACCCGGTACGTTAAATGCGAAGATAAACTCGTGGTCGTTTACGTCGTTAAAAAACGCTTCTTGACCAAAATCCTCGACAAAGCTCGGTAACGCGAAAACCGCATTGAAGTTTATCGCCCCCCCACTCACCTCACTGTATGAACCTCTTAAGTCGTAGGTAAGGTTGTCGGTAGCCTCCCAAATGAGTCGCCCCTTAACGGAAGTGTCTTCAAGGTAATCCACTACGTCATCGCGGCCTAGGTAAACATTTTCATAAAACCCATCTGTGGTTGAGTGAGACACCACTAGGCGACCAAACACGTTGTCAGTTAAAGGCCCTGTTATCATGCCTGAATAACGCTGCGTATTGTTGTTGCCAATTCCACCTTCTAAACGCGCCTCTGTAATATCCGACGGCTTTTCAGTGGTTACCAATATGGCGCCAGCCACTGCATTACGCCCGTACAAAGCCCCCTGCGGGCCCTTTAATACTTCAATTTGAGCAATATCAGTAAGGCTTTCATTAAAGCTGTTGGGGTTAGTCTGAAGAACGCCATCTACCACATACGCAAAAGTAGACTCAGCATCGCGGGTTGAAATAATGCCGCGAATATTGACCTGGGTATCACCGACGTTTGCCGCATCAACAATACTGACATTGGGAATCAAACCAATAAAATCGCCCGAACGCTCCACACCCGCGGCTTCCAGTTCTCTGGCTGACAGTGCAGTCACCGCTATCGGCACTTCTCGAATGCTCTCTGGCCGCTTACGAGAAATACTGATGATCTCCACCATCTCAGTGTCTGCCTGAGATTGCCCTTGGCTTTGTTGTTGACTCCAGGCAGGTACTGCCGCTCCTGCTGTAGCTAATGCCAATGATACTTGGAATGCCACATAACCTTTTTTCATGGTGTGCATGATTACCTCCGAACATTAATTATTGTTGTGATTCATCGTTTTTAGCCGTCGCCACAAGGTGGTTTGACTAATACCTAAGTCCTGAGCTGCTTTACGTTTGTCACCTTGCCAGCGTGTCAGCGCTTCCAAGATGAGTTCTTCTTCTTTTGTTTTTATTGTTCCTTTATCAGCCGAATAGGCTTGTCGGCTACCGCATAACTCTGGCGCAATTTGTGGCAAGGCCGGCTGTAGTCGTTGAATGTCATTTACGGTATGGAGGTAAGCCACAATGCGCTCGAGAACGTTTTCGAGCTCACGAATGTTGCCGGGCCAGTCGTGGGACATAAATGGCTGTTGTATATGTTCAAGTAGGGTGTCTGGTGTTTCGTTAAGACGGTAACGACTTACCAACTGATGCAATTTGTGTTTGGCAATGTGAAGGATGTCCGCTGGACGAGCGCGTAGAGGAGGTATGGAAATATTAAAGACATTTAAACGGTAGTATAAGTCTTCTCTGAATTCGCCACTGGCTACCATGTCAGACAATGAACGGTTTGATGCAGCAATTAATTTGAGATCAACCTCTCTTTCTTGATTCCCCCCCAACGGACGATAACTACGCTCTTGCAGGAAACGCAGCAATTTAGCTTGTTGATCCAGTGCCAACTCGCTGATTTCGTCGAGGAAAAGTGCACCATTCTCCGCTTCTTCAATTAGCCCTTTACGTCCGCCTCGCTTTGAGCCGGTATAGGCGCCATCTTGATAGCCAAACAGTTCACCTTCGAACAATTCAGAAGGAATAGCACTGCAGTTCAGTGCGACGAATTTGCCATGGGCATAGGGACCTTTTTGATGGATCTGTCGAGCGACTAACTCTTTACCTGTACCTGACTCCCCAAACAAAAGGACATTACTGGGTGAATTAGAGAACGCACTGACTTGCTGAAGTACTCCCTGAATTTCTTTAGAGCGATATACCAATTCATGACGAGGTGAAAGATTGGGTGTAGGTGCGGCTTTTTTTAACTTTTTACGATAGAGCTGATAGACAAACTGACTTGAATGTTGGTTTGAAAGCGTATCGAGGTGGAACCACCATTCTTCACCATTGATGACACATTCTCCATCACTTTCCCGTTTACCGCCGCAGGGGTGAATGAGCGCGTCTAAATCTACTTCTGCATTAGCACTTAAATTTAAATGCTCCTTGGCAGCGTTATTAAGGGTTAATGCATTATCACTTTCATCGACCATAATAATGGGCGTTTGTGACTTAGTGCGCAGCCAATCTACCAGTGCGCTGTCTTTTGTTTGTAAACGCCTTTGTTGCGCCATTTCTATAGCGTCTTGAAGTGTCTTTCTACAGGAGCTTTCTGAGTAAATCAGAAATGAAGGGATACCTTTGCTGTTCGCCAAACCACACACTAGGCTTGCGCCTACGACAGCGACATCACGTGTTCTGCTGGCAATGTGAAAATGCTCTCTGGCTTGATCAGGTGTGAGATAAATGTGTTCGGTAATGGATATGCCAAAATGAGTACTCGCAAAAGCGGCCGTACATGACGCCGCTGCAAATGAGACAAGATGGATATTGCGAGAAACCTTAGACGCCTTCTCTATGGCAGCAAAAATATCCCACTCGGTGATCTGCATTGCCACCACGGGAATAGACAGTGCGGACTGTAAGTAGCGAGCATTTGAACCCGCGCTAACCACCACGTCAGGAGAAAAATCTGAGATGTGCTGCTTTATCTCAACCGTGTTACCTACAATGGAGTCCACTATTTTAAATGTCGCTTGATGGAAGTAATCTGGGACGATACTGCCTACAAGCTGACTAAACTCATTGTAGCCGATAATGAGAATACGAAGCTGTGGATGCTCTGAGCTTACTGTCTTCACGTTATTGTTTTCCATTGTATTTCTCCAAAATTTCCCACTTGAAGCGATACAATTTTTGTTATTGTTGCACTCGGTATTGCACCGGCCATGCCAACTTAATAAAAAAAACAATGAACGTAGACTTCACGGGGACTGTGTAATAATTGAGCACCCAGTGTAGTCACACTGCTTTAAAAATAACCAGACCTTTTTATTTCATATTGAAAAAGAAAATTTCAATATGAAATTCATTTTTCCTCACAGAATTGAAAAATAGCATTGAAGTCGTAACTCGCCTTCACATCTTGTACTAACCAATTACTGAGGCCTGAACGTGGGGTGCCCTCAACCTCTAAATAGGTATGTTCACTTAACGCCCGTGAAATACTTTCAGCACCGAACGACACAAGAAAAACACCCTCGCCTCTTCTCTCTAATAAGTCCGCAATCACACCGCTATCCTCCGTGGGGCTCACTAAGACAAACCATGTTTTATCCACCTTAAACCTAGCCGTAATGGCCTGCCGTAAAGGCAAAGGTTCAATAATGGGAGAAGTGAGAAATAACTGCTCAAATGCACTGATTGCCTTATTCAGGTCACGCACTAAAAAGTTAATATGATGGAGGTGTTGGGCCATAGCACTAACTCCTTTTCTATTGTTTGAAGTACTTAAACCTCATCAGTTAAAAGTGATTTTTTACACAAGGCATATTAGGTGGTGTTGACCTTGTATAAATAGCACACCGTCCGGTGAAAAGACGCGCAGCCAGAGTCTACGCCCCCTCAACAATCATTAAGCAATTATTGGGCTACAACCGCAGGGCGGGTATAAAAATGAAAAAACAAGTCAATGATTACAATGCCACTCTCTTTTAAACGCTAAAATCCAGCGCACAATCGCATAACACAGAAAGCATCACGCGGTTTTAGAGTAAGCTAGGGGATTAGTTTACGCTTTGCGCTGTGTGCAAAAAAAGCCCACAAGCTTAGTAAACCCAACACCTACAACACGCGCTTGGAAACACGAAAATGATAAAAGCATCGAAAAGCCTACTGGCAGTCGCGCTGGTAAGTGCACTTGGCTTCATTCCTGCCCCGCATGCACTAGCAGCTGATGAAGATAGCAAGACAACGACTGAAGAAGACAGTAAGTGGGACGTGACTACGCCCCCCTTTGGCCTTAATGAAGTCACTATCAACACTTCTGAAACCACTTGGTCGAGTTTAGACGTTGCACCAAGCGGTGACTTTATGGTGTTTGACATGCTAGGTGACTTGTACAAAGTAAGCATAACAGGGGGAGAGGCAACGCCTCTCACGCAAGATTTTGCTTGGAATATCCATCCTGCCATATCCCCTGATGGCAAACAGATAGCCTTTATTTCTGACCGGGATGGTTTGAACAATGTCTGGGTAATGGACATTGACGGAACCAATTTGCGCCAAGTAACCAAGGAAAAAAACAACCTAATTCACTCGCCCAAATGGAGCCCAGACGGTGAATATCTCGTGGCAACAAAAGGCATCATGTCCAGTCGCAGTATTCCAGCGGGTGAAATATGGATGTACCACAAGTCTGGGGGAGAAGGTCTTCAGATTAAGGCGCGTACCCACGGTAAGCGAGACCAACAGAATATAGCAGACCCAGTATTTTCTGCGGATGGAAAGTATATTTACTTCACTGAAAATACCGTGGCTGGCAGTCGCTTCGACTATAACCGCGACCCACTAGAAGGCATTTTTGCCATTACCCGATATGACAGGGAAACAGGCGAAGAAAATCGCTATATCAGCGGGACGGGAGGGGCAGTAGTGCCCACTCCATCACCAGACGGTAAATACATTGCCTTTATTCGCCGTGTGAAAAACAAGACAGGGTTGTTTATTAAAGAGGTAAAAACCGGTGTAGAGACCCTACTTACCGTTGAACTTGAGCGCGATATGCAAGAAGGGTTCGGCTCTGAAGGCTATTTCGCCTATTTTGACTGGATGCCAGATAGCCAAAAGATTGTCTATTGGACAGGGGGTAAATTCCACAGCATCGATATAAAAGACAAGACCAGCCACACCATTAATATTGATGTGCAAGCCACTGTGCAATACGCCGACGCCCTGCACTTTACTGTCGATGTTGCCCCCGATGATTTTGACGTAAAAATGATCCGTTGGTCGCAAATGTCACCCGATGGCAAAACCATCCTTTTTCAAGCCCTTGGCAAGCTGTATTTACGTGACATAAAGAGCGGAAAAATCAGCCGTTTGACCAAACAAAACGATCACGATGAATATTACCCGCGCTTTTCAAATGACGGTAAATCCATTGTGTACACGACGTGGAACGATCAAGAGTTGGGCGCCGTGCGTGTGGTTTCAGTTCGCGGTGGCAAGAGTAAGGTGATTAGTCCACAACCTGGACACTATATAGAACCTTCCTTTTCCGCTGACGGCAAAAAAGTGGTGTACAGAAAATTCACTGGTGGATATTTACTGGACCCTAAATACTCGGTCGAGCCGGGTATTTACGTAGCCGATTTATCAAACAATACAGCAGAAAAAATTGCTGACAGTGGCTACAATGCCCATTTTGCAGGCGGGAATGACCGCGTATATTTTACTGAATCTGCCGGTGGTAAAGCCTATTACGAAACCCAACTTTCTAGTGTTAACTTGCATGGTCACGACAAGCGAGTTCATATATATGGCGCCGACAAAGTAAGTGAGTACAAACTTTCTCATGATAAAAAGTGGGTCGCGTTTGTGTACCAGTTCAAAACCTATGTGACGCCATTTGTTGAAAATGGCAAAAAAATTACAATTGGACCTGACATGAAGTCCCTTCCTGTCACTCAGCTATCATCACGAGCCGGCGAATATTTAACCTGGTCACCAGATAACAGTGCACTTTCTTGGTTCAATGGTCCTACGTTGTTTTCTCGCAACTTGGATGACGCGTTTGCATTTGTAGATGGCACTGATGACAGTTTACCCGAGCCGGTTTCAAAAGGTATTGATTTGTCGTTCAGTACCAAAGCGGACAAACCCACAGGTTACAAAGCATTAGTTGGCGGTACCGTTGTCACCATGCGCGACGCGAACAACACCCAGGAAGTTATTGAAAATGGTGTGGTGCTGATCAAAGACAACCGCATTGCAGCAGTAGGCAGGCGGGGAGAAATTCAAATACCTGATAACGCGATGCAAATCGATACCAGTGGAAAGACGATTATTCCCGGGTTGATCGACGCTCATGCTCATGGTGCGCAAGGCCGTAACGAAATTATTCCTCAGCAAAACTGGAGTCAGTATTCCAATATAGCGTTTGGAGTAACAACCATTCACGACCCATCCAATGATACCACTGAAGTGTTTGCTGCCGCCGAACTTCAACGGACAGGGCACATTGTAGCGCCGCGTATATACTCAACGGGTACTATTTTGTACGGTGCCGAAGGTCTGGGTTACAAAGCGATTATTAAGAATTACGATGATGCGTATTTCCATGTAGAGCGCTTAAAAGAAGCAGGGGCCATCTCAGTTAAGAGCTACAACCAACCTCGACGAGACCAACGTCAACAAGTGTTGTGGGCAGCCAAAAATCAGGAAATGATGGTGGTGCCAGAAGGAGGGGGTAAACTTCAACAAAACCTGACGATGTTAGTGGATGGTCACACAGGGCTTGAGCACAGCATACCTGTAGAAAAGGGTTACAGTGATGTCACTCAACTGTGGCAAGCCACAGACTTTGGCTACACCCCAACATTTGTTGTGTCGTATGGCGGCATGATGGGTGAAGAATACTGGTACGACAAAACAGAGGTATGGAAAAACCCACGCCTGCTGCGCTATACCCCATCCACTATTTTGGACAAGCGCGCCATTAGAAGACCGACTGCCCCTGAGGATCAATACAATCACCAAAACGTTGCACGCTATGCAAAGACCTTGAGAGACAATGGGGTCAGTGTACACATTGGGGCCCACGGACAACGGGAAGGGTTAGCTGCGCATTGGGAGCTGTGGATAATGCAACAAGGCGGATTTACGCCGTGGGAAGCACTTCGCGGGGGAACTATTGATGGTGCTAAGCACTTGGGCATGGGCAATGATCTCGGCAGTATTGAAAAAGGTAAGCTGGCTGATTTAGTGGTCATCGACGGCGATGTGTTAAGTGACATCAGAAAAAGTGAATTCGTGGAGTATACCGTGCTGAATGGGCGCGTCTATGAGGCAGCCACGATGAATGAAGTAGGCAGTAAAAAAACCCGTCAGCCTTTCTTCTTTGAAAATGACAACCGCGCATTTATGCCTCAGCAAACAGCGGACGAAATAGAAGCCAAAGCCCACCACTTTCACTGGGAGCACTAAGTTTGGGGTAGTTATAGACTAAGCCAATTCATTCGTCCTCTTTTAACAGCCAGTGATTAACCGATCACTGGCTTTTTTATGTCTTCCTTTCCAACATTTTGCTAAGGTGGAATGGTATACTTTAATTGCATGGCCATAACTTAAAAAAGGTTCAAATGGACACTGTACCGCGTCACCGCTCTACCGAATTTTGGTGCCAATCCATTGCGCCCTTAGCCTTTTTGGGAGTAATGCTCGCTGCATGGTGGGGATACTTTCACTTGTCCACCGACACATCCAACACGCTGGGACCAAGCAACGAAACGCTGTTTTTAATCGACGCTATGATTACCATGCCACTGGTGTGCTTTTTCCTCATCAAAGACAAAAAGAAAGCACTGCTTAAAGGGGTTGTGTTGGCCTCTGTGACATTGTTTATTGGTAGTTTTCTCATTCCTACCTCAGAGCAATACTGGTTGCCTTCGCTGTTGGACGCTAGATACCTGGTTATTGCGCTTTTTGTCATTTTTGAAATAGTCACAGTAATGAGCATTTGGTTGCTTATTAAACGTGAATTTAACACAGGCACTGATCCCGATTTGGCAATGCTAAATGGAATTGCACGTTATATGCCGCCAGGGACACTGCGCCAACTGTGGTGGTTTGAAGTGAGGATGTGGGCATACTTTTTGTTTCCCTCAAAAATGGCGGGGCTTCGCCCTGAAGGTGACCGACACTTTGATTACTGGAAAAAAGACGACAATCATACTAACGCATTAGGCTTTATTATGATCATCGCCTTCGAGGTGCCGATATTACACTTGCTGCTTCACTTTCTTTGGTCAGGTGTTGCCGCCAACATTGTCACCGCCCTTTCTTTACTTGGACTCGTTTTTTTTATCGCTGAACGCAACGCAATGAAATTGAGGCCAATTTCTCTCAGGTACGGTCACCAAAGTCATGATAATGAATTGATAATCCGGTACGGTTTAAGCAACCCTTTAATTGTGCCCTTATCTCACATTACTCAAATTTCTTCTCATCAGGGTGCGGTAAAACGCACAGCACACCGCCGGCGCTTTAATTTTTCGGGTGCTCCCAATATCAAGCTAATACTGCAGCCCACTGAACATGGCGCAGTGACCGAAATTTATTTAGGCGTGGATGACCCAGATGACTTACTAAGAACAATTGCCCAGTCTATGCAACAACGTGAATATGGCTAGGGGCTGTCGATTTTTGATGGGCATTCTTGCAACGAAATAAACAGGGCGCCACGTGGCGCCCTGTTTTTAAATACTATCGATTACGTCCGTATTGCTCATGGGACGACACCCAATCGGAAGAACTAATCGCTGAGGCTAACGATATTTCACCGGCCAAAACGACCGAGGCCACTATCTCTGCGAACTTATACACTTTGTCACGGCCATAACAGTCTAACAATTCCAAACACTCTCGCTGTGTACCAATGCCGGTTCCCCCGCCGTAAGTGGCTACAATCAGCGACGGAATAGTAATAGACACATACAAGTCACCTTCGTCAGTCAATTCTGAATACATCATGGCAGCAGAGGATTCAGAGACGTTTGCCACGTCTTGACCTGTAGCGATAAACATTGCGGTTATACCGTTTGGCGAGTGCAGCCCCGTATTATTTACCCCCGACAAAAACGAGCCCACGCCAGCGACCCTGCCGTGATAGTCAATTTGCTTCGGCTCCACCCGCATGACTTCTAACAGATGCTCGCGCTTGATGGTAGCTTCGGCGGTCACTCGCTTGCCTCGGGTGCGCATAATGTTAATTTGTGAAGCCTTTTTGTCGGTGGCAAAGTTTGATTCCAGATAAAAATTCTCTACGCCTTCATAGTGATCAAGGATCCACCCGCAGGCAGCGAACGTCGCCCTGCCCACCATGTTCTGGCCAGCTGCATCACCGGTTTTAAAATTGAAGCGCAGAAAAGCAAACTTGTTTGAAAGAAAATGATCAATGTAGGTCAATTTTGCCACGCTGGACGTCGCTTCTGCTTCTTCTCTTATTTTGTCAAAGTTTTGTTTGACCCACTTAACGAAATCCCGCGCGCCTCGCGCGTTTTCAAATATAAACACTGGCGCCCGCTGCATGGCGTCATCAACCACTGTAGCCGTAATGCCGCCACTCATATTCAGTAATTTCATGCCACGATTATAAGACGCTACCAGTGTGCCTTCTGTGGTAGCTAAAGGTACAACAAACTCGCCTTTGGCATGTTCACCATTTATTTTTACCGGCCCTGCAATACCTATTGGAACCTGTGCAACACCAATAAAGTGCTCAATATTTCCCTGAAGCTCTTTGGGATCAATTGAATACTTGCCTACGTGGTGAATTTTTTTGTCGGTGGCACTTTCGAAATATTGCTGACGTGATTTTATAATGCTTTCGCCGTAATCATCCATGTCATCGCGGGGAATGTGAACGCTGCGCTGTCCTTCGGGAGAGATATTGTCTTCTACTTCAAATTTGAGTTTGCCAAAGGGAGAGGCTGAAAAACATATACCCAATTTGCGCTTCTCGTGACAGGCTGCCATTTCCACATCCAGGTGAACAGTAATGCTTTGTCGAAGCCCAAATGGTGTACCCTGAGATTGATTGAGTTCCTCTACTGACACACGAGTGTCGGGAGAGAGTTGTAATGAAATTTTGTGAGTTGGAACTTCTGCTCCATCAAGAGAAATCCACTGCAGTTCATTGATGACTGCATCCTTCAATCGGTTTTTCAGGGTAAAGGATAATCCTTGCTCGGTCTTTTTCAAACTCGCTCTGGTGTATAGTTGTTTTAATAATATGCTAGGTACAAACATGAGCCTTCCTTTTTATTGCGTGTTTATTGCGTAGTTGCTGCGTTCTTCATTGTCGCATTCCCACATCTCGCTGTTTTTTTATAGCACATTCTTTGAACACTGCGATGACTAATTAACAAGTCTTTTTATTTTAGTTGAATTAAATCAATTTTCATTTTTGAGCCATGTGCTTTTAAAAACGAGCCAAAACCAACTAATCCTAGCGTTACCGCGTCTCAGACCTAGGGGCACTCCCCCGATATCTAAAAAAGACTTATGGTTAATAACGTCACTACTCAAGTGATGAATTGCAGATATCTGGCAGTAGAAAAGGAGGCGTCATGGATTGCGATGCCAGGGATAAAAGCTCTTACGGAAAAGAGAGCCAGATATCTACACCATTAGCTAAGTTCAGTCGGCAACGCTTTAAGTGCCAGATCTACCAAGTAAAAATTGACTAAAGCAAAAGGAAGCATCATGAGAAAGGGGCTGTTTCGCCAAGAGGTTATCGACCGTCAGTCGAACACGCTAAACGGTAGGTTGTTAATGACACCTCGCCCCGCTTATGTGCTGATAACAGGGGTACTTACCGCATGGGTAATCGCTGTAGTGCTTTACATCAATTTTCAAAGTTATACCCGTAAAACATCGGTACAAGGGTGGTTGGAACCACAATCTGGCACCTTTAAGCTCTATGCTCCACCACAAGCCGGAAAAATTGAACGCGTATTAGTTCAAGAAGGCGAATTAGTTAAAAAAGGGAGCGTGTTACTCCATATCAACTACAGTGACCGAGATGATATGGGCAATTCATTTAGTGCCACATTGCTACAAGAACTGAATGAACAACGTCAGCGAATACAAGACAATCTGGACAGGCTGCAATCAGTCCACAATAGTGAAATTGCGACCATTGAAAACAGGCTGGCAAACTTAAATCAGACTTACCGTGAAATCAATGAGATAGCTGCGCTGGCTAAACAACAGTGGAATATTGCAATACGTCATTACGACAACGCAAAAATACTACAAAGTGACGGTCACATTAGTCTCGCAGAACTTGCTCAACAGCAATTACAACACCTCTCTGCCGAGCAACAGTACTTGCGAGCTCAGCAGGACCGTCGCGATTTTTTAACAGAAATTCAGACGCTGACCAAACAACTTAATTCGTTGCCTCAACAACATCAAAACCAACTGGCTACACTTGAAAACACACTAAGTGACCTAAATCAGCGAATAGTATCTCATAAGAATAGTTTTGAAGAGATTATCTATGCTCCTTACGAAGGAGTGGTCAGTGGACTTAGTATTTACCCAGGTCAATCTACAGAGGCCAGCTCATTACTACTCACTTTGCTGCCTCCTAACACGCCAATATTAGCCAAAATGATGGTGCCAGTGCGCGCCGCGGGATTTATCGAGGAAGGGCAATCATTACAGATCCGCTATGACGCCTTCCCATATCAAAAATTTGGGCTTCAACAAGGTCAAGTGACCAATATCTCACATACTATTGTGTTACCCGGCGAGTTGCGAAGCTTACCCATTTCAATTAATGAGCCAGCTTATGTGGTAACGGCAATACTAAAAAGCCAGCAAATCATCGCTTATGGGAAAAAGGTCACACTTAAAGCGGGCATGACCTTTTCTGCAGATGTGCAGCTTAGCCAGCGAACGCTCATGGAGTGGCTACTTGAGCCCTTATTCAGTATTAAAGGGAAACTTTAACCATGACAGCTTCCTCACTCCATCATAAAACCGGCTTCTTGCGTACTCAGCGACAAGTTCCCACAGTACTCCAAAATGAAGCTGCAGAATGTGGTTTAGCCTGCATGGTAATGATTGCTCAATTCTATGGTGACAAGCGGGACATTAACACTTTGAGACAAACAATGTCCGTTTCACTTAGGGGGGCAACGCTGAAAGACATTATAGATATGGCCAGCCATCTTGGGTTTCATAGTCGTGCAGTCAAGATTGAGATGAACGACCTAACACAATTGCGCTGTCCTGCTGTACTTCACTGGAACTTGAACCACTTTGTGGTACTGGTAAAAGTAAAAAAGCACGCTGTGGTTATCAACGATCCTGCCCTTGGCCTCAGAACCCTGCCCTTGAACATTGTTTCACAGCACCTGTCAGGTATCGCACTGGAAGTTCAACCCAGCAATGAATTCGAACCCAAGCAAGTCTCTGAGCAAATAGGTTTAGCACAGTTTTTAGGTGGTGCTATTGGCTTTAAACGCAACCTTATTACGTTATTTACTCTCTCCTTTATTTTGCAATTGTTTGCGCTTGCGTCTCCTTACTATATGCAAACCGTCATCGATGACGTGCTTATTTACAATAACCTACCGCTGCTACAAGCCCTTGCCATAGGTTTCGCGTTTTTACTTATTATTGAATGCTTCACCAATGTATTTCGCAAACTTCTTATCCTGTCTGTGTCCACCCGACTCCAGCTCCAACTTTCCGCGTCGGTATTCAAACACCTTATTGCACTTCCCATTGACTATTTTGCCAAGCGACATATTGGTGACGTGGTATCGCGTTTTGGCTCAGTAAAAAGTATCAGAGAATTCCTTACTACGGGTGTAGTGACTGCACTGCTGGATGGAGTGATGGCAATAACGACTCTTCTAGTAATGGGTATTTACTCAATTAAACTGACCTTAGTGGTGCTTGCCGTCATTGCAGTGTATTTGTGCATGCGGTTGGTAATTTTACCTTGGACCAAACGACTCACCGCTGAAAAGATAAGCTTAGCAGCGTTGGAACAAAGCCACTTTATGGAAAGCGTGAGGGCGATTTTACCAGTTCGGGTTTACCACCAAGAAGGCAAACGACAAAGCGACTGGCAAAATAAGTTGGTGGAAACCCTTAACAAAGATATTGAGTTAGGCAAATTAAATATTGGCAGTGCTACAGCCAGTCAATTGTTATTTGGCGTAGAGAACTTAATCGTCATATATATCGGCGCCACACTGGTAATGAGCAATACCTTGACCATAGGTATGTTATTAGCCTTTCTTGCTTACAAAACCCGCTTTGTAAGTGCTATCGACAGCGTAGTGAGTCAACTGATCGAATTAAAAATGCTCGCGGTTCACTTCAGTCGTCTCAGCGATATATTACTCACCCGTCCTATCGCGCAAACAGATGCCTTAATCCCTGCATTACCCAAACTTTCACCACAAGAGAATACGGGCGAGCAGGTTGCGCTACAAGCAAGTAATATCGGTTATCGCTACAGCGCACAGGGCAATTTTGTTTTTAACGACCTCAATCTCACGGTGAAAAAAGGCGATATCGTGGCCATAGTCGGCGAAAGTGGTTGCGGTAAAAGTACACTAATTAAATGCCTTATGGGACTCTACCCCTTAACCACAGGCACTGTTAAATGTAATGGGAAAAACGCAGCGTCTTCGCTGGTGAAAATAGCAAGTGTGCTACAAGAAGACGTGTGTTTTAGCGGCACCATAGCGCAGAACATTTGCTGCTTTGAAGACTGTCCAAAGTTAGAGAACATTATCTGTGCGGCTCAACTCGCCTGCATCCACTCCGACATTATAGCTATGCCTATGCAATATCAATCGTTGGTTGGTGATATGGGAAGTAGTCTTAGTGGTGGCCAACAACAGCGTTTATTACTCGCTAGAGCATTGTACCAAAAACCCGAAATTCTATTTCTTGATGAAGCAAGTAGTCACCTTGACATGGCAAATGAAGCGCAGATCAATGCGCATTTGCAGACGCTTAATATGACTCGAATTATCGTTGCTCATCGCCCTCAATCCGTTGCCATAGCCAATAAAGTGTACCGCTTAGTCGATGGGAAATTAC
Source organism: Alteromonas sp. D210916BOD_24 (assembly GCF_047159385.1). Lineage (GTDB taxonomy): Bacteria > Pseudomonadota > Gammaproteobacteria > Enterobacterales > Alteromonadaceae > Alteromonas. The sequence continues at coordinate 3,344,911 of NZ_AP038333.1, forward strand.
TTCAGCAGTCTGCCTCAAAATTTCGAGGCGCCCCGTTAAACAAACCATCTGGAGATATACTATGAGTACCCATGAAGTAAGAGAAAAATCAATATTAATGACCGATCAAGAACGTTCGCACATTGCTGCCAACGGCCTTGCCCAATCCGATGTGATAGTGCCTATGAATTGCCTGTCGAAGCGAGAGTTACAAGTCGCCCACAAGATCATGGAAGGCCACTCTAACAAGGTGATTGCATCAGAACTTTTTATCAGTGAAAGAACAGTAAAGTTTCACTGCGCGAATATTTATAAAAAGCTCAACATTTCTAATCGCACGGCGTTAATTGCAAACTGTTTTAGAACCCTATATCACGAAGCAGTAACGTCATAAGCACACTGAATTCGTTATATTCACTCACAACGCTATTACAAGGAGCGTAACTATGAAAAACCAACCACTAGACGACATGCATATTCTTCCTTCTCAACTTAACCAAATCTGTGGAGGAGTAGCAATTGAATCGCTACCGGAGGCAGGCGACCCTGTCGAAGTCCCAAAAGATCCAATCTACATATCACTGGAACTGGGACAAGCAGACGGTCTGACTCCCGATATGCAGTTGTAGTAAATATCAACACAAACATCTAACAGTAACAGGGTAATTGCAATGGCAGTGCTTTTACCCTGATTGTTGCATTCACAATGAAAGCTAGGGTAAACCATGCATATTGCGTTAATAGGTAGCGAAGTAGATCCGCAAATTATTCATATCGCGAACGCGCTTAGGGCCTCTCATGCCTCATTCTTCATTGCTAATACCGAGTATTTTGGCACTGGTTGGAGTATTAGTTACGACCCCGACTTTAACGATGGATTGATCCACTTTGACCACGCCGAAATCGGTAATGACATGGGCGACTTACCCAGAGTGACATTCTCAGCCATTCACGCCTGTTATTGGCATGAATATCGCGCTGGCGCTGTCGAAAATAGCGCCTCTGATGACTCTTCTAAAACCAGTGAGTATCAATGGACTGAACAAGAACGCTCAAGCACTTTGTTATGTTGGTTTAGCTATGAAGACATTAAATGGGTGAACCCCATTGAAGCGATTCGATCATATCAATGCAAGCCTGTTCAACTAAAAATAGCAGGTAAACTTGGCGCAAACATTCCGTATTCATTTGTCGGTAATGCCACCGAAGTTGCAGCGCAGTTTTGTAGCAATATGCGGGAGATTATCTATAAACCCACACGAGGCGGTCAAACCGCTCAATTCGTCAACAAACAACTCAACATGCGCCCTCTACTCCAGGCCTTACTTCAACAGCGCCCTGTCATGTTTCAAAAGTACATTGCGGGAACTCATATCAGAAGCTTCGTTTTAGGTGATGAAGTTGTGAGTGTGCGAATTGAATCCAATGAACTGGACTATCGCAATGACAAACGAGCACAAATAACAGCCACGGTTATCCCAAAAGACGTTCAACAGTTGGCTATTGAGCTGTGTAAAGCACTAGGAATGCATTGGTGTGCCATCGATTGGCGTAAAAGCGCGAAGAACACATTTTTCTTTTTAGAAGCAAACCCCAGCCCATTTTTTCTAACAATAGAAAAAGACACCGGCCAAGACATCACGGGAAGGTTGATTACACTGCTTACTAGTTAAAGTCTGTTCGCCTCTAAATGGCAAAAGCCCAGCATGACGCTGGGCTTAAAAGGCATTCGGTAAACAATATAATCGGGCTTACAAAATAAAACGCGATAAGTCTTCGTTGTCCACCAAAGTCTCCAAATGGCTATTCACATAATCAGCATCAATCACAAAGCTTTCACCGCTTTTTTCCGATGCATCAAACGAGATATCTTCCATTAGTCGCTCTAATACCGTGTGAAGACGACGGGCACCAATGTTCTCGGTGCGTTCGTTAACTTGCCAGGCGGCTTCTGCAATACGCTGAATACCTGAATCGTCGAAGCTAATATCAACGCCTTCTGTTTTCATCAATGCAATATACTGATGAGTAAGTGATGCATTGGGTTCAGTAAGGATACGTTTAAAATCGCCTACTTTAAGTGCCGACAATTCAACGCGTATAGGTAAACGTCCCTGCAGTTCTGGAATAAGGTCAGACGGCTTACTCATTTGGAACGCACCAGAGGCGATAAATAAAATGTGGTCAGTTTTCACCATACCGTGTTTAGTCGAGACAGTAGAACCTTCTACCAGTGGCAACAGGTCGCGTTGAACACCTTCCCGTGAAACATCACCCGAGGTATTGCCTTCGCGCTTACAGATTTTGTCGATTTCATCGATAAACACAATACCGTGCTGTTCGACCGCCTCAAGAGCCTTCTCTTTTAAATCCTCTTGATTGACCATACGTGCCGCTTCTTCTTCAACCAAATGCTTCAACGCATCTTTAATTTTCAGCTTCTTCTTTTTCTTTTGAGAACCAGACAAGTTCTGAAACATGCCCTGGAGCTGATTGGTCATTTCTTCCATACCTGGAGGCGCCATGATTTCTACGCCGACTTGAGGTAACGCTACGTCTATTTCAATTTCTTTGTCGTCTAGATCGCCCTGACGAAGCTTTTTGCGAAACGCCTGACGAGTACCGCGGTCTTCCACATCTTCTTTATTTCCCCACGCATCTTCTGGTGGTGGAATAAGTACGTCAAGAATACGCTCTTCTGCAGCTTCTTCTGCGCGGAACTTGACCTTTGTCATTTCATTTTCTTTCGTCATCTTAACGGCAATATCCGCCAGATCACGAATAATCGTCTCTACTTCTTTACCCACATAGCCCACTTCAGTGAACTTAGTCGCTTCAACTTTGATAAATGGGGCATTCGCCAATTTTGCAAGACGGCGGGCAATTTCGGTTTTACCCACACCAGTTGGCCCAATCATCAGAATGTTTTTTGGCGTTACCTCTTGGCGCAACTCTGGCTCAAGCTGCATCCGACGCCAGCGGTTGCGCAAGGCGATTGATACTGCGCGCTTGGCATCTTGCTGACCGATAATATGGCGGTCTAGCTCGTGAACAATTTCTCTTGGTGTCATTTCAGACATGAATAAACCCTTTAATAACAAATTCTCGGCGCATCGCGTTGAAGCAAATAAACGCAACTACACCCAGTAAGCAACCGCAAGTGCAGTCGCTTAGTAATCTAGTACATCAATAGTTTGGCTATGGTTGGTAAATACGCAAATATCACCCGCAATGGTCAATGCCTTTTCGGCAATTTCTTTTGCGCTAAGATCGGTATTGTTCAAAAGTGCAGTTGCAGCTGCCTGAGCGTAGTTACCACCCGATCCAATAGCAATAAGATCTTGCTCTGGCTGCACCACATCGCCATTACCCGTAATAATAAAAGAGGCCGTTTCATCAGCCACCGCAAGAAGTGCTTCGAGCTTTCTGAGCATTCTGTCAGTTCGCCAGTCTTTCGCTAACTCCACTGCGGCTTTTGTCAAATGCCCCTGATGAGCCTCGAGTTTAGCTTCAAAGCGCTCAAAAAGTGTAAAGGCATCAGCCGTGCCCCCTGCAAAGCCTGCTAACACTTTGTCGTGGTATAAACGGCGCACTTTTCGCGCATTACCTTTCATCACGGTATTGCCCAGCGATACCTGGCCATCACCGGCCATTACCACCTGGTTACCACGTCGTACAGATACAATCGTTGTCACGTTAATTCCCCGTTTTGCTGGGCGCCACCGCGTTCTTTCGCATCGAAGGCAGTGGCGTAAAAAACCAATATCTCTTTAAGTGGGGCAAGGCGAGTTTATTTCAAGGGTTTCACTAGCGCTTAAGCCCTAATTTCCCCGTTTTATCCAGTGGATGGACATGTGTCACCGCTATTTTTTCATTAAGGCTTTTAAGTTTGAGTAGATGATATGCGCTGAACGCGCTTTGACACAATGAGAGCCAAACCAATAATAAATGTTGCGCAGATACAGGAGTATGGGGGCTCTTGAGCAAGCCCCGTCAAAAACGTAGAGCGTGCTTACAGGTTCCAATACCAGATTTGGCACGTAGCAATATTAACCTTTCGCAAACTGTGCTTTGCTTTTTCTGCATCGCGTTTTGACTCAAAAGGTCCAAGGATCACTCTAAACCACTCGCCGTTGCTACCTGTACTGTGCCTTATCAGCGCTTCTAAACCTTGAAAGGCAATTTTGGCTTTCATTTCTTCCGCTTGGGCTCGAGTTCTGAAAGAGGCACACTGCATCAAATAACGCTTATCAGACTTTTCTTGCTGCTTAACATCCACTTCTACTTCATAGCCGGGCAAGGTCTTGATGTACTCCCACTCTTCTTCTGGTAGTTCAGGAAGGACTTCTTCGGTCGGAGCGACTGGGCGTGCAGCTTGCGTATCGACCTTTTCTTCTACGTTGTCTTTAATCGACCACAAAAACGCACCAAACCCGATGACTAATGCAAAAACACCGACCAATCTTACAATCGGCAATTTACTCATAGCGGAGCCAGAAGATTGCCCCTGATCTTTAGGCTTTCTGCCTTTGTTTACGGGCTTTTTGTTTTGAGGAGCGCGTCCACGAGAGACATAATCGCGTTGAGCCATAGTGAGCAATATTCCTACTTGTTATCGTTGTTCGCGAGGAGACAGCATGTTCGTCGCGAATTTTAACCCAATGCTTCCCAACAAGCTAACTGAAATCAGTGGGGTCTATATCAACTGACCATCTCACTTTTGTCGCTAAAGGTAAGGCTTGTAAAAAAGGTAGCGCATGCCTAAGCGATGCATGCAACGGCCCCCGTTTTGAATGACTGCATACCAACATAAAGCGAAAACGACCTTGTCTTTTTTCTATCAAACAGGGAAACGGGCCGTTGATTTGGCAAGATGCCTGGTCAATAAAGACCCCTTTACAACCCTGTAAAAAACCATACGCGAGCTGGCTATCTGTAGCTTCTGCACGAATAACAAATTGACTGATGAAAGGTGGCAATCCTGCGGCTTTTCTCTCTGTCAACGCGAGGCGTGCAAAGTGACCATATCCATTGTTAACCAGATCTTGTAACAATGGATGGTGGGGGTTATGAGTTTGTAACCACATTTCTCCGGGCTTTGTCGCACGCCCCGCGCGACCAGATAATTGTGTGACAAGTTGCGCGAGTTTTTCTGATGCCCGAAAATCTGCACTAAATAACGCACCGTCAACATCCAATACCGCCACCAATGTTACATGCGGAAAGTGATGTCCTTTTGACAGTATCTGTGTCCCCACCAACAGTTGATATTCTTGCCGATTAATTGCAGCGAGTGTGTCGTGCAGTTTATCTTTCCCTCGAACTGAGTCACTGTCGATACGCACTTGCTTAACGCCAGGAAAGAGAGAAGCGAGCCCCTGCTCGACCTGCTCTGTTCCCGTCCCCGCTGTCACTAATTCACTACTGTGACAGGCAGCACAGTTAGAGGGCATCGAACGGGTGCTTGCACAGTGATGACACTGTAATCGATTGTGACCTTTGTGAACGGTATACGGGCGATCGCATCGCTTACACATCACTGTTTCACCGCAGTGATGACACAATAACGCAGGGGCATAACCCCGGCGATTTACAAACACCAATACCTGATTACCAGCATTCAGATGCTGGCGCATGATACCTAATAACCCCTGGGCAATACCGTAGTGAATCGGTTGATCTCGTGCATCCAATACGTGTTGATGAGTGCTTTTGGCGCCACCAGCACGTCGGGTAAGTTGAAGATGGGTATAGCGGCCACTTAATGCGTTGTTTAACGTTTCAAACGAAGGGGTGGCACTGCCTAATAACAACGGGATCCCTTGCTGCTTTGCTCGCATTACCGCTAGGTCACGGGCGTGATACCTAAGCCCATCCTGTTGTTTAAATGATTCGTCGTGCTCTTCATCTACTATGAGCATTCCGGGTAGTTTGAGGGGCGTAAAAATGGCCGAACGCGTACCGATAATAATGCCTAATTCACCCGCCTTTGCACGCTGCCACACCTGCAAACGGGCACTGTCAGACAATTGAGAATGCAGTACACCGACCTCAACGGCAAAGCGCTTTTCAAAACGCGACACCGTTTGTGGAGTTAAACCAATTTCGGGAACCAGGATCAATACCTGCTTGCCGTGTTGTAAAATAGGCTCTATAGCTTGTAGGTATACTTCGGTTTTGCCGCTACCTGTTACCCCTTCCAGTAAACTCACCGCAAATTGATTATTTGAACGGTTTAGCGCCGCTATGGCGACGGCTTGTTCGGTATCGGGAATAGGTTTGTCACCCAGCGCTAACTGGGTGAGCCAAGCGCCCTCGACAAAACTAGGGACACGGGAGTCGACATACGCCAACCCTTTATCAATTAACGCTTTTACTGCAGGGGCACCATGCTGTTTTCTCGCTGTAGTCGCTAACGATTCAGCAGCGAGTAGACCAGCCAGGCACGCCTTTTGTTTAGGCGCTCGGGATAAAGTCTCAAGCGACGTCTTTTTCCCCCTTTCTGTTACCGTGAGAATGTCTTGGGCACTGGGTAATGCCGACTCCCCTTTTCGAAGTAATACTGGCAGCATAGCGTGTATTACTTCTCCCGGAGCGTGGTGGTAGTACTGCCACAACCACTGAGCCATGTTTAGTAGCACCTTATCGATGACAGGCTCATCATCGATAACCTCAATGATTGCTTTTAATTTAGTCGTGTCTTCTACGCTATGCTGTGACAATACTTCAGTGACTACACCAATGAGTTTACGTGGACCAAAAGGCACGACTACCCGCACACCCGCTTCAAGTGGTTTATGATGGGTGTAGGTAAACTGCTGCCTAAGTGGAACTGGCACAGCCACTTGAATAAATGCCATTAGCACGCGTCTCTACAATAGAGGCAATTGGCTGCGACGCCATTGCCATGGGTTTTAAAGCGTTGATTAAGCCCGTTGATCTTTGCTTTACATTTTTGCAGTGGCCTACGTACCGTTAAGACCAAAATGTGTACACCAAAGCTCAACTGGCCTTGTTAAATTATTTAAACACACTTTTTGCTATAGCCCTATGCTGAATAACACCTTGGCTATTCGGTGAACAAAAAGCACTTGATCAACACTCTGGCATCCATTATTATGCGCCGCTCTTTTTGCGATAGGCTGTTCTTTGAACGACTTATCATTTGAATATTAAGTAACGTATGGTGTGCAACTTCGGGTTGTATAGCGATACGGCCTTATTATGTGAGGTAATCCCATGAAACAAGGTATCCACCCAGAATACACTGAAATCAAAGCATCATGCTCATGCGGTAACGTAATGAACATCCGTTCTACACTAGGTAAAGATATCAACCTAGACGTATGTTCTGCATGTCACCCTTTCTACACTGGTAAGCAACGTAACGTTGATACTGGTGGTCGTGTTGATCGCTTCAAGAAGCGTTTCGGTGCATTGGGCAAAAAGTAAGCCTGATTTCACTTCGAAAAAGCGCCCTCGTGGCGCTTTTTTATTACCTGGCTTTTTTGCATGCTAAGTATTAGTGAGACATGATCTTGGCCAGGTGTTTATCCCAGTCACCACCGCTGTCTCTTTTACACGCCGTCTCACTATCAAACCGAAAAGCAATAGGACTAGACTTTAAGCCTTCAAGGGCTATATTCACATTCGTTATGAAGTCTATATCCCAATTTTGGTTTAGGGCACAGGTTAGTTGATGCTCTGTTTGAAATACAGCCACTATTTCAGGTGATTTCCAATGACCAAGGTGGGTGAGCCAAACAAAGCCATTTTGTTTTACTTTCTCATTTTCGCATACGTCTGTAAGTACAGCGATTAATTTTCTTTCTGTCATTATGTTTCCCGACCCTGACCTGTGCGCTTTACCATATTTTCGCCTATACACACCATACCAAATAGACAATAGATATATTTAACCTGCATTCCATAAATACTATGAATTGTAATTATAGCCTTTGTTAACTGGTCTAATATGTATTGGTCACCTACATTATTTGTATAGCCTTAATTTATTCTACTTCAGCCACGGCATTACTGGGTAAAAAGTACAATAAAAGAGAATTCTGATCAGATATGTACACAGTAAAAGGCTGTGTTAGAGTTGACCTTGCAATACGCTATTTATCCAATTCATGCGTATTTTAGGCAATAAACAAGGGCATAGTTTGGTTACGCCAAGTTGACGCCCCATGAAACAGCAAGCGTTATTTTCATTTCACACAACAATAATGACACCCGACATGCAAAAAACGCGTTACAAAACATCAATGAACCCTACACCTGAGGATACCATTTTACATGTCAGATTTTAGACAACGCGCACTCGACTACCACGCTAAGCCAACCCCGGGGAAAATTCGCGTAGAGCTCTCAAAACCTGCAGATAGCGTTGACGATCTTGCTCTGGCTTATAGCCCTGGCGTAGCTGAACCTGTTAGGGAAATCGCCGAAGACCCTGATAATGCCTACAAATATACGGCCAAAGGCAATATGGTCGCGGTGATCAGTAATGGTACTGCAATTCTGGGCCTTGGTAATTTAGGGCCTTTAGCGTCAAAGCCTGTTATGGAAGGTAAGGCGTTACTGTTTAAGCGCTTTGCGGGACTTGATGCCATAGACATTGAAGTAAAGCATCGCACCACCGAAGAATTCATAAACACAGTGGCCAATATTGCCGATACGTTTGGTGGGATAAACCTAGAAGATATCAAAGCCCCCGAGTGTTTTGAAATTGAACAAGAATTAATTAAACGTTGTAACATTCCCGTCTTTCACGATGACCAACACGGAACCGCTATTGTTACCGCTGCAGGTATGTTGAATGCGCTAGAAATCCAAGGCAAGCAAATTGAAAACGCTAAAATTGTTTGCATGGGCGCCGGTGCTGCCGCCGTAGCCTGTATGGAGCTACTGATCAAATGCGGCGCTCAGCGCGAGCGTATCTATATGCTAGACAGAAAAGGCGTCATCCACACTCGTCGGGATGATCTCACCGAACACAAAAAACTATTCGCCAATAATACAGATAAACGCACACTAGAAGATGTAATGGAAGGCGCGGATATTTTTGTGGGTGTGTCAGGCCCTGATGTTCTTCCTCCTGAAACACTTGCACTTATGGCGGAAAACCCGATTGTTTTTGCCTGCTCTAATCCAGACCCTGAAATCAAGCCTGAGCTTGCGCATGAAGTGCGAAAGGATTTAATCATGGCAACGGGGCGCTCTGATTATCCCAATCAGGTGAATAATGTCTTGTGTTTCCCGTTCATTTTTCGCGGGGCATTAGATGTAAGAGCAAGGGCCATTAATGATGAAATGAAAGTGGCAGCAGTTGAAGCATTACGCGCTATTACAAAAGAAGAGGTACCTGTAGAAGTACTTGCTGCCAGTAAAAGTGAAAGCCTGACGTTTGGCAAAGAGTATATTATTCCCAAGCCAATGGATCCTCGTTTATGTGAACGGATTGCATCCGCCGTATCTAAGGCTGCCATTGAGTCAGGTGTGGCGAGAATACCCGAATTATCACAAGAGTAATTGGTTAAGCAAGTACCATTAGCTGCTAACAAAAAACGGCGCTCTGATCAGCGCCGTTTTTAATTTCTGTACTTGTTTAGTCTTCGTTTACGTCATTTTCAAAACTGGGGTCAATACCCATTTCTTCCATAATACGACGAGCTTCAGCAGGAACCCGATTGGGATTGTCCTTGCGCAAGTCATCATCATTGGGTAGCGGCTGGCCTGTGAAAGCATGCAAAAATGCTTCGCACAATAACTCTGAATTAGTGGCGTGACGCAAATTGTTGATTTGACGACGAGTGCGTTCGTCGGTTAATGCTTTTAGCACATTGATGGGTATAGAAACAGTGACTTTCTTAACCTGTTCGCTCTTTTTACCGTGCTCTGCGTAAGGGTGAATATATTTACCGTTCCATTCTGCCATTGTACTTACTCGGTCTACTCTTATTTATGTTATGAAGAGAAATTCTAAACAAGTTCACGAAAAGGTCAATTGAGCAGTGTAAACCTCTTGACGTCTAGACATATATTATTTAATTTAGACGTCTAAACGTCTATAAGTTCACTATTTTAAGAGAAAACACCATGGTTTCGTATGCGCAAGGTATCGATGCTCTCAATCAATCTCTCTCTGAGTTGAGAGATATTGATGTATCTTTTGAGTTTTTTCCTCCTAAAACACAAGCCATGGAAAACACCTTGTGGAAATCGGTGGAGCGGTTAGCCCCTCTCAAGCCCAGTTATATGTCGGTAACCTATGGCGCTAATAGTGGTGAGCGAGATAGAACTCATGATGTAGTAAAGCGCATCCAACAACAAACCGGGGTTGCTGCCGTTCCTCACCTAACCTGCGTTGATGCTAGCCGTGAAGAGTTAAAGCAAATTGCACAGGATTATTGGGACTCAGGCATTCGACGAATCGTAGCACTTCGCGGTGATTTACCCCCAGGTGTAGATAAAACCGAAATGTATGCGTCTGATCTAGTTGCCTTATTAAAAGATGTCGCAGACTTCGACATTTCCGTAGCAGCTTACCCTGAAAAACATCCAGAAGCCCCTAACGCGCAGTTTGACTTGTTGAACTTAAAACGCAAAGCAGAAGCTGGCGCAACGGAAGCTATTTCACAGTTCTTTTTCGATACCAGTGTGTTTTTGCGCTTTAGAGATCGCGCCGCTGCAGCCGGTGTAGATTTAGATTTAGTGCCCGGTATTTTACCTGTTACTAACTATCAGACCTTGGTGAAGTTTGCGGGCTTTACCAATGTCCACGTGCCAGGCTGGCTTCATAAAATGTTCGATGGCCTGGATGAAGATGATCAAGCTACTCGAAACCTGATTGGTGCTAACATTGCTATGGATCAGGTTAAAGTATTGGCAAAAGAAGGGGTTAAACATTTTCACTTTTACACCCTAAACCGAAGTGAACTGAGTTATGCTATTTGCCATATGCTTGGCGTACGTGGCAACACCAAATAACACACTGCACTTACATTCTGTTATCGAAATCTGACGATTACACTGGATATAAAACGGTGTAATCGTCAGTTTTACTGTCACTTCACGTATTTTTACACAAAAATTTTGCTACAACGCGCTGCCCCAGTTACCATTTTAGAAATTGAACTTTTCGCCAGTCAGCTTGTTACGTCATGAGCACCATCAGGAGAGATATGTGGATTTAGACAAGGTTAAAACCGTATTTGATAATTTTGTCCCCCAGATGAAGAATCTTTTCAGTATTTTTATTCAGCGCTGTAAAGAAGACAATATCACTATTTCTGCTGGTCATTTAGCATACGTCACACTGCTTTCACTGGTGCCCTTTATTATGGTGACCTTCACCATAATGTCGGCATTTCCAGCTTTTGCCTCTGTCAGAAGTAAATTAGAGCATTTTGTTTTCAGCAATTTTGTTCCCACTGCCAGTGATGTAGTGCACAAATACTTAACTGACTTTGTGGGCAATGCATCAGAAATGAGTGCTATTGGGATTTTGTCTTTGTTAGTCGTTGCACTATTGCTCATTTCCAACATAGACAAAACACTGAATCGCATTTGGCGCACCCAAAGTGACAGGCCGGTGGTATACACCTTTGCCATTTATTGGATGGTCATCACATTAGGACCACTGTTGATTGGCTCGAGTGTTATTGTCAGTTCTTACCTGACAGGCCTAGCCGCCTTTACAGAAGAATATACGCCCGGATTAGGTACCTTTCTGCTTAGTCTGGTGCCAAGTGGCGCAGCCATGTTAGCGTTCGCCATTTTGTACATGGTGGTTCCAAATAGACGTGTCTATGCACGTCACGCTTTTGCCGGTGCAGTAGTCGCCACCATAGCGTTTGAAATGACTAAATCAGGGTTCGCTATTTATGTGACAAATTTCCCTTCATATGAACTTATTTATGGTGCGCTCGCAGTGGTACCCATTCTGTTCTTATGGGTTTATCTGTCTTGGATGATTGTATTATTTGGCGCAGAATTTACATGTAGCCTGGGCGAGGCATTTGAGAATCGCAAAGCAGAACACGAACCGAGAAAAGTACCTGAAGAATAAGTGACTACTGCTATGCACTAAAAAGGGGAACTTGAGTTCCCCTTTTTTGCCGCTAATTTTTGCTTTTGTGAAAACAACGTGAGTCCCCACCTTCGCTTTCACATTCAGCAGGATTAGTTCTTCATTGAAGCAATAAATGCATCAGACTCAGCAATGGCTGAGTTCATTTGCCGTATTAATTGCGCCACGTTATTTTCGATGGTAGACAACTCACCTTGAAGCGCGCCAATCGCGCTGGCGTTTAAGTTGTGCTTAAGGTAAAGCACATTGTCTTGCAACGCGTTGAGTACAGGCGGCATTTTACTTTCCGCTTTGCGCATTGCTTTCATTAACGACGTATAGCGACGTTGAGTCTCACGTAATTTAGCAGCACTATCACGTTTAAGAGATGCATTTTGATACTTCTCAAGTTCTTCTTGCCACTCTTCGAATAAAGCTTCAGCCACCGCTTCTACTTTATCTATTCGCGCAGTAACATTGTCAGCAGCGGCTACGCTGTCTTCAAACTGGCCATTTAAACGGTCATAGACCGCTTCCAACTCACCACCATCAAACGCTACCGCTGCACTAAATGCTTCCAGTGCTGAACTAAACTGCTCTTGTGCTTCTTCCTGCGATTCTTTAGCGTTCTCAACGCGATCAACGAGTATATCTCGTTTTTCGACGCCCACTTTCTCCCAAGCTGCATAATATGCAGACTGACATCCAGTTAGGGCGAGCATCGCTATGAAAGCTGATGCGATTATTTTCATACTGTATCTCCACCTCTAAAGCGCGCTGCACTTATAATACTTAGAAGGTGTAATATGGCGCCCAATGGCCAAAATACAATAGCCAGTACCACCGTGGCCGCTAGGGCATAACACACACCTACGGTGACGAAATAAAACAATGCACCTAAAATTCGGCCTTGAACCAAATGTCCCAAACCAGGAATAAAGAAGTTACAGATAGCGGCGATAACGTTGCCACCGGATCCTTGACCTGCCATATAAACATCCTCGCAATTATGACTATAATATGATTAGCTACTACGCAAAATGCTTGTTCTATCGTCTTCTTTACGCCAATGTTGGCTTTAGAATGAGTAAATGCGAATAGCACGCGTACGTCTTAATAACGATAAATTAAACCAAAACAGGCACTCACACAACGCGCAGAAACAAAATGAAACGACTTTACCCCGATGTAACCTGCTATGAAAATGGATTTGTAGATGTAGGAAGTGGGCACTCACTTTACTTCGAACAAAGTGGCAACCCCAATGGCATCCCTGTTTTATTTATTCACGGTGGACCTGGTGCGGGACTGCCGCCCAATTACAAATGCTTTTTTGACAGCAACAAATACCGCATAGTGGGATATGAACAACGAGGATGTGGTCGCTCCACTCCTTTTGCTAACACTTCCCACAATGAAACCTGGATTAATGTGGACGATATCGATACGTTACGCAATCATCTGGGTATTGGTTCTTTTTTACTTTTTGGCGGCTCTTGGGGGTCAACATTGGCCCTACTCTACTCCCTTAAATACACCAATCATGTAACCGGACTGATTTTACGGGGTGTATTTTTGGCTCGTCAGGAAGACCGAGACTGGTTCTTATCGCCGAATGGTTGCGCGGCGCAGCTGTTTCCTGAATATTACCGTAAGTTTACTAAAGACATCCCGAGCCCCTTATCCACCAAGGGTATTTGTCAATTCTACAATTCTGCACTGCAATCTAATAACGACGTGCTGCGTCATGCTGCGTTAAAACGTTGGTACCAATGGGAAGAACGACTTTCACGTATCACTTTGCCACCCGGAGTGGGCGACTCGACATCTCACTATCCTATGCCACTGGTCACCAGTTTAGCGACGCTAGAGTGTCATTTCCTATCGAATAACTGTTTTTTAGAAGAAAACTATATCCTTGAAAATATAGATAAAATCCTTCATATTCCCGGCACAATTATTCATGGTCGCTACGATATGATTTGCAAAACCGGAGCGGCTGAGGCACTGCACAAAGCATGGCCTTACAGTCAATTGCAAATCATCCCCGATGCGGGTCACAGCACCTCAGAGCCCAGCATCGGCTATGCGTTATGTCGCGCGACTCGCGATATGTCGCGTTTTCTTCAGGAGTCAAAGAAGTGATAGGGCTTATTCAACGGGTAACAGAGGCACATGTCGCTGTATCAGGTAACATTGTCGGACAAATTGGCAAAGGTATGGTGGTACTTTTGGGTGTGGAAAAAGAAGACGGCGACACCCAAATTGAGAAGCTGACCAATAAACTATGTCGCTATCGCATGTTTAACGACGATCAGGGTAAAATGAATCTAGATATAAGCCAGATTGACGGCGAAATTCTGGTGGTATCCCAGTTTACACTGGTCGCAGATACACAAAAAGGCAACCGCCCAGGATTTTCCCGAGGTGCTACCCCAGCGCATGGCAAGGCCATTTATAGCCAGTTCATTGAAACGTTAAAACACAAAGGTATGAACGTCGCCACAGGAGAATTTGGCGCAGATATGCAAGTAGGGCTTGTCAACGATGGTCCTGTCACATTTCACTTTCATGTTTAAGTAGTTATCATTTCACTCACGAATTTAAACTTGTGCCAATTACGCGGTTACGTTTAAATACCCTTTCACGTTTTTAAAAAGGTCGGTTTATTGTGTATAAGGTTGTCACGCCAAAGAGCGATGCCGAGTTAGATGCGTACTACCACTTTCGTTGGGAGCATTTGCGCCAGCCGTGGAATTACCCTCCAGGCTCTGAAAAGGACGAATACGAGCAAGTTTCGGAACACCGCGTTATTACTAATCGCGATGGAGACATTGTTGCCTGTGGTCGAGTACATTTAAATAACGCAGAGGAAGCCCAAATACGGCATATTGCCGTTCACCCTGACCATCACCGTAAAGGCCTCGGTCAAATGATGATGGCTGCCCTTGAAAACGTGGCAAAGGACATGGGTGCAGTTCGAGCAGTGACCAACAGTCGCGAGATATCCATCGATTTCTTCAGTGCCTGCGGCTTCGAAATTGAGCGGGAAGCCCCCAACGAACTGGGCATGTTAAAGCGCCAGCAAATGGTAAAAAAGTTTTCCGACAACAATACTCTGATACTGCACCCCAAATGGTGTAAATCACTCCAACAAACCTGGAGTGAGACCATTCCCATTACAGAGCACATGGGTATTAAGCTTTATCAATATACTGGGCGTACCCTTGAAACACGCGCGTCGCTTAATAAAAACATCAATATACACGGCACCATGTTCGCGGGAAGTATTTTCTCATTAGCGACACTGACCGGTTGGGGCATGATCTATTTACAGCTTAAAGAGCGCGGCCTAGATGGGGATATTGTATTGGGTGATGGCGATATTCATTATCACAAGCCCATAACAATGAAACCCCGTGCTATCTGTAATATCGAAACCTTGTCAGGTAAGTTTAAATCGTTAGAACGGGGTCATAAAGCACGCTTTGAGCTCAGTGTAGCCATATTAGATGGCGACAGCCCTGTCGCCGAGTTCGACGGCGTCTTTTGGGTACTTCCTTGTTCTAAGGACGAAGAGGAATAAGCTAGCCTATTTTGAACCGAAAGTTTTAATGAAAGAGACAAAGATTGATCAGGTTGCCATTTTTGAAGCTTTAGTCTTTAAAAACAGATTCCATTTTTTTCCTGCTTCAATACCAGGTTTTTCAATAAGAAAGAAAGTTAACGTCGAAAATAAGATAACAACGATTGAAAATATCGGCATAAATAGAGCGTATTCTTTAATTGAAAGATGATTAATTGTAATGCCGCTTCCATCACAAAAGGCCCAGTATAAAAGTATCCCATGCGTCAAATAGATGCTGTAGCTAATTTCGCCTAATACTAGAGCTGCTCTTGATGACAAAATAGTGAAAAGATTATTCCCTGCAGCAACAAAAAGAAACAATACTGATATCATAAGAATATGAAATAAATCCAAAGTATTGGGATAACTTAAAGTCATTAAAACGAGTAAAAAACTTAGTATTGATACTATCAACCATTGCTTTTTAATCAGATCTTCCAGCCTAGTAGCTAATTGAGAAATTAATGCCCCTATGGTGAAATAAATAAAAAAAGTAGACGATATGTATGGGAATTGAATCGGGTATAAAAATAAATATAACGTTGAAAGCGCCAAAGCTACCAGTCCCAATTTACCCCAAAATTTTTGAACTAAGAAAATCATTGGTAATGACAAGTAGAACAACCACTCATATTTCAACGTCCAATCCACACCAGCAATAATTTGCTTTGTTTCAGGAAAGTCGTTGATAGTTCTTCCTAAAAATAGCGCCCACTTAACGTATTCTTTAACTAACCTTTCGGGAGGAACATTAAGGTTAAAGCCTGAACTAATGAACACAGTAAGTGATATGAGTATTAAAACAAAAACATATAGTGGATAGATTCTAAAAATTCTTGATTTATAAAGCTGGATCCAATCTATTGATTTACTTCGATTAACAATTCTTGAAAAAAATAGAAAGCCAGTGATCATAAAAAAGATAACCACTCCAACTTTACCTAAATTTTGAAACAGATCCTCAGGTGGGCGTTTCCACACACCGTTAATTTTCCAATAGTAAGAAATAATGAAGTGGTGAAAGAAAACAGATAGCGCTAGAAACCCTCGAATACCATCAATACACCCAAACCGGCTATGTCTTTCAGATAAAAAAGAGAAATATTGGGTTCTTCCAATTAGTGCCGCACACAGAAGGCAAGCTAAAAAAGAGACGAGTGAAATAAAAAAGCCAAACAGAGATTCCACACTACGCCCCTAACTTTCTATAATTAAGTCCTTGTAACAGTCTCATCTTTGAGAGATAAAACACCTGTTATATTCGTGGATGATCCCAGAATAAGCATTTATATTAGAGCATAAAAAAACCGAGAAGCAATATACCTCTCGGTTTTTATCCAGCTAGTGCGTAAGAACTAGTTACGCTACCATGGCTGCCTGTAATTTCTTCATCGCATTTTTTTCAATTTGACGGACACGCTCTGCAGACACCTGATATTTATCAGCAAGATCCTGAAGCGTAATTTTATTGTCTGCCAACCAACGGGTTTCAATAATATCTTGACTGCGTTCGTCTAGCGTTTTTATCGCAGAATACAAACGCTTGCTGGCCGCAGTATCCCAGTCATTATTAATGACGTCAGCTTCAACATCAGAAGACTTATCTTCTAAATATTGCACTGGCGCAAAGTTGCCGGTTTCGTCCTCGTCAGCGGTCAGGTCAAATGCCTGATCCTGACTACTCATACGGGCTTCCATTTGCAGTACTTCTTTGGTACTTACACCAAGCTCGTTAGCGACCGTTTGTACTTCATCATGAGTAAACCAGCCTAGGCGCTTTTTCGCCTTGCGCAAATTGAAAAACAGTTTACGCTGAGCTTTTGTCGTAGCGACCTTAACAATACGCCAGTTTTTAAGTACAAACTCGTGAATTTCAGCTTTGATCCAATGCACCGCGAAAGAAACCAAACGCACACCCACTGTAGGGTCAAAGCGTTTAACGGCCTTCATCAAACCAATATTACCTTCTTGAATTAAGTCAGCTTGTGGCAAGCCATATCCCGAATAAGACTTTGCAATGTGCACAACAAAACGAAGGTGCGACATTACTAGCTTTCGAGCGGCTTGTAAGTCTTCGTCTTCGCGAAGGCGCACTGCCAACTCGCGCTCTTCCTCAGCGCTAAGCATATCAATGCTGCTTACAGCTTGAATGTAGCCTTCAATGCTACCGCTGTGTGGCACTGACAGGGCCATAGATTGCAAATTGTTGCTCATTATTCACCTCATTAATTGCCGCTTCATACTATCAAAGTAACCGAAGCTGCGCGAGACCTAATTAAGATATAAAGTCTAACCGATGTGTAGGTATAGGGATTATCTATACAATATCAAGACCTGAATTGAGAAAAAAAGTTCATTTTTTCTGACAACGTTAATGCTTGTATATTCCATTGTCTCCGCATTATACGCAAACCAGTAAACTCAGATTACCACTTGTCTCACCGATATGAATTTAAACGTACTAAGCCAGTTTCTACCACGCGCTTGCTCTGCTTTATACATAATGGCATTCATACACTTACACTATACCTGTGCAACCACGAAGAAAACCAAAAATTTTAGATTGAAATAATCTAAAAAGTTGCACAGTTACAAAAGCCATCGTCAATCAAAAGATGTCAATTACGCAGCGAGTCCCTCACAAACCAAGATAGACCAAAGTGCGCTTTAAGTAAAAAGGATAAAACAGGGGATTTGGCTGTGATAAACGTAACAAAATAGATAAAATGGCGCTGGTGAAATAGCGCTCCCCCTATTATGTTGTTTTAATGCACAAGAATAATTGTTAAATTGCGTTTACATATCATACAGTAGCGCTATTATTTAGCTACCGTATGAACATACCACTGATGCATTTCAATTTTGTAAAGCATAGTGTTGTACCGGTATGGGGAGCACAGTCTCTCCCTTGTTAGATCAGGATTGAACTATGTTCGCTTTTATCGCGCGCCAACCGATTTTAGACAAAGACAAAAGCGTTTTTGCCTATGAACTGCTTTTCAGAGATGGCAAAAGCGGTGCTTACCCCGAACATAGTGAAGAGAAGGCACGCTTTATCTCTAAGCACTTTCACCCACTTGGTCTTGATGATATTAGCGGCGAAAAAACGTCGTTTATCACGTTTTCCTCTGACACACTGATTTCTCGTTTTCCCACTACCTTAAATCCTGATTCGGTAGTCGTAGAACTCGCCGATCCTGCAGACAATACCAGTGCATTGTTTCAAGCTTGCCAACACATCAAACAATTAGGTTTTAAACTTGCCATTGACGATCCAATGATGGTGGGTTTAAAACATGACATTTTTCCCCTCATCGACATTGTTAAAGTAGATGTCACGAAAGCGCGTTTTGAAAACATAGAAAAGCAAATTCCTCAGTATCACGACGCCAACGTGAAATTGGTGGCTGAACAGGTTAACACCCAGGACAATTTTTCCACGTGTATTGATTTAGGCTTCGATCTGTTCCAAGGCTATTTTTTCTCCCAGCCAGAAGCGCGGATTTTAAGACAACTCCCCACGTCAAAAATGAATGTTGTCGAATTGATGGGTGCAAGTGCCAGTGCTGATTTTGATATTGTGAAGATCAGTCAGATTATTGAGCGTGACGCCACCCTGAGCTTTTTGCTGTTCAAATTCATCAATAACCCAACAATAAACAAACGTTACAAAATCACTTCGCTGCGCCACGCGCTAAATTACATGGGCGAGGTGGAAATTAAGAAATTTATTGCCCTGTTGAGCTTAACCAGCTTAGGTGATGAAAAGCCACTTGAAATTATTCATATGTCTTTAGTGCGCGCCAAGTTCTTTGATTTGCTATGTGAGCAACGGGGCATTAAGAGCGATCCACCAATAGCATTTTTAGTCGGGTTATTTTCGTTGCTGGAAGCGCTGCTGGATCAATCCATGCCGGATATTCTCAAGCAACTTCCCTTATCTGATGAGGTCAACGACGCCTTATTGGGTAAAAACCCAGAAATGAACAGCTACCTTTCTCTTGTCAGAGCGTTTGAAAGCGCCTTGTGGATGACGGTAATTAAGCAAGCCAAGTTACTCAATATCGATCAGAAACAACTACACGTGCTTTATAACCAAGCTATTGTGTGGGGTAACGGAGTACGCAGTACTATCTCATCCCATTACCCTCGCGCCATTGCCTAATTACTTATATTGTTATGGCGCCACCGCGACAACGTTGTAGTCATAACGTATAACGGCGTGCTAACAACCTACTTGGGTTCAATCTGACGCACATGGCGCTGCACCGAAATCAGCGATCCAAGTAGCCCTAACAGGATAGATAGCCCCAACATGGTGAGCAAAGCAGAGCCCGTTAAACCAGTAATATTGAACTCTTTTTGATACATTGACGCGAACGTCGTAATACTGCTGTCCATCCACCAGAGTATTATAATCACCGCAAACCACGCCATCAGCCCACCAAGCAGGCCATACCAAAAACCAGTATAAAGAAAAGGGCGGTGGATAAAGGCATCTGTAGCCCCTACCAGCTTCATGACCACTATTTCATCGTATTTGTTTAAAATGTTTAAGCGTATGGTATTGCCGATAATAAGCACCACGGCAATAAAAAGCAGAAGACCAATCAGCGTGACTAAATCGCTGGCAATATCAATCAGGGCATATAAACGCTCTAACCATTCAATATCCAATTTACCAATATCCACTTCACGCTGTTGACGTAATTTGTCTAGTAAGGCTTGCGCTGCGGTAGGAGAGGCGTGTTTCTCAGATGGCGTCACAAGAACCACATCAGGCAGGGGGTTTTTCTCCAGATAGGCAATGGCATCCCCTAATCCTGAAAGGTGTTGAAACTCTTTGAGTGCATCGTCTGCTGGAATATAGACCACAGTGTCAATTTCACTCCACGTGTTTAACCGCGCCACCAGCTGCTGGGAACCTGTAGCATTAACAGACGGTTTGAGAAAGAGTGATATTTCGGAGGCTTGATCCCACCCTGCAGTAATTTTTTCGGTATTTTTCACCATGATATATAGCGTGCTGGGCAACGTAATACTTAACCCCAGCACCCCAATAGTCATTGCAGATGCCACGGGTTGTCGCCATAACTCGCCCAGGCTCGATAAAGCCTGACGAATGTGACTGACGAAAAACATTAATACGGATTGGATAAACCCAACTTTAGAAGAAGAGGCGCCTTGGGCACGGCCTTTAAACAGAATACTCACGAGAACTCACCTCGCTGTTGGGCGTTGGCCCCTAAATCATCGGTGAGCCCGTCGGTAATCATTTGACCATTTTTTAAGGTTAAGGTGCGATATCGCATACGTGCAATCAACCCCAAATCATGGGTGGCAATAAGCACCGACACACCAGCCTGATTAAAGTCTTCAAATAAACGGATAATTTCCATGGACAACTTAGGATCTAAGTTACCGGTGGGCTCATCAGCTAACAACAAGGGGGGCTTGTTGACTACGGCACGGGCAATACCAACCCGTTGCTGCTCGCCTCCTGACAACGTAATGGGCAAGCAGCGGGTTTTGTCGCGAAGCCCGACCATTTCCAGTGCAGCTTCAACCCGCTTGCGAATTTCTTTATGGGTGTATCCTTCGATTACCAGTGGTAAGGCAACATTGTCGAAAACCGTCTTATCCATCAACAACTGGTGACTCTGGAAAATCATCCCAATGTCACGGCGAATATAGGCGATATCGCGGCGGGTAATACTGTTGAGATCGTGGCCGTTAATGAGCACTCGCCCCACTGTTGGGCGCTCCATAATGCTAATCAGCTTGAGCAGTGTACTTTTTCCTGCACCTGAATGGCCGGTTAAAAATGCCATTTCGCCCGGCGCAATGTGAAAATTCACCTTGCTTAACGCTCGCTGCCCACCGGGATAGGTTTTGCTTACCTGCTCAAACTTTATCATTTTTCGTCCCTACCGCCTTTCTGGGTTAGCTTTGGGTGGATTCCAATTCACTAAACAAGGCATCGATAAATTCCTGGCCATTAAACTGACGTAAATCATCAATGCTTTCGCCCACGCCTATATACCTTATCGGAATACCAAACTGATCGGCAATAGAGAATATCACGCCGCCCTTCGCAGTACCGTCTAACTTAGTGAGGGTTATACCAGTCAGTCCTACAGCCTCGTTGAAGAGCTTGGCTTGGCTGACCGCGTTTTGACCGGTCCCAGCATCTAACGTCAACATCACTTCGTGAGGCGCTGAAGGATTAAGCTTTTTCATCACGCGCACGACTTTCTTGAGCTCTTCCATCAAGTTGTTTTTGTTCTGCAAACGTCCAGCTGTATCCGCAATCAAGATATCAGTGCCTCTTGATTTGGCCGCCTCTAAAGCATCATACAAAACTGATGCGCTGTCGGCACCGGTGTGTTGAGCGATAACAGGAATGTTATTGCGTTCACCCCACACTTGCAGCTGCTCTACTGCGGCAGCGCGGAATGTATCACCTGCTGCCAGCATAACTTTCTTACCTTGCTGCTGAAACTGTTTGGCTAATTTACCTATGGTGGTGGTTTTACCCACTCCATTTACGCCAACCATTAAAATGACAAACGGTCCATTGGCAGGATCGTGCGCTTTCATCACATCAGGTAAGGGCTGATTTACTTTTTCTAGCATGTCAGCCATTTGTTGCTTGAGGATATCCAGCAAGGCCTCGGCATCTTTTAAGTCTTTACGCGATGCACTCTCGGTAAGATGGTTGATGATTTTTTGTGTGGTATCCATGCCCACATCAGCCACTAAGAGTTGTGTCTCTAGATCTTCGTAAAGCTCATCGTCAATGGCTTTACCCTTAAATAAGCTGACGATCCCGCTGCCTAGATTTTCTTTGGTACGCGACAGGCTTTCTTTCAATCGTGCGAATAGAGATTTTTTCTCTTTGGGCTCTGGCTCTGGCTCTGGCTCTGGCTCTGGCTCTGGCTCTGGCTCTGGCTCTGGCTCTGGCTCTGGCTCTGGCTCTGGCTCTGGCTCTGGCTCTGGCTCTGGCTCTGGCTCTGGCTCTGGCTCTGGCTCTGGCTCTGGCTCTGGCTCTGGCTCTGGCTCTGGCTCTGGCTCTGGCTCTGGCTCTGGCTCTGCAGCCAATGGTGCCATTTCTCCAGCGTCTTCAAGCTTTTTAGCTACCGTTTCTTCAGCGATGAGTTCTGCTTCTATCGAATTAGAAGTAGTGGCGTCCAGCTCAGTGGGTGCATTGTCTTCGCTTTTCTCACGCGAATGGCCTTCACTTATTGCTTTTTTAACACCCGTCTCGTCGTTGAAGTTCAGTGGCGCTTCTGATTGCTCAACGTCAGCATCTTGGGCTGACTGCTGGATAGATTGGTGTACTTTCGCGTTACCGTCAGTTGCCGATACAGCATCGCTGGCCTCTGAGCCACTTACCTGCGCACTTGGATGACGCGCATCTACAGGCGTTGAGACTTGAGATGTTTCGGTGACCTCTGCCACTTTAGAATCATGAGATTGAGGCCCCTCATTTTCAGGCGCTTGTTCCTGCGCCTGTTGCGCTTTTTGCTTCTCTGCTTTCTTGTTCTTGCTGAACCAGCCAAAAAGTTTCGACATTGTTAGGACAAATCCTTATAAATTCTATGCAAATTCGGCTACACTTGCCGCCTATTGTATGAACGCATGATACCATTGTCAGCTACTATGAAGCGAGTTTCTCGCCCTTCTCGAGGGCCATCTTCTGCAAAAAAACGCCATTCCTCTAAAAATGCCAATACCCACGGTACAAATAACAATGGGCAAATCAGGGTCATAGGAGGTCAATGGCGTGGTAGAAAATTACCTGTACTAAACGCAGATGGCCTTAGACCCACCACTGATAGAAACAAAGAAACCCTGTTTAACTGGCTTATGCCTTACATTAATGACGCTCGATGTCTGGATGTATTTGCCGGCTCTGGCGGACTGGGAATAGAAGCTTTGTCTCGATATGCCAGCCACTGTGATTTTATTGAACTGGATAAAGCGGCTTGTGAGCAGCTCAAAAACAATCTCTCCTTAGTGGGCGCTACTCAAACCGCGCGAGTACATTCAGGCGATGCCCTGACACGACTTAAAGAGTTATCAGGTAATGTGTTTGATATCGTTTTCGTCGATCCGCCCTTCGCCAGAGAGCTTGTCGCCCCCACCATAGCAGCACTTGAAAAGTTCCACTTGGTGGACAAAGGAAGTGTTATCTATCTTGAGCACGAGAGTGAGCTTGCAACCCCCGCATTGCCTGAAAGCTGGCAGATAATAAAAGAAAAACGCACCAGCGCCCTGTGTTACATGCTTATTGCTGTAGAGTAAACGCTATCAACAATGTGAAAAGCCAACTTAAATGGCGCCTTTACCATGCGTCAGTTCACTTAACTTAAAGTTCCAGACCAATATTGGAAATACCTGCTTCCAGCGCCAATGCTTTCATTTCATCTGCAGCTTTAGCCGGGTACTTGGCCTGTTCCACATAATCAAGTAACTCATTTTGCACTTCAACTTCAAACGCCATCAGCGGATGATCTTTAACCGTCTCATCTGTGGCTTCATCACTTGCCAGTAAATACGCTTCTACACTGCCTTGGGAAAGTTTACTGATGACAACCGCGCCTTGTGGATCATCGCCTGCCATTAAATTAAGTAATCCCGCCAAACCAATAGCGGCATCAATAGCCGGGTATACGCCATAGTTGTCGAATTCACTGGTGTCGGGTGTTGCCAGCTCAACCTTTTCTAACTGAACAGCAAGGTTGAATTTGCTTTTAGGCGATTTCAGATTTTCCCAAACCAAATTTAAACAATTTCTAAGTGCAGGCGCATCGCCTGTATCGGCTACTTCACAAAACAATGCATAGTTGGGTAACATGCGCTCAAGCAATGCGCCTCCAAACGCCACTGCTTTCCAACCTTCAAGCGCTCGCACTCGTCCAAAAGTATTCAATTTTTGTTTTGCCATTTACAGTGCTCCGGTAGCCTGGACAAAGTATTTGGTTACACCATCAAGTAACATTTGAATGGCAATCATCACCAAGATCATACCCATTAGTCGTTCCATCGCAACCAAACCTCGTTCGCCGAGTATTTTGTGAAATACATTGGAAAACATTAGGATAACCGCGCTAATAAACCAAGAGGCCGCAAGGGCAATAGACCAATCCATCATTCTATCTGGCGCTTGGTTTGCCAACAGGATAAGTGCGGCTAGCGTTGATGGACCCGCAATCATGGGTATAGCCAGTGGAACTAAGAAGGGCTCTTCCCCCACCGCAAGACCACTGGGATTGCCCGATGATGGAAATATCATTTTTAACGCGATTAAAAATAAAATGATACCGCCCGCAATACTCACGGTTTCTTGTTCGACATTGAGAAAATTTAAAACCGATTGTCCACTGAATAAAAAGAGAAACAAAATGGCCAGAGCAAAGAGTAGCTCCCTTATTAAAATAATCTGGCGGCGTTTAGGCTCAATCGACTTTAATACCGACATAAAAACCGGTAGGTTGCCTAGAGGATCCATGATCAAAAAAAGCATGATCGCGGCAGACCAAGTATCCATTGTCGTTTTCTCCGGATTTAAACGTAATTGGGTACAGGTGAAGCCACCCGTTTAAACGCGCAATAGTAAACTAAGCGACAACGGTTAAAAACACCTATCTCGGGATGAGGGAAAAAAATATTCGAAAAATAAAAATTTTGCGCTTTACTAAAAAGACATCATAAACATAACTATCTACACCTTTTGGATAATGTCTTAACGGAAATACTTTTGTTGTAATGGTAATTACTAGCAATTTTGTTTAACGTTAGTTTGACTATAAAAACAACCAATACCAACCAATGGAAAAAACAATGAGTTTGATGACAGTAAAAGAAGTAGCGGCTTACCTTGGCGTACAGGAAGTTAGAGTAGAGCGCTTGGAGCGTGAAAGCCTTTTGGTGTCGAAAGAAAAAGATACAGATGGCAACCCGCTTTTTGACAGTGCCGACGTAGATCGATACAAGCAGCTTGCTGAACGCCTTGGCGGAATCTAGCCAACTGCGGGCGTAGTTGAATAACTCGCCCACGGATCACACCAATTTTAGATTAAAAGCACACCCTCATAGGATGGTGTGCTTTTTTATTGAGGTGAATTTTACGCCTGATAGTCTTTGAGCATACGCGCAATAGAACGAATACCTTTAGCCGTCGCGCCGACCGGCATTTCAGCACTCGCACTACCGTGATACGCCGCCGCCAAATCTAAATGTACCCACCCTTGCGGTTTTACGAAACGCGACAAAAAACCCGCTGCATTCGATGCACCGCCGCCACCGCCACCTTTCATGGGGCGACTATTCGCAGTATCAGCAAAGGCAGAAGGGCAGCGCTCTGCATGAAACGCTTCTAATGGCAATGGCCAGAAACGTTCGTTCTCAGCTTTAGCTGCTTGTAGCATTTGCGCACTTGCACTGTCATCAAGAGAGAAGACACCGTGATAATCTGAGCCTAGCGCAACCACCGCGGCGCCGGTCAATGTGGCGGCATCAATAATTAACGGAGCTCCGGTTTGGGTTGCTGCCATCAAGCCATCAGCAAGAACCAAGCGGCCTTCGGCATCAGTATTTACCACTTCGACTGTTACGCCATTTTTATACGTCAGTACATCACCCAGTTTATAGGCATGACCACTTATTAAGTTTTCGGCACAGCACAAAATAAGTTGAATGCGCTTTTCAATACCCTGTGAAATAGCAAGGCCAAGTGCGCCAGTGACTGTTGCTGCGCCGCCCATATCACATTTCATATCCAGCATACCTTCGCTGGATTTAATGCTGTAACCACCACTGTCAAATGTGATGCCCTTACCCACAAGCACTGCATCTACAGCGGCATTAACGTCGCCAGTAGGGTTATAGTCAAGTACTAACATGGCTGGTGGACGTTCACTTCCGCGACCTACGTTGTAAATACCAATCCAACCCTGTTCTTTAAGCGCTTCACCCACTGTCATACTAAAAGAAACCTTATCTCCCCCTAATGACTTCAACCATTGTGCGGCTCTGGTTGCCAGTGTTTCAGGACTGAGATCTTCAGGTGTCTCATTGACTAGTTGGCGCGTGAACAACAAGGCTGCATATTCTTGCTCTAAAGTGGCTTTATCTTGCGTCTCTGCCCATTTAATCGAGGCAGGATTGCGTGCACGGGTGAAACTCAATGCAAATGCCCATTGCTGTTCTTTGTGCCATTCTCCTATAAGAGAAACTTCGGGAAGGCTAAGTCCATCGAGTTTACGCGCAGCCTGTTGAATCAAACGCTCGTTAAGCCCCTCTTCAGGCAAGTGAATAACGGCGCCAGATTCTGTAAAAGAGAGCTTTGCGTTTTCTCCCCAAACAGGTTGCGCATTGTCTTTGGAAAGGCGGATAGTAAATTCTGCCATTGCGTGGTAATCCTTATGCTTAATAGTTAACTTGTGCCGTTAACAAGCGCCAGTTGCGCTCGTGGGTTTGTCTGTTACTCTTGTGTTGATATCTAAGCGCTATACATTAAAAATACGCGGCGCTAAAAATAATCGGTATTAACTTTTTCTTAGTCTTCTACGACGTAGCTCAGTCACAAAAGGCGAATAATGACATTTCACCCCCCTTTACTACGCGGTACTCTAATTAAACGCTATAAGCGCTTCCTCGCCGATATTGAACTTGACGACGGAACCCTTGTCACCGCCCATTGCCCTAACACAGGCGCCATGACAGGGTGCGCTGAACCAGGCTTCACCGTGTACTTAAGTGAGTCTACTAATCCAAAACGAAAACTCAAATACACATGGGAACTCGCTCAAACTTTTAGCGGTGATTTTATCGGAATTAATACTCACAATGCTAATAAGTTGGTGGCAGAGGCACTGGATAACAAGGTACTCAGCGAATTTTCTCATATTAAGGGTTGGAAAGCTGAGGTTACTCCCCCCACGGCAAACAGCCGATTCGACTTCGCGCTGTTCCATGACGCACAAAACCGCGATGTAGCGTTGAATTCGAACTGTGACCTTGCTGATGGTCAGCAAATAGGCGGTGGTTCAGAAACGCATTATATGGAAGTGAAGTCAGTCACACTGGCTCAAGACAGTCAGGGCTATTTCCCGGATGCAGTGACTCAGCGAGGAGCAAAACATTGTTTAGAACTCGCCAGATTGGCGCAAAGCGGTATACACACCACCTTGATGTTCTGCGTCCAACACACGGGAATTAAAAGTGTACAAGTGGCGTCCCATATTGATCCTACCTATGCCGAAAGCGTAAAGACTGCCGCTGACGCAGGTGTGTCCATCATGGCCGCGGGTTGTACAATTGACGAACAAAAAATCCTATTAAATCAAACACTCCCTGTGTTTTTGTAAAAAAGGGGTTGATTTTTTTCATTTCACCTTCATATTTGCGCCTTGTTTTAGTGGGAGAACGCACTAATGCGTTTGCTGGTAGCCAGTGGGCTAAATACAAAAAAGTAATACACCAGCATAATAATTACATAGACACGATCGTTTGCCTGATGTAGTCGAGTCTGATATAGATATCGGTCGAATCAGGATAAGATGGATGTCGTAGTGTAGGAGATGTGGCACATGCCAACAGGAAAAGAAACAAAATCCCTAGGACTATTAGCACTGGCTGGTTTACAGCCGTACGAGCCAAAGGCAAATGAAGAGTACATGGGTGACCCCCAGATGGAGCACTTCCGCCTGTTGCTTAAAGCGTGGCGTAACCAACTTCGCGAAGAAGTTGATCGCACCGTGACTCACATGAAGGACGAAGCAGCAAACTTCCCTGACCCTGTGGATCGCGCAGCGCAAGAAGAAGAGTTCAGCTTAGAGTTGCGTACCCGTGACCGCGAGCGCAAGCTAATAAAGAAAATTGAAAAAACGCTTAAGCGCATTGAAGAAGACGATTTTGGCTTCTGCGATCAGTGTGGTATCGAGATTGGTATTCGCCGCTTAGAAGCACGTCCAACAGCCGATTTGTGTATCGACTGCAAGACCATGGCTGAAATCAAAGAAAAACAACTTCAGGGTTAATGAGTTAATTCCGTATAGGTTGAATTAGAAAGCCTCATCCCATATAGATGGGGCTTTTTATTATTACTTTTCTATGCATAAAGACTATGTAGGGCGCTTTGCTCCCTCTCCTTCCGGTCAACTTCACTTCGGTTCGTTAGTCACTGCCGTCGCCAGCTTTCTCGATGCCAGGTCTCACGGTGGAAAGTGGCTAGTTCGGATAGAAGACATTGATGAGCCTCGCTGCATTGATGGCGTCGACAAATCCATTCTGCATACGTTGGAAACCCACGGCCTGCTTTGGGACGGTGATGTCATGTATCAAAGCCAGCAACACCACCGCTATCAACAGGTAATAGATCGACTTATTGCACAACAAAAAGCCTATTTGTGTACCTGTACCCGCAAGCAGATTAAGGCAATGGGTGGTAGTTATAACGGTCATTGTCGCCATCAAAATATTGAGGCTAATACGCCAAATACCGCGGTCAGACTCAAAGTAGATACGCCACTTGAAGCCTTTGATGACCTCATCATGGGACATATTCAGCCGCCACTTTCAGTCCACAATGGGGCATCCGCTATGGCCGAAGATGTGGTACTCAAGCGACGTGATGGGCTGTTTTCTTATAATTTAGTGGTCGTGCTGGACGATGTTTTTCAACAGGTGACGCATATTATCCGAGGATGCGATTTAATTGATGTCACGCCACTGCAGCGGGCCGTCTATCACGCACTCGATTTTCCCCCGCCAGCCTATGGCCACGTACCTGTCGCAGCCATTGCACCGGGAAGAAAACTCAGCAAGCAAAACCACGCGACTCCCATTAACAATGAGCACGCCCGCGAAAACCTGGTTCGGGCTATGCGGTTTTTAGGTTTTTCTTTCCCTCAGGCATCCGAATTCGATACTGTGCAATCATTACTCAATGCTGCTATTTCTGTTTGGAATAGGAAAATAGTAGTGAAAACGCCCGAAATCATTGTTCCTCAGCATGAATCCACTTATTATAGCCAACCTTTATAGTTTGCGGAGATACCACCATCATTCATCGTGTTTTTAAATCTGTTAAGCGCGCTTTTTCAAAAGAGAGTTCGTCACCTAACGCTTTAACGCCAAGAGTCATGACTCGAGGCGAGCACGGTATTTCTCGTGAAGACATTAGTGCGAATGCATTAAAAGTAATGTATCGCCTTAATGGAGCAGGCTTTGAGTCCTACTTAGTAGGAGGCTGCGTACGCGATATTTTGATGGGGCATGAACCGAAAGACTTCGATGTTGTCACCAATGCCACCCCTGAGCAAATTAAAGGCTTATTTAAAAACTGTCGTCTTATTGGACGTCGTTTTCGTCTGGCGCATATTGTATTTGGCCGTGAAATTATCGAAGTGGCCACTTTTCGCGGGCATCATCAGGAAACCGATGAAGACGAAGAACTGCCAAAAGGTAAGGCCATTGCCAAACGCGATGCCCATGGGCAGCTAGTTCGCGACAATGTTTTTGGCACCATAGAAGAAGATGCCGAGCGTCGCGATTTTACCTTCAATGCCATGTACTACAGCGTCGCTGACTTTACTGTTAAAGATTTCGCCAACGGCCTTGAAGCCATCGAGAAGCGCGAAGTAGCACTGATTGGCGATCCTGAAACCCGTTATCGCGAAGATCCTGTGCGCATGCTACGCGCCGTGCGCTTTGCGGTTAAACTTTCGATGCGGATTGAAAAGCACACTGCGGCGCCCATTAAAGCCCTGGCCAATTTGCTCCAAAATATTCCCCCGGCAAGGCTATTTGAAGAAACCCTTAAACTGTTTTTATCCGGTAAGGGTGAAGAAACGTTTCTCGCATTGCACGAATACGGCTTAATTGAACCGCTGTTTCCTCAACTTGCGCCATTTTTAAAAGATGAAAATAGTCGCGAAATGCAATTCGTTCGTCGGGTATTGAGCAATACTGATGAGCGTATAAACAGCAATCAACGGGTAACGCCTGCATTTTTGTATGCCGCGTTATTGTGGTATCCGTTAGAAGAGCAATCACAACGCTTACAGACCGAGTCAGGCCTCAACGCCCACGATGCGTTTAATATTGCAGCAGGGGACGTGATAGCAAGACAAACCCAGCGCATTATGATCCCCAAACGCTTCTCTACTGTGATTCGCGATATCTGGATCTTACAACAGCGCTTACCAAAGCGTTTTGGCCGCAGAGCATTTCAATTGTTAACTCACCCCAAATTCAGAGCTGGTTACGATTTCCTGTTGGCCAGAGGGCAAATTGAAGGTGGTGATTTACTCGAACTTGCTCAGTGGTGGACTCACTTCCAACACGCTGATAATGGCAAGCAAAAAGGTATGCTAAATGCGCTTCGTCGCACCGAAGGAAGCGGCGCACCGAAAAAGCGTAAACGTCGCCCAGTGAAGAGAGACTCCGATGCATAAAGAGCACGTTTACATTGGCGTTGGCAGCAATTTAGGCAACAGCATTGAAAAAGCCCGAAATGCGTTTGAAGCGATTGGGAAAATAGACGATACACGGGTACTGAAAACGTCTTCGCTGTATTCAAGTAAACCCATGGGTCCACAGGAACAACCCGACTACATTAACGGGGTATGCCTTATCGAGACCAGTTTAAAGCCGCACAGCCTGTTAAAACAGTTGCAGCGCATCGAGCTAGAAGAAGGCCGTGAGAGAAAGGGAGAACGCTGGGGACCCCGAACGCTGGATTTAGACATCCTGTTGTACGGCAGTGAATCGATTGATACCGCCGATCTTATCGTTCCGCACTACGGAATGGCAGAGCGTGAATTTGTAATGGTGCCGTTGTTTGAAATCGCGCCCAATATGGTCATGCACGACGGTAAGCCCATTTCTCACTGGGTAGCCAATTGTTCTCTTGATGGCCTTCGTCGTCTGCGCACTTCCAATTAGCGGTAAAATCCGTATAGTTCGCCACTCAATCTATAATTGATTCCTACTTCCTAACACTATCTGGATCATGTCATGAAGAAAGTTACTGTTTCAGGCTTGCTCAAGAAAAAGCAAGCCGGTGAGAAGATTACCTCGTTAACGGCATACGATGCCAGTTTCGCAAAAATGTTTGATGAACAAGGTATTGATGCATTGTTAATCGGTGACTCGTTGGGCATGGTGTTGCAAGGTGAGGACGATACCCTACCTGTATCCGTAGACGATATCGCCTATCACACGCGAAGTGTTCGCAAAGGTACTCAACGCGCATTTGTCGTAGCCGACATGCCTTTTATGTCATACGCCACACCTGAGCAAACTTACCTCAACGCGGCGAAATTAATGGCCGCTGGTGCAAGTATGGTGAAGATGGAAGGCGGTAGTTGGTTATGTGAAACCATTTCGGGTCTTAACCAAAGAGGCGTGCCTGTGTGTGGCCACCTCGGTCTTACTCCACAATCTGTTCACGTGTTCGGTGGTTTCAAAGTGCAAGGCCGTGAAACCAGCCAAGCTGAAAAACTGCTGGAAGAAGCAAAAGCCCTCGAAGCGGCAGGTATTCAGTTGCTAGTTTTAGAGTGTGTACCCTCGTCGCTAGGTAAAGCGGTCAGTGAAGCACTGACCATCCCTGTTATCGGCATTGGCGCAGGTAAAGACACTGACGGCCAAATTTTGGTGATGCATGATATGTTTGGGATCAGCGCGAATTACATGCCTAAATTTTCAAAGAACTACCTCACTGACACTGGCGACATGCGAAAAGCCGTAGCGCAATATATTAAAGAAGTCGAAAGCGGTGAGTTTCCTTCGCCAGAGCACAGCTTCGAGTAAAGAGGTTAAATATGAAAGTTGTCGATAGTATCCCGTTATTGCGCGAATTGATCAGCGAATGGAAGCGCAATGGCTGCACCGTCGGTTTTGTTCCCACCATGGGCAACTTACACAATGGTCACTTAAAGTTAGTGAAGCGCGCTAAAGCGCACTGTGACAAAGTGATTGTCAGTATTTTCGTTAACCCAATGCAGTTTGGCGCTAACGAAGACCTGGACGCCTACCCTCGCACTATCGACCAAGACAAAGCAAAACTGATTGCAGAAGGTGCTGACGCGGTATTTTTACCCAGTGTGAAAGACATGTATCCAGCGGGTCTCTCAGCACAAACTTTTGTAGAAGTCCCTGGAATCTCAGAGGTACTTTGTGGCGCAAGCCGACCCGGCCATTTTCGCGGGGTGGCTACCGTGGTATGCAAATTATTTAATATGGTCCAACCCGATGATGCCTTTTTCGGTGAAAAAGATTTTCAACAATTACAAGTGATCCGCACCTTAGTACGCGATTTATCCATGCCAGTGACTGTGCATGGCGTCCCCACTGAGCGAGAAAGCTCTGGGCTGGCGATGAGTTCGAGAAATGGCTATCTCACTGACAAAGAGAAGGCGACCGCCAGTTTGATTTATCAAGCCATGCAAAAAATAAAAAGTGCCATAGAATCTGGTGAGAGCGACTTGAACGCATTGGAATCCACGGCTATTGCTGAACTTGAAAGGGCTGGGTTTAAAAACGATTATATTAAGATCGTCAACGCCGACACCTTTATGCCTGCTAAGGTAGAAGACAGCCACTTAGTGATTGTCGTCGCGCTGTTTATGGGCACCACTCGCCTTATAGATAACCTGCAAATACATCGCTAAGAGGTCGCTTTCGTTGCCGTGCAACAAAGCTCAACACCCTCAGTCACTAATACAAAAAAGCCCGAAAGTGTGTAATCACTTCGGGCTTTATTCGTTGGCGACTTTATACCAATCCGCATAGACCAATGCCCACTCAGAAGCTTGCCAGACCTTCCCGAAGGGCGAGTTTAAAATGTCCGTACTCTTTGTTGTGTCACCTTGATGTAGAACCACTATACCTGCGGTAACACGCCGCGATTACGAACATTTTAACTCTCGCTGAGTGGGTAATGATCTATGCGGACTGGTATTATGCGGATGCGAGCAATTCCTCGTCAGAAACAAAGTCGATGAGCTCTTTCCACGCTTGGGTGCCTTTCGCAATAAGGTGTTGTTCTGCCAATATAGTTGCCAAGTCATTGTGACTGGTCAGCGGGTTTGCCAACACCACGCGAAATACTGTAATACATTGTGAAGGGTAATCCGGCGCTTCCAATCGCGTACGAGAGACAAATGATTTACCTGCTTCCCGCTGCTGCTTTTGTACCGCCACAACTAAGGCATCAATTTTTTCGTTGATGACGTTGCGTGTTTTAGCATTCACCTGCTTTAATTTCTGTTGCACTTCCGCCGGGCACACACGGTAAGTCAGTAAGGATAAGGTTGGCGATGTGGTCAACTCAAAATCCTTTTCTCTTTCAATCATTTGCGCAAAGTCGTGCGCTTTATCTATGCTTCTGTCTATCAACAACTCATAACCTTTGCGACCAAAGATATGTAGCGCAGAGTACACCATCATTGCCATGCCGTTACGAGAGCCTTCTAGCGTGGTGGCACCTAAATCTTTAGAGCCTGCACGCAGAATATACTGCGCGTGGTGCCTTACAGCATTGGCATGTTGAGGGTCTTTAAACAACGCCATACCGGCCCCCATAGGCACATACATCTGTTTGTGTGCATCAATGGTGACAGAGTCTGCCCGCTCGATGCCTTTAAGGCGAGTGCGGTAACGCGATGAGAATAGTGTCGCTCCGCCCCACGCTGCATCAACATGGAACCAGCAACCCAGTTCCTTTGCCACATCAGCCAATTCGTCAAGGGGATCAACGTGGCCGGTTTCGGTCGTTCCCCCTACCCCCACTATGGCAAGTAATTTATTGCCTTCTTCTTGATAGCGTTTTCCCGCACGCAACGCTTTTGCGGGATCCAGGGTTTGATG
The DNA here is from genome assembly GCF_047159385.1 of Alteromonas sp. D210916BOD_24. Taxonomy (GTDB): domain Bacteria; phylum Pseudomonadota; class Gammaproteobacteria; order Enterobacterales; family Alteromonadaceae; genus Alteromonas. The sequence goes on from NZ_AP038333.1 coordinate 3,379,473, forward strand.
GGGTGCAGGAAGTGTAATTAATTGCTCTCTGCCTAAGCCTAAAACGTCTACTGCTTTTGACAGCGAATAGTGACCGCGCTTGCTACACATTACACCAAGGTTGTTAATATCATGGAAGCGGTAAGCCGCAGCTAAGCCTGCTTTTGCTACACCACTAAACCCTTTCTGTGGACCTAGCAACTTGTTGCGCGCCACCCATAGCGCTGTAATGTTGGCGATAGTACCGCCTGAGCAAAATGCACCCAACGAATGGGCAGCGCTGTGAAGATGGGCATCGTAAAACGCCTTGGACTTATCATAGACCAAGTTGTGCATCATACCGAGTACTTGGCGCTCAAGGGGAGTGAAAGCTTTAGACGTCTCTATCTTGACCAGATTCTGATTCAGTCCAACCATTAACTTGGAAAGCGGCAGGTGAAAATAAGGTAATGCAGAGGTCATATGACCAATAAAAGTAGGTGAATAGGTATTAACTGAGTGTGCAACAAGCTTATCTAACAGGCTTTCTGCATGTGTGGAGACAAATTCCGGAGACTCAGGCACCTTTGAATCAGAAAAGTCTTTCTCGATTTCTTCAAGGGATGTCTTTTTAGTAACAACATGCTGTGACAAAAAGTCTAGGATGTTGTCAGATAAATGCTGCTCTATCTGAGCCAGCTTTGAGTCTTTGTGTTCAGGCTTGGTAAAGACCCTAAACAAGTGCTCTAAACTAACTTGCGCTTCACCCACTCAACACACCTCACTCATCAAACATTCACACATTTCACTAACGCGAAATAAACAGGCGGTTTTGTGGACACCGGCCTGACACCTACTTTCCTATTATGCTAATTAGCACGTACCTTTAAACACCTTGTGTTCTGACTGTGGTACGGCGACTAGTCATTGACATGGTCCATTCGTTGCCAAACCTGAAAACTTATCACAACACTTTCAGGGTGACGCACTTTACATCAGAATGCAATTCTCGCCAAGAGGTTGAAGGGAGCAAAAGGGGTTGTATCGCAGTATATTGCCAATTTGTTCCCCCTCATACGATCAGGTATTAGCAGTTACTCGCCGTTTGAGCAAGGACTTAAGTAAATTGTTAGTAAACTATTGCGCTGCTTTAGTGCTATATTTTATTTATGAATAAATACGCAAAAGTGAGAGTGGCTGTTTATGCCCATCCGTGAAATTTCTGAGGCATTTACCCTTGACGACATTGTTCCTTACTTCCAGCCTATTATTGATTTGCAAAGTCAGGGCGTATGGCGCTATGAGTGTTTGGCAAGGTTGATAACCCAAGGCGATAAAACCTTCTTGCCCAGCGAATTCCTGTACTTACTGGAGCGGGAACATCACGTCAACACGCTGGCAGCTAACATGTTTGTTCAATGCGCCAGTTATTTTCGCGACGTTAATGTGCCTTGGAATATCAATATCACGGCCAATGATCTTCACAACGAAGAATTGATCCGAACGCTCATTACCCATCTCTCCAGTTATCCCAATCCACAACGGGTGAGTATTGAAGTGACCGCATCTACAGCGCTTTCCAATCCGAAGCGATTAGGTGCCTTTATCGATCAGAGCATGTCTGCAGGTTTAGGTGTTTTTATCGATAACGTGGGCTCTTGTCCTGGCGATGTAAGAGCGTTGTTGAATGTTCCCTTAAGAGGCATCAAACTGGCAGGTGGCCTATTTCGCCATTATGATGAGCAAGAAGCGGTGCGTGAATACGTAGATTACCTGCTTTCATTGTGCGAACAACACAGTATTAATGTCATTGCTGAGCATATAGAAGACGAAAGCCTATTAGAGCGCGTTAAACGCCTACCTATTCGTTACGCGCAAGGTTATGTATTCAGCCCGCCAATGGCAAATGTGCGCAAAGCGCAACATCGCCACTAGCAGTGCACTAAGCACAACAGGGTTCGGCGCATTCCATTTTGCGTTTTAGTCTTCTTCGCTTAAACAGCGAAGTTTCCAACAGACTTGACCACTGGCGCGATACTTTCTTTCAAACGGTGTCATATGAGTCTCTCCAGTCACTTCTGACAAATTAGAAAGCGCACCGTAGTGCTTAGCCGCCTGAGCAAATTCCAACACATAAATAAGCCAGTTACTTCGCACTTCAATATGGGGTGTGATGGCCATTAGATCCACCATTGCGGCACTGGCATGCCAACGCTTCTGAACTTGCGTTTTTTTCGGATAAGGATTGGGGTAAAGTAAAAAGTGCTGAGAAACGTGCCAATCAGACTGCCTCACCAATCGCCAAAAATCATTCACATCGGCTCTGACAACCCGGTAATTATCACTTTGCGCGCGATAGTGTTCGTGCTTGTCTACTCGCAGTGCCGACTTGTCAATACCTATAACACGTGCCTCGGGGTACGCCTTAGCAAGATTGGCGGTACTTTCCCCTACCCCGCAACACGAATCCAATATGATCTCACCATTGAAACCATCAAGCCAACTATCCACTTCGTCATACGCTTGTTGCGTATGCGCACTGATTGGCCGCTTGTTTTCGCTCTGTTGATACTTCTTTACTAACTCATCTAGTTTATCGTGAATACCTAACTGGGACGTGGTAATTTCCCGTGAATTTCCATTGCTCATTAGCTGCGAATACCCTTACCAGTTTTAAGAAGGTAGTACGCCACACTGAATAGCAGCGCATTGAAGCCCACCAGCAATACCAGCGAAAGTGTAACGTTCACATCTGACACGCCAAGGAACCCATAGCGGAAACCATTCACCATATACACTACAGGGTTGGCCTTACTTACCCACTGCCAGAATTCTGGAAGTAGAGACAGTGAGTAAAACACACCTCCTAGATAGGTTAACGGCGTCAGCACAAAAGTCGGTACAACACTGATGTCGTCAAAGGTCTTTGCAAACACCGCATTAATTAATCCTGCGGTGGCAAATAATGTGGAAGTAAGTAATAAGGTAAGCGCAATAATGCCCAAGTGATGAATTTGCACATCGACAAAAAATAGCGACACTAATGTCACTATGATCCCAATTAAAATAGCACGTGCTACGCCTCCCCCGACGTAACCTAAAATAATCACAGATGTAGGCACGGGAGACACCAGCAATTCTTCAATATTGCGCTGGAATTTAGCGCTAAAAAACGATGATGACACATTCGCGTAAGAGTTGGTTATTACCGACATCATGATCAGGCCAGGTACAATGAACTCCATATAGGTGAAGCCTCCCATCTCACCAATTCGATTACCAATAAGGCTACCGAAAATGACAAAATAAAGGCTCATTGTAATGGCTGGCGGCACCAGGGTTTGTACCCAAATTCGCAAAAAGCGCGTGCACTCTTTAATCCAGATTGTGGTAAGGGCAACGTAATTTTGCTTTAACCAACTGGTATTTTGTTGTGTATTCATGTCTGTGACTTCTGTTTTCACTGGTTGTAATACCGAAGAAGAGGTGCGTTTACCTTTTAGCTACGCCAAGGCGTGTTAACTTGCTTGTTTGGCCGATTCAACCAGACGCACAAATAACTCTTCTAGTCGGTTAGATTTATTTCGCATACTCATCACTTGGATGCCTTGCTCACTCAATTGCGCGAAAACTGGGTTTAGCCCCTCGGTTTTCTCGACATCGACTTCCAATGTGTGATCGTCTATCAGGCGATATTCGAACCCTGTTAAACGGGGTGTTGTTGTTTCTTGGTTAACTTTTATATCGAGTACAAAGGTTTCTAAACTCAGTTTTGAGAGCAAGGCTTTCATGCTGGTATTTTCAACAATCGTTCCCTTGTTAATAATGGCGATGTTGCGGCACAGCATTTCGGCTTCTTCGAGATAATGGGTGGTTAGTATGATAGTGATCCCCGCACGGTTTATTTCTTCTAAGAAACTCCACATGGAACGGCGAATTTCAATATCCACACCGGCTGTAGGTTCATCTAAGATAAGCAATTTCGGTTCGTGCATTAGCGCACGCGCAATCATAAGGCGTCGCTTCATGCCGCCCGACAGTTCCCGTGCACGCGCATTGCGCTTTTCCCACAAATCGAGCTGTGCGAGATATTTTTTCGCGCGCTCTTTCGCCACGCTTCTGGGTACGCCATAGTACCCTGCTTGATTCAGTACAATTTGCAGTACGGTTTCAAACTGATTGAAGTTAAATTCTTGCGGAACTAGACCAATACAAGCTTTGGCGAGTTCTTTTTCAGTGGTGAGATCATAGCCAAATACTGACACCTGGCCCGCAGTTTGATTTACCAGAGAACTAATAATACCGATAGTAGTGGATTTTCCTGCACCGTTTGGGCCTAACAAAGCAAAAAAGTCACCTTGTTCCACAGTAAGATCGACACCTTTTAGTGCTTGAACGCCACCCTTATAGGTTTTTGTTAACCCTTTAATATCCAACGCTTTCATGATTTGCCCGTGTTGTGATTGATACTGCTCATCTAAACTGGTGAGAGGCAAGCGCCTTTCGGACACTTGTCGAAACAAGTGTAACGTAAAACCCACTGTGATTAGAATACATGCGCGACTTAGCGAGTGTTTTTAGCGATTAGCTACCGCTTTGTAAGTGGGTATAAACGGGCCTAATTTCAAGCCTTAGTGATACTGACTGGTGACCATAATTGAACCCAACGACACATAGACAGCACAGGGTGGGTAACACACCCTTCTCTTGTGTAACGCTTGATATTTCTCCATGGTACTAAAATAGGAAACGTCACCTAACGCATTAGGTAACGCTATTATACTTTCGAGACAATGGCAAAAAAATATGTAGAAGAGAAATGCCTGAGGTTGCTAAATGCTATTGTGTATTGCTGCTCATGAGCATATGAGCGCGCTCGGCGATTTCAATTTCAACTTTCCTGTCAAAAAATATCCCCTCGTGTTCGGTTTGTTTACTTTGCGACTCACCTACTGCGACTAACATAATTTGCTCGCTACTGACGCCTAATTCGGTAAGGCTTTTCTTAACACTTAACGCACGTTGCATCGACAAGGCCTGATTGAATTGCGCGTCACCACGCTTGTCAGCCTGCCCCGTTAACCGAACAGTCAGCTTGTCATTCCCTTTCAACGCGCTTGCTATCAAAGCGAGTTGCTCGGTATAAAGTGGCTCAACCACTACTGAACCCGTTTTAAATTGGATACTACTTTGTAATGTAGGTGAAGGTATTTGCATCAGTTCTTCTTCATAACTCACCTGGGTGAATTGCAGTTGTTGTTGCAAGGTCTGATTCTCAGCCGTTAACCAAGCATTATCTTTGTGGCTGTGACTCAACTGGGTACTCAATTCATTAATCGCGTCATTCTGTGCAGTGTTTTCGCCCACTAACGCACCAAGAAAACCCGCAATAGCTGCGCCAGCGGGACCGGCCACCACAGCGCCAAGTACAATACCACTTCCCAGTCCAATAACGGCAGCTTGTGAGGAGGGGGGTTGCTCATGTTCTTTTTTGAGTCTGGCATCTTCCGACATAGTCGCTGCTGAGACGGTATTAATAGAAACTACTGTTAGCCCCATCAACCAGATAAATTTCAGTGATTTGTGTGATGTCATCATGACTCCTCGTGTAAAAAAAAGCGCTGTGCGTCGTTGGGAAATACCATGGCGTGAAGCCATTGGGTATCACGCACAGCGCAAAGGGTAAAAGTTTGCAGTGAGCTAGCGGCTGGGCACTTCTCCCGCCCAAGCGGGACTTAGCTGTACCTAACCATGAGTAGTTAATCATCAGGACATGGCAAAAAAGCCGAGAGATAAGGGAAATGTTGTGGCACAAAATTTAAAATATGGCGTAAATGAGGCAGGCTTGTGGATTTTATGTCGAACTTAAGCAAAGGCCGAAGTTCAAAGGTATAGTGTGGACAGTGAGTAAACCCAGATAATGAATTACGGAAAAAGGTATGCCTAAAACCATCGCATTAGTTGAAGATGATGTCGCGATTAGAGAAAATTACATTGTGGCGTTAAAAGCCCAGGGCTATAACGTAAACGCATTTGAAGACCGACCCTCTGCTGCAGAAGCGTTCAATCATTCATTACCAGACTTGGCGATCATTGATATCGGTCTTAAAGACGAGATAGAAGGTGGTTTTATGCTGTGCCAGCAACTTCGCGGATTATCTCAAACCCTCCCCATCATTTTTTTTACTGCCCGAGACAATGATGTTGATACCATTAGTGGGTTGCGCATGGGCGCCGATGATTACCTTACCAAAGACATTAGTATGGCGCATCTGTTAGCGAGAATAGCTGCGCTTTTTCGCCGTACCGATTTACTCTCAGCGCCCGCGCAACAAAAAGACGAACTCAAAGTAGGTGAGTTAAAAGTCGATGTATCGAGAATGACAGTCAGTTGGCAAAATATTCCGGTACTGCTGACGGTGACAGAGTTTTGGATGCTTCATGCCCTTATAAAACGCCCTGGCCATGTCAAAAGCCGCCAGCAATTAATGGACGAATCGCGTATGGTGGTAGACGACACGACAATAACTTCGCACATTAAACGCATGCGCAAAAAGTTTGTACAAATCGATCCCCATTTTGACCATATCGATACCGTCTATGGGATGGGCTATCGCTGGCAGCTATAACGCTGGTCTGGGAAATTTTTATTTATGCGGTTTCGGTTCTCAATTCGCCTGCAGTTACTGCTTTTATCACTGTTCCTATTCACAATTCCCTATCTGGGGTACAAGTATGTATGGGAGTTAGAACAATACTTACGCAACGGTCAGGAACAAACCATGATAGGCACAGCCCGTGCTGTGGCGACGGCACTTCATGAACGACCAGCACTCTTTGATAGCCAATCTGCATACTTACAAGATGTTCGCCCTGGCACGGATTTATACGCGCCGCCCATTCCATCACCTATTCGCTTAGACGGCGAGCTCAATGACTGGCAACAGGTTATAGAGTTAGTCAGCGAATATTCAAGTGAGCAAGTCATTGAATACTACAACAATCGGCAGGGAGAACCGGTTAGCTTGTCGTTCAATCACATGGTGGGGCGCTATGGCCAGTTCCTTTACGCCATGTTCGAGGTCCACGACGATACGCTGCTTTGGCGACGCCCCAATAGCCTTAGCGTAGAAACCGGTGATCACCTGTTAATTGGATTAGAAACCGCACAAGGTGATTTGGTCAGATACGTGGTGGCACCTTATGAAAGTGGCTGGGTGAATGCATACAAACTGGCCAGCAATTCTGACGCCACCCGTGCTATAGAAAATGCCCTGTCTATTCAAGGGCGTTGGCAGGAAACCGCGCATGGATACAACATCGAATTGCGCTTTCCCCTTTCTATGACCACAGGCGGACTGGCCTTCTCTTTGGTTGATGTAGATGACCCCGTGTCGCGTATTAAACAATATGCGTTAGGTACGGCCAATACCAAAGCGCTATCGGAACTGGGAACGGTTATCACCCCTTCACCTGAAATTGAACGCATTTTAGCGGGTCTTAAATACGCTGATTCTCGCGTATGGGTGGTGGATAAACACAAACGCGTACTCGCCCGCGCAGGCGACATTCAATCGGCCACGGGTATCGAAGTGTCTCCTCCCACGCCCACATCAAATGCATTGTGGCAGTGGCTAGAAAGTGAATGGTTACTACCCCTTTATTATCATATTTTGACTAAACCACCCGCCGATTTCATTGATGAACTGGACGATGCCTATGCGTTAATTGGAGAAGATCTCGGAACGGCTTTAAACGGTCAACCCGACTCACTGTGGCGGCTTTCCCCCGATAATAAAGCCATTATTCTCTCGGCAGCCTACCCGATTTTTATTGAAGGAAATGTCATGGGCGCCGTGGTAGTCGAACAAACCACAAACGGCATTCGCACATTGCGAAACCGGGCATTAGAGCAGCTTTTTCACGTTATTTTGGCGGTTATGCTGTTGGGTACACTGGGTCTGCTGGCTTTTGCTAGTCGTATTTCGAGCCGTATTCGCGCCCTTCGCGACCATACCGAAGCGGTTATTGACGATAATGGTAAAATTGTCGGCACCTTGCCCGTTTCTAACCAGCGAGATGAAATTGGCGATTTGTCCCGCTCCTTCTCTGACGTACTTGCTCGCCTACAGCAATACAATTCTTACTTAGAAAACATGGCATCGCGGTTGTCTCACGAATTGCGCACGCCTATTGCAGTGGTTAAATCTTCTTTGGATATGTTGGCCAATACTCACGACAAAAATCAACCAGACGTTTTTATTGAACGGGCCCAATCAGGTGTCAATCGGTTAAGTACTATTCTCAATAGCATGAGTGAAGCCACCCGCCTTGAGCAAGCCATCGCACACGAGGATCCAGAGCCCTTTAATATTGTGGAAGTCATTGCTGGCTGTGTAGAAGGCTATCGGCATACCTATTCACAAAGAAACTGGTTGTTTACCCCATCTCAAGACGTTATATCGATCAATGGCTCACCGGAATTGGTGGCCCAGCTGTTCGATAAAATAGTCTCCAATGCTGTAGATTTCAGCAAAGCAAACAGTGACATCACCATTCATCTTTATATAAAGGACAAGCGTGTATTATTAACCGTTAGCAACCCCGGTCCTCTATTACCACAAGGGATGAAGAATCAACTACTGCAGTCTATGGTGTCAGTACGAAAAGAAAATGAACATCAAAATAGTACGCACTCTCCTCACTTAGGTTTGGGACTTTACATCGCCACTGTCATTATGCTTTTTCACAAAGGGTCGCTTTCTCTGGCTGATAACCCCGATAAATCGGGGGTTACTGTGACCGCTACCTTCCCACTTTATAAGGCAATGTGACAATATTTAAGAAAAACTTAACACTCCTTTCATTAAGTTTTATTGATAACACTTATCATTTATATTTACATAAACATTACCCTTCTCTAAAATTCATCGTCCACACACACACATGGAAAGACACTATGAAGAACAAAAAGCTGGCTATGGGCGCACAAACCATTGCTGCTGCTCTGGCATTTGGTAATACCGCCGTATTTGCGCAAGACACCACCGCAGAATGTAAAGAAAAGACCTCTGCACAATGTACGATGCCTGATGAAGATGCAATTGAGCTCATCCGTATTCACGGTGTACAACAGTCTATATACCGGTATGACAAATCAGGTGATCCTCGCCGCCTTGCAGACTTAGTAGACACGCCTCAAACCATTAGCGTTCTTACCCAGGATCAAATTCAGGAAAGCGGCAGAACAGACCTTAAAGACATTCTTCAGGCACAAGCTGGGGTTACATTGGGTACCGGTGAGAACGGTAATGCTTTTGGTGATCGCTATATTATCCGTGGTCATGAAGCGCGCAGCGATGTGTTTGTCGATGGTCTTCGCGACCCGGGTATGACTACACGTGAAAGTTTTGCCACCGAAAGGGTAGAAATCACAAAGGGCCCGAGTTCTACATTTGCTGGCCGCGGTTCTTCAGGTGGTGCCGTCAACTCTATCACCAAAAAAGCATCGACTGCTTACAACTTTGGCCGTGTTGATGCAGCACTGGGTACAGATGAGCATACTCGTCTAACCGTTGATTTAAACAAAACACTTACCGAAAACAGTGCTGTACGTATCAATGGCCTGATCTCTGCTGAAGATAAACCAGGACGTGAAGATATCGAAAGGGATCGCAACGGTCTTCAATTGTCTTATGTACTTCAACCTACTGACCGTTTGTCGTTTACCGGTGATGTGTACTATTTAGACGCAGAAGACAGACCCGACCTTGGTAGTTACTATGATCGTGATTCCGGTCGCCCGCTAGAAAACATTCCCGTGTACGCTCAGGATGAGGACTTCTTAAATTCTGAAGTGACCACTTTTACCCTGCGCACTGAATACGATATTAGCGATAACGTGCGTTTCTATAATGCCACCCGCTTTGGTAAAACAGAAAATGAATACATTACGACAGGTATGCGCGGTACCAATCGCGATGCAACTGATCCTGTGGCACCCGGTGCATATACGCTTACACTGAGCACTCACCAAGGTTGGCAGGACGTAGATTATGTTACCACGCAATTTAACCTGTTTTGGGATACGCCGTTCTTAGGCCTGGATCACCGCTTGGTATTTGGTTTTGAGTACACCGACGAGTCAGTAGACAACGGTGTATTTAGTGTTGAAAACACCAACCCTACTAACTGTTTGGTGGGAGGCCGACGTGGCGTTTCAGAAAGCTACTGTATTTTAGATGGCAACCAAGAAGCCGTAGACAACATTGGCGGCTTGATGGGTAGAAGTTATACCCGTGGCGACGCTGATGCCCTTTATGATATCGAAACCTACTCTGTGTACGTTATGGATACCTTTGAACTGACGGACAGTTTTGATGTGTTCTTCGGTTTGCGTGCAGACAGTTATGACTACACCAATGCCACTTCAGGTAGAGGCGGCGATCAGTTGTACGCTTTTGAAGACGACCTGTACAACGGTCACTTAGGCTTAGTATACGAACTGACAGAAAACGGTAATCTTTACGCGTCGTACAGCACGGCTACTAATATCAATGGCGGTGAGTCTGATCTAGGTGCGAACTGTGGTTACGGCGGTCTTTGCGGCACACCTGAACAAGCGGCGCAAGCCGATCCTGAACAGGTAGAAAATATCGAACTAGGCACAAAGTGGGCATTGTTCGATAAGAAATTAGTGGCCAATGCGGCAATCTTCCGCATCACCAAGAGTGACGTTCACGAAAGCGTTGGTGATTCTTATTCGACCCTAGGTACGTTAAACACCGGTGAGAACCGCGTTGAAGGTGTGGAGTTTGGCGTAAGTGGAGACATCACAGAAAAATTCAGTATTCAGGCGTCGGCGGCCTTCATGGATTCAGAAGTACTAAAATCGTACAATGACGCCAATGTAGGTCTGGCACTGAGTAACTTTGCCGATGAGAGCTTCTATATTCAAATGCGTTATCAGCCAAACGAGAAGTTCGCATTTGGGGGCGATTATAGCTACCAATCAGAAATGTTCGGTGGTCAGCCTGACACGGCAGCGGGTTACAATGCCGATACTGGTGAATACTCTATTGTCGTGCCTGACTATGAAGTGGTTAACTTATTTGCTAACTACTACTACTCAGAGTCATTAACTTTCCGAGTTAACGTAGGTAACCTATTTGACAAGGAATACTGGACTGCGGCTTATCGCTCTGGCTCATTCATGTACATCGGCGATGGCAGAAATGTCACCGCGACAGTAAGCTACGAGTTTTAATGGCTAACTAAGCGAAGAGATGCGTTGAAAAATGATTATTATTGAAAACTTACTGTCTAAAGATGAAGTGGCACAGTTTCGTGCCCAGCTGGCTCACGTCCCTTTTGTCGATGGCAAGGGTACGGCAATGGGTATGGCAGCAGGAGTTAAAAATAATGGTCAGGCAGATGCACAGCACGAACAGGTTAAGCAACTTGCTAACGCTTTGCTAGCCAAGCTAGGAAACCACCCTCAGGTGGTTTCTGGTGCCCTGCCTCATCGCATTTTTCCACCGTGTTTTAATCGCTATAGCGAATCACAAACCTATGGTTACCACGTAGATGCCGCGATAATGCGCATTCCTTCTACTCCTGACGTCTTGCGAAGTGATATGTCGATGACAGTGTTCTTATCCGAGCTGAATGAGTATGAAGGGGGCGAGTTGGTTATCCAAACGGGTTTTGGTGAGCAGCACATAAAGTGTGAAGCGGGAAGCGCGGTGTTATATCCCTCCTCCAGCCTGCACAAAGTGACACCCGTTACACAAGGCGAGCGCATTGCAGCCATTACTTGGATGCAAAGTATGGTCAGTGACCAACAAATGCGAGAAAACCTTTATCAGCTCGATCAAAGCATCCAATCTCTCATAAACAGTGACAGTGCAAGTCGCGAACAACTCGACCAGCTTCATCACATTTATCACAACCTTATTCGTAAATTCGCTGTTGTCTAACAGGCATTCAAGTTTGCGCCACCACAGAAGTTTGCATTAGCACAATTATTCGACTTACACTCAGGTCTTAGAGCCTGTTGATGTGCTCCTTTACATGAGGGCCTCAATATAAATTAGCAGTACAGTGAATGTGACTCGATTATGAAGAAGTTTTTGACCACACTGGCGATGTCCATGTGTTTACTCTTTCAGGTTGCTCAAGCGCAACTTCCTGCTGATACCTTGATGACCGTTGAGATCAAATTAGTAGATGCCGACATCAATAAAGTCGAAAATGCGGTATTTATTTTTGAGCCCTTGTTTGAAGTTGATTCTGCCGCGCTGCCGCAACATCCGCCTGCCGTAATGAATCAAATAAATAAACAGTTTGTCCCTCATGTATTAGTGGTTCGAACGGGAACAAAAATCTCATTCCCCAATGCCGACAACCTGTTCCACCACGTTTACTCTTTTTCCCCCACCAAACAATTCGAACTCAAACTCTACAAAGAATTCACTGCTCAGCCACTGACTTTTGATGAACCTGGCATCGTGGATATCGGCTGCAATATTCACGATTGGATGTTGGGGTATATCGTCGTCGCCAACTCGCCGTTCTTTGCTAAAACAAACAATGAGGGCGACATCGCCATAGAACTACCAAGAGGGGATTACAAGGTGACGTTCTGGCACCCTCTTGTTGAAAACAGCCGCCTCTTTTCCAAAAAAATCCTCTCTGTACATGAAAATATGAGAGTAACTTGGCAGCTTGACAATGCTCTACCTGATGATGACGGCTTTCAGTCGGGTTTTGGTGATTACTGATGACAAATATTTACAGAACCGCAATAGCAATTATTGGAATAGTAGTACCAGCGTGTGGACTGGCCGATACCCAGCTTTTACTGCGTGGAACCAGTGTTTCGCAACATCAGGAAAACAGCTTTCAACAGCACGCAGTAGGACATCAGCGCTTTGAAAAAAATGGCCTCCACCTTTCCCAGGCCGTGGTTGCGGGTGAGTATCATCTGGAGCACGGCGTGTCTATTGCAGGTGTACTCAACGGTTATGGCGACGGGGAACAACCTGTTGGGCTATCACAGCTTTATGTTAAATACCGCCCTTTGACAGCTGCTTCGATAAAAAGTGAGGTTAAAGTCGGGGCGTTTTATCCTCAGATATCAGCCGAAAACACCGATATGGGCTGGCTGTCTCCCCACTTTTTATCCAACTCAGCGATTAATAGCTGGTTAGGTGAGGAGTTGCGTATTGGCGGTATTGAATTCAGCTTAAGGCAAAATGGTCGTCAGGTTAGACGCAACTGGTCCTGGAAAGTGACGGGCAGTCTGTTTAAAGGGAACGATACTATTGGCACTCTGCTATCGTGGAGGGGGTTTGCATTGCATGACAGGCAGTCTCTGTACAATGACAGAATCAATTTTTTACCCATCCCAGGGGTAGTTGATGATGACAAGTTAAACGCGCCGGCCTGGACCGATCCCTTTCGTGAAATTGATGGTCGAATTGGCTACTACATCGGTGCACACCTCGCGCACAAACGTACCAGCGAACTGAGATATTACTACTACGACAACAATGCCGATCCCACACAAGTCGACCCCGATCGTCTTTATGCATGGCAAACTCGTTTTCACTCTGTCACCTTGCGTTATATGAGTACGCCTAAGCTAACGTTTTTTGCTCAAGCCCTTTCAGGAAATACGGTGATGGGCAAGGACTTTGTTAACAATGACTTTCACAGTGCTTATATTGCCGGAGCCTATGAAACTGGCTCAATGGCATTTGCAGCCCGCCTTGATTGGTATCAAGTACTCGACAAAGACGTCACTATGTATGACCCAAATGACAGTCAGGGTAGCGCATTGACATTGAGTGCCCGTTATGAGCTTACAGATAACGCGGCTGTCACCCTAGAATGGCAAATCAACCAGGGTGAACAAGATAATCTGCGGTTTTTCCAAAGCAGTAGGAACTATACCGAGCGCCTTGCCCAACTGGCGTTGACGCTACGACTTTGACCACCTTTTCAAATAAAGCTACGTGTATTGCTTTGCCGCTAGCTTCCCGCTATTTCAACTAAATTAAACCTAGTACTGTCTTTGCCTTCCACAAGCACTCTGCACTGCCCCCAGCTAGGTGGAATTTGCCAGATATGATCTTCAGCCACGGTAAATTTCTCACGATGTGACTCACAGCGCACTTCCACTGTGTCTAGCTCACCTTCAATGTTGGCAAAAGCAAACTGATTCCTTATCAAGGTGTGGAACCAACTTCCTTGCTCTCCAATGGTCACAGGTATATTGAGCGCGGTGTCTGAGTTAATATGCGCGTTAATTTCTTCCACTAATGGCTTAATTTCTTCGAGTCTCTTTTGCTGGTTTTCCATAGCCGCTAAACGGTCGAAATAGGTCAGCGCGTTAGCAAATTGTCCTAATTGACTGGCAATCAGCCCCATTCTTTGGTGAACGAAAGCAATGTGTTCGTCACCAAATACATTGTCACCCTTACCGATGCCTCTATGACTGGGAAGCATGCGTGAATAGCTACTCAATTCACGTGACCAGTCTTTTAGACCACTGGCAATTTGCGCATCTAAATTCCACAACCATGCGTTTTCATAGCGGTTTAGTGTATTGTCGTCTTTTAATCGAAGTAGGGCCTCATCCGCTTTAGCGAAATTTCCTGTACGGTAAACTGCATCAATTTCTTTATATTTTTTTATAAAGCTGCGTGTCGCGCCTCTTTTTCCACCTAATGCAAAATCGAACTGAACCGCCTGATGGCATTGCTGTGTGGGTTTCCCGTCTTTCATAGCAGGCTCAAATGTCCAGCGCTTAATGGCGTTCAGTGCTTTACGCTTAAACGCTCTACTGCCGCTAAAATCTTCGATTACCGGGTCTTGGACACGCCCCTCTTCGTCAATGACATAACTCATTTGTACCCAACCTTCCTGTCCTCTCTTGGCAGCTTCCACGGGATAATCAGGATCGATGCGTTTTAGAGGGCGAGCAGGTTGAAAAGCACTGATCAGAGCGACTTCGTCCTCTGACGTTTGCGCTTTTACTTTTTCTTCTGCTTCATCGCAGGGAAGCGACAGAGTTTGTGCGACACTGTTTAAACTCATACCACTGAGTACTAATAAGGCGACTATGTGCTGCACTTTTGGAAAACGCTTTACTAAGCGTGACGAATGGACAGGGGATTGTTGTTCTGTTGAGTATTTCATTATGATCATCCGTAATTTTGTATGTAGCATCCTTAACTTAGGCGCGCCTCATATTCTGGTTTCTGTAGATTTTAAGTGTGCATTTAGCGCGAGATCCTTTAATTCAAAAATCTATATACCCGCGCAATATTGTAAAAGTTAAGGCTTTTTATTGTGCTTTTCAAGCGCGGCATCAGGTACATTTTTTACCATCATTTGCTCTTTGCGTTTCATCATCATCTTCGCTAAGCGCCGCATACTCACAGTGGTATCTTTTTCATCAACGATGTCTACACCCAATAACCGCTCCAACAAGTCTTCAAGGGTCAAAACGCCTTCTAGTCCGCCGTATTCGTCTACCACCAATAGCATATGCACATGCTTATGAATAAAGTGGTCAAAAGTTACCGATAAAGGCATGGTGTTGAGTACGGTCACCATATCCTTGGCATATTCAGACAGCGGTTTTTCGGTATTTCCACGGGCTTGTGCAACCAACAAATCCGAACGCATGACAAAGCCTGTGATGTTTTCAGAATCATTGGCCTCGTAGACGGGGATCCGTGAAAACTCAATACTGGCATGCTTGTGAAAAAAGGCTTCAACTGTCATTGATTCAGACACAGAAAACAGTGCAGTTCTGTGTGTAATAGCATCTTTCACCTTAAGCTCATGCAAACTCAATAAACTTTGTAAAAACGCTGCCTCGTGATTCGCCAGTTGCCCTTCCTGACCAGACAATTCTGCCATTGCATGGAGCTCACTTCGACTGAGCCCTCTCAATGGACTGTCTTCTTTAAAGCCTCTGGTAAGTAATTCCGACATTTTAACAAAGGGTTTCAGTGTTATGGACAGGTACTTTAAAAAGTAAGCAGTTGCAGGCGCAAGCAATCGCCAATACGTTGCCCCTAATGTTTTCGGAATGATCTCAGAAAATATCAGGATTAATAACGTTAACACTGCTGAAATCAAACCTAGGTAAGCTTCACCAAACACGGCTGCCGCTTGCGCACCGGCTCCCGCTGCGCCCATAGTATGGGCAATGGTGTTAAGGGTTAAAATAGCAGAAAGTGGCGTATTGATATTGTCAGTCTGCTCTCTAAGCAGTGCTCCACTAGGCTTTCCGTCTTTCTCGAGTACAGAAATATAGGCAGAAGACACGCTCAATATTACCGCCTCTGCAATTGAGCAAAGAAATGAAAAGCCCAATGCGATAAATACGTACACGATCAGTAAAAACATGTATTAATTCCAAGCGCTTCGAATTTGCGAAACACGTTTGTATTTTATAAAGATAGACTGTCTATTATGGGGTATGGGACACGAGATACAAGCGCACATCCCTATGCGGAATATAATAATGGAAACAGGCCCTACTATATTTAAAAATCTAACATAATGAATTGCGTTGATTAACGTCTAATGCAAAGACAACGTTTCACCCAGACTTTTGCGCTTATTAATAAAGGTCTCGATGATAGCGAGACTGCTCCCTTAAAGCTTGATAACCCGCTGTACCCAATATGGTCTGCAATGCCTTATCAACACCTTGCCCCATTCCTTCAAAATGACCACAAACATAAACTTGTCCGTGTTCGCCTAAAAACGACTTAACCTCTTCACACTGTTCAATTAGCCGTTGTTGAACGTAACCGCCACCTTCCTGTCGGGAGAAAATCACTGACTTTTTATAAATACAGTCGCTGTGATGAAAAGGCGACAGCGTTTTATCAAGCACGTCATCTTGACTAGGCTGACGCTCACCAAAGAAAATCCAAACTAGTCCCGCATTTTCGAGTAGTGCGCGTTTCGCAAGCTGAGCACGCACACCAGCAATGCCGCTACCCGCGGCAATTAAAATAAGTGGGCATTGCGTATTGGTAATTATTGCACTGGTATTTTTACGGATGTACCCGCGAACTGATTCTGACAACGATAGGTTTTGCGTTAAGAGGCCAGATCCTAGCCCAAGTTGTCCATCGTCCTTTACTACTTGCCTTACAACAAGTTTCATATCTCGTTCTTGTGGTACCGAAGCAATAGTGTAACTTCTGCTTACCATCGCTGATTCTGCGTGTTGTGTAATTAACACTTCCAGCACATCCCCCGCTTCCCATTGCTCATGAGCATCTTGTTTGGCAACATTCTCATTGCTGTCCATATGTAAAGACAAGCCATAGAGCGCTGGAGAAGTGGTATTGGATACCTCATCTGGCGTATTTAATTGAGTCCGCTTATTAAGGGTAAAAGCATGAGTAGGATGTTCGGTATCCTCTGGTAAAGCACGCAACAAGGATAAATGCTCCCCTTTCCCTGAATCCAGTGTGGTAAGCGGTGACAGGGCACGGCCCCCCAACGCAACAATACTGTCGAACAAAGTGACCGCAAACTGGCAAAATGCGGCATATTGTTTATCGCCTAAACCTACTACTTCAAAAGACAGGTGCGACAAGTAATTCGAATGATTCGATGACGCTTTTTTTAGTGCTTTACTGAAGTTTCTGCCCGCATCAGGTGGCTCGCCTTCACCATAGGTACTCACTACAAAAATGACTTTTGATACGTCAGTTAGTGCATTAAGTTTTAACGAAGCCATGGATATCACCGACGTTTGTTCTTGTTGAGCAAGCGCGGCTGCTCTTGCGCGGGCGACTTTTTCTGCGGTGCCGGTCTGACTGGCATAAACGATAAGGGTCTCTTCCCCCTTTACCGAATACGTGTTTCGCTTTTTTTGTTTTAAATACAACACCGCTACCCAAATCACATAAAGGCCAATAACTAACAATGCTATGGATAGACGGTGCGTTTCTGTCATGATTTTTACTAAGCTATGGTTTAATCAAACAGTTAAAGAGGGAGTACTTCAAAGGTACCTGAGTAGCTACCGCTACGTATGGTTGCCGGCTTTTTCACTTTATCGTCCTGATAGCCAATTTCGACAAAGTACATTCCCGCTTGTGGCCAGGTAATCTCAATCTGCCCCTTTTTGTCAGCGGTCACTTTAATCGTTTCCTGGTCATTTCTATAGCGCATACCGCCGCGTACAACTTCCACTTCAGCACCAACTGCTGGCTCACCATCAATAAGCAATTTAAATGTCGCGGTCTCCGTTGCAAATAAGTCATTGGGGTGAGTGACTGGCACGAGTTCAAGGCCGACGTTATCAGGTGAAAATACCTTGTTAGAGGGTGCACCAAGGGTAACAAAGGTCTCTACTCGACGAGAGCTTTGCATCACGCGTAGATCGTTAGCTTTTTTCGGCACTGCCGTTGCAAACTCTTCAGGCTTATACTCTTCGCCGCGTCCAGGCCACATCTTGCGCTTACCTTCTTCGTCACGCCAAAACGCGCGGATCCCACTGCTTGCTGAAGAGAGTTTATAGGTACCTTCTTGTGTCAGCTTCAAGTCGAAAGTAGTACGGTATCTACCGCGTGCCATATTCTCTACTTCTAGCGCTTCACCTTGTGGCGACTTAACCACTAAGTTACTGGCATTCATAGCAAAATGATCAGGATGGAAAATAGTATTAGAAATGGCAGCATCGAACGTAACATAAGCGTCTTCGCCTGAAAGTACAGTCGAACTTGGAAGTAGCCACGCGCGATGTGCACTGGCTGAAAATGAAACGGCAAGCGTAGCCACGAGTGCAATTGCTGATGCTTTTATTGATAGTTTTTTCATAAAATCCTCTTATTTGATCTCCAGATATGAGCGTGTTTCGAATTCAACTGTCCTCAGACTAGTCTTCCAGACGCAGTACCACACGCCCAAGTTCTGAATTTCCTTTCACTTCTACCGGCAAAGATGCAGCAGACAGCGGCAATGAAAATGGCAGTGACAACACTTCACGTCCCCCCACTTCCCGTGATGCTTCTACGCGTAGTGTGTATTCACCTTCAGGTAATTCATCTAGCGCCTTATTGAGTTGTGAATCGAGGCTGTAATCACCGGGGCCTTTGGTTGCACTGGTAAGCCCGTCATAAGGCAAATCCAGGCTGCGTCCACCGCGACGCCACCATTGGCGCAAATCTTTAAGCCATTCTTTACCTTTGTCTTCTCGCATTTCCACGTCGTACCATACGGCAACCTGAGTAGCCTTACGTTTGCTGTCTTCAATCCACACAGCTACATAGGGTTTATGATATTCAGCCACATCAAGTTGAGGCAGAGTTACGTCAAGTTTGGCTTGGCTCGCGGCGTGTATAGTGCCAGAGGCAAATATCAGGCTGAAAAAAGTCGATGCGATAACTGCACCTTTTGGCATTTTCATGTAAACACTCCTTAAAATTGAGAGGAAAGTGCAAGTAGCAGCCCGCTAGTGCACAAACAGTAAAATAATGACAAACGGGATCAACACGCCGAGCATTGTAATGGGCCAGGTAGACGTACGCGTTTTTGAATGACGCATTAACAATTGCAGCCCTGTGACACTAAAAATAATGCAGGTAACCGCAAAGATATCGATAAACCAACGCCATGCATTACCTGTATTCCGCCCTTTGTGAAGGTCATTGAAATACGATATCCATCCTCTATCAATGCTTTCAAAAGTTACCGTTCCAAGTTCAGCATCTACTGCAATCCAACTATCTTCTCCAGGTCCTGGCCACGCGGCGTAGAATTCAACGCCATCCCATTCGCCCATCACCGATGAAGGTACTGTAATTCCTTCAACTGACTGCATAAACACAACCAGTTCGCCTGGTATTTGAATATCACCGGCTTCCAGAGACACCAACTTATCTAGTGCCGTTTGTGGCAAACTTGTCTGTGTAGATGTCACCGTTCTATTGGCTGGAATATCTGCTGCATGATTTAGCGTGATCCCCGTTACAGCGAATAACAACATTCCAACTAAGCAGACTGCGCCACTAATCCAATGCCATTGGCGGATACCGCCTAAAGAAAAACTCATAATTTGTTTACTAACTCTCTGTATTTCGCCGTGTTAGCCATCAATTTCATCGGGCTAGATAATACAGATATTTCCACCCTTTTCAATGTAAATGAGATTTATTCTCATTATTGTATTGTTTGCGCAACGACCTTTAAGCGTTGCTTCATTTCTCACGCAGGCGTAGTCCCAAAAAAAACGCTAATGAGAAGCAATTACATAGCCTTGGAGACTTGGAAGTGTCATGTATTTCACATGGTGTTCTTCACGAGGTTTTCCAAAGACTGGATATTGCCGAGTAAATCAGAGCGAGACGGGTACGATTTATAGACTTGCCGTAAAAGCGTAAGTGCATCTGGGTACTGACGCTGATCAATGGCAATTTGCGCACGTCCAAGCATAGCTCTCTGCTTAACATCGGAGAGTGATTCAGCTCGTAGATAGGTCATTTTGGCACGTTCTACATTGTTCTGTTGACGATAGAGTGAAGCGAGAGACAACAGCGCCTCACCATTGTCAGGGGCGTCAGCAATGGCTTTAGTTAACAGGGAAATCGCTGTTTTGCTCTGCCCTTTGCCCATGGCCAACTGGGCTTTAAGTACGTTAAGCGTGGCTGCTTGAGAGGTCGTTAGCTTTTTCACGTTATTGTCGGCTGCTTGCGTTAATTTGCTTAGATCAGACCATTGCTCATTGGCCGCTAAGTAAGCCGCTATTTTGGAGTAAGCGTCAAAGCCTTCACCAGTGTTATCAGAAATAAACGTATTCGCGTGTTGCGCGAGTATGTCAGCGGCACGGCGTGCACTGCCGTCAGATACATGTAACTTAGCCACTGAAATTAAATTCGACAGTGAACTATCGCCTAACGCCAACGCCGTTTCTAAACTGCTCAGCGCCTTTACCATGTCCCCCTGCTTTAACGCTATTTGCCCGCGCTGAAGCCACAGTTGCGTATTGTTTTCATCATCAATGAGCATTTCGCTTAACAAACTTTCTGCCTGAGCAAGTGCATTACTTTCTATAAGCGCGAACAGTAAACCTTGATACCACTGCTTGTTTTCAGGTTCGAGCATTAACGCATTTTGATAAGCGCTGATCGCCGTGACCGGTTTGCCCAGCTGCACGTTGGTATAGGCCAATTGACCAAAGAGCTGGGCATCTTGAATACCTAGCTCTACGCTTTTAGTTAAATGGGTACGTGCCTGGGATATTTTATCAGTCATCAAATACACCATACTCAAGCTTCTGTGCGCAGAAGGAAAATGTGGCATGGCATCGATAACGTCTAATAATACTTTTTCTGCAAGCGCGTAGTTTTTCTCATTCAATAGCACTTGGCCGTATAACTCACGCAAGCGCGGACTAAACTGAGCAATATCCTGCGCCGCAAATGCATTAGCGACCTGCGAATAATTGCCCGCTTGTAAGTCGGCCTGAATACTGCCAATAAACTCCCCCTCTTCACGAGATATACGCTCACGATGAGGGTCGCCATGATGCTGACGCAACACAAACCGCCAATTCGGTTCTTCCAGATCCACTATTATTTTTGCACTTGCCGGCTTAGCAAAAGCCAAACCGCTCACCATCCAACTAAGAAAAGCTACGGCGGTAATCTTCTTAAAACTTGTCACAATCAACCTCTACATTCTTTAGCTTCTATTAGGCCTCTATAACGACGGGCCAGATAAAACGCGCCTTCACCGCTTCGTCTTCTTTGTAAGGCGATGTAAATTTACTGGCCTTAACAAAGCGCATAATTTCTTTATTGAGCTCGTGGTGCGGGTTCTCGACAATATCCATCAGCTTTACGTTGCCATGCTCATCAATAATGACGTCGAGCTTTACAATTACCCGCTTTATGCCTTGCTTTTTAAGTCGTTTAGGAAAGCGTATTTTGACTGGCGTGAGCAGCGTAGGTTTGGAGTCCAGTTCTCCAAGGCCAAAAGCCTCTAACTCAATGTCAGGCATATCCCATTGGGAATGGGTAACCCTGACATTAGGCATATCAGGCTTAGGCACTTGAATATCTGGCTCAACGCTTAGTTCTGCCAGGGTCATGGCTGCGCCACTGCCTTCGACTTGCATAACAAGCTCAGTTTCTTCTACAACATGTTGCATTTGGGGGGGTGGCGGTGGTGGTGGCGTTACCGCTATGTCTAATTTGCGCACCACCAAAGTGTCGGGCTGTAAATCAGACAGAAAGTGCCCCAACCACATCACACCAAGTGCGCTAACGAGCACTGCACCGCTAAGTAGAGAAGGTTGAAGGTTGTGTTTCATCACATTTTGCCTCGTTCGCTATGGCTTTAACGTGGCGATGTTAACCGTGTCGGCACCCGCCAGTTTGGCTTCATCTATCACTTCTACCAGTAATTCAGAGCGAACGGCTTTATCTACCTGAATAATTACTGGGCGTTGTTCTTTCATCAACAGTTGCTCCACGGTAGAGCGCACACCGCTCACGCCGATATTGGCACTGTCATACACCACTTCACCGGTACGGGTAATTGCCAGCATAATGGCCATTTGATCGAGCTTTTGTGCCGATATCGCTTGTGGTTTATCTATCTCTACCCCGGTTTCTTTGACAAACACTGTTGAAACAATAAAGAAAATTAAAAGTATAAAAACCACGTCTAGTAACGGAGACATATCAATGCCTTGCGGTTGCTGGCTTTCAAGGCGTCGCTGTAATCGACTTGCCATGTTTACGCCTCCCTTACTATGGCGCGCTTTACCGCTCCATTAACAAACATCAACAAAAGCCATCCGGGGATTGCCAAAGTTAAACCGAGTTGCGTAGTAAAAAGTGCATCGGCTATACCGCCAGTGACAACTTGACTGTCGACACCTAACGACATCATTCCGGTAAAGCTCACTTGTAAGCCTGCAATTGTGCCTAGTAGGCCCATCAAGGGAAGAGCACTAACCAGTACGGCAGGTACCATTTCTCGCTTTGTCAGTTCATTCTCACCGCTGTACTCTTTCTCATTGGCACGAAATTGGGCAATCTCTTTGCGTGACGTAAACAGCACAAAGATTTGCTGATAAGCAAACCATGCCACCAGCAGCATTAACCAACAAAGGGCATTTCCGAGAAGCTGTTCAATCATTAACTTGCGCTCGCTTGCGGTTGGCCGTCACGCTTGTCGCCACCCTTGTAGTCGGTTTTCTTCGCAACGTCTGGCTCGTCATTACTCAGTACAAGAGCGAAACTTTCGAGCTCTTCGTAGTAATGTCGCGCTTTGCGAGAGAGTACGGCATTTAGAATTAATGCCGGTATGGCCACAACTAAGCCTAACTCTGTGGTTACCAAGGCTTTAGCGATCCCGCCAGAAATAACTTCGGGGTCGCTTGAGCCAAATGCCGTCATCATTCTAAAGGTTTCAATCATGCCGCTTACCGTACCTAGAAGACCTAGCAAGGGTGCTACGGCAGCAGTTACGGCAATGGTGCCGTTGTATTTTTCTAGCTTAATTTTGTCTTGCTGGAGCGCAGAAAACAGTTCATCGTCGCGTTCAGTTGGCGTGCTTGCACGCTTAGTAATGTCATACAGTTCGCGCTGCATGCCATCGAAGAAGCCAACACCTGAACTGCCCACCATGTTCACCAAGGCTTTGCCTGATGCTACTTGCTTAACCTTAGGTAAGCGCCATAGCTGAATAACTTTAAACAGTGCGATAAGCGTAGCGAGAAGGGCAAACAACACGATAGGTATCACCCACACTCCGCCTTTCACAACATGCTCAATTACCCCTTCTGACGCTTGCTCGCGGGTAGCGGCGCGGCCAAGGGTAGGATCTATTTTAATGCTGCCACTGCCGCTGCTTGCCAAGCTTGCAAGGCTTTCGGTATCCGTATCTGAAAACGTGGACGTAGAGGTAAACAGGTCTTGCTTGCGCTCTGCCCTCTTTGTGCGCTCTGCAGTACCCGCAACGTTTTGCGCTTGCGCCAGATACCACGTCACTGGGCCAAGAGTAAGCACTTTAGCTTGGGTCACTTCGCCATTCGCCAGTACAACCTCTCCTGCACTGAAATTAGGGGTTTGTTGATCCGCAAACGCTCTCGCTTTTTCACCCACTTTCTGTACTTTGTCAGACAAGCTCATTTCGTTTAATGACAGACTGTCTACACCGGTTTGAAGCAGGAAACGACTCAACAAATTTTGCTGGAACTCTTGTTGCTCGCTCCAGCTTGATAGGCGATTTTCTAACTGGGAAAGACTAAGGGTTCTTTCATCCATTTTACGGCGGGCTACTGTGGTTTCATTGCGCAGTTTCATTACCTGCTGTTCAAGCGCACGCAATTCGTTAGCCAGCGCTACCCGCTCTTTGCTAATTTTGCTTTCTGTGTGTTCCAGACGCGCTTTCGCCTCTTTAATATTGGCCAGCATGCTATCTTCAGGACCAGCCACTGCAGGTACACAAACTACCCCTGCGCACAAAGCAACACATGCTGCAATGAAAGAGGATTTCAAGTTTGGATTATAAGTTTTGAAAATGTGAGATAAGCGTTTCATTCGCCTTCTCCTTGAGCCAGCGTAAGTGGTAAAGAAACAAAATCGGGCTCATGTTTCTTCTCGAAAATAGCAACGGCAAGCGCCACCGCTTCGCTATCTACATTGTCACTAAATTTCCACTGCCATTCCCCGTTTTGAACGCGGCCCACTCCCTGATATTGACCATCGGCGTTGGTAAACCACGCATAACTGCTGCCAACATAGAACTGCTTAACCAATACATCTTTGTCATCGGGAGCACGCATTACGGTTTCGTTAACCAGAAGCTTGCTGTTAAATTGTTGTAAGGATGAAAGTTTTGCAAGGGTGACCTGAAGCTTATTCGATGTGTCGGCGTCGGCCGCTAACTCGGCTTGCTCTTTGTCCCACGTTTGGCGAATAATCTCAGGCAGCGACGAGTAAAGGCTGTCTACTTGCCCGATTACCCCAGCCAAAGCGCGCTCTACACCCCCTTGTTGTGCTTCAAGCTCACTTTGCTCAGAAAGAAGTGCTTCTCGCTGAGCTTCTACGTCGGTGGTTGCAGCCTGGCTTTCGTCAATCATACTCTGCAGTTGAGTTCGCTCAGCTTTTAGTAGTTGAATACGCTGACGCAATGCAGGCTCTGATTCGCGCCACTCGTTTTCTAGCTTTTGCGTCTGGCGCTCAATGCTAATCCACTTTTCAGTGAGCCCATCAATATCGCTGGCTTTCGTTGCTGCCATCACAATACTTGATGAGAACACAGCAAGTGATACCAGTAAAAAAGAAAGCGCTGCACTTCTTTTAACTTTCATTCAAATCCCTTACATCTCTTAGCTGAATTAATGAGATTGCCGGCACGTCGATATCGCTATCGAGGCCGGCACTTCTAATGTCTTTTTACTACTTGTTAAGTATTAGAACTGGTAAGTAGCAGACAACAAGAAGCTTCTTTCTGGTTCATTAAAGGTATTAGCCCCTGCGTTAGACGCTTGAGTACCTTCACGCTTAACGCTTTCGTTAAACAAGTTCTTAACCGACACGTTGAAGCTTAAGTTTTGGTCGAACTCGTAAATGGCGTTAATGTTGGTGATGGTATAGGCTTCGCGATCATCAGCTTCGATAACGGCACCCGAGTTTACGCTTGCCGTAGGGCTTTCTGTTGCACCGTAGTGTTGAGCACTAAGCACAAGCTCAAGTGCATCGGTGGCTTGCCAGCTTATTAACGAGTTAACGGTATAATCAGGTACTATCGACAATGGCTGGCCAGTCAATTTATCTTCTGACTCAAGCATTACGGTAACGTTAGTGGACCATTCAATAGTGCTGGTGACAGGGAACAGTAAGTTACCTTCAAGGCCAGAAATAACCGCTTCAGGAACGTTAAACCACTGGAACACCTGAACGTTTGCCTCACCACCTTCTTCACTGGGCAACACATACTCTGGTGGCACATTACCGGTACCAATTTTGTTTTTGTAGTCGTTATGGAAGTAGGTAATACCCGCGTTCAAACCTTCTTCGTTGGTATAGTTAATCCCAATCTCTTTGTTCACTGAGGTTTCGTGCTCCAGATCGGGGTTCCCTAAAATATGGCAACCGCCACCTAAGTTAGAAAAGTCGACTGGGCAACCGTTACCACGGGTGTAGTACACATAATTTGGGTTCAACTGATAAAGGTTTGGTGCTTTAAACGCGCGACTAATACCACCTTGTACGACTATGTTAGGTGATGCCTGCCACGACGCATTCAAACTTGGTGATAGGTTTGTTCCTGCTTTACTGTGATCATCGAAGCGCAGTCCTGGCGTTAGCGTGATTGAATCCGTTAGCATGATATTGTCTTCAATATACACGCCCACAAGGGTAGCATCCGTTTTAGACGGACGGTCTGCAGGATCGGTTGCGGTATCTGGGATAGTGCCATCATCAACCACATTTAGTGTGAGCTGATTACTCACCGCGTCATCTAAGGTTTCTTTACGGTATTCCGCACCAAAGGTAGCAGTTTGATTGAAGCCGCCTAACGTTAAAGGTACATTCCACTCGGTTTTCGCCGTAATGTTTTCTAGCTTAATGGTCGTCATTTCCAGGCTATTAATGCGCCCTTCAGTACCGCCTGCAGCGCCTTCACCTAAACGGCTGTTCGACGTATTTTCGTATTGAATGTAACTAAATGAGTCACCGAAATCATACTCACCATTGTGTGTTACACCGAAAGTACGACGATGCATTACCAGCGTTTCTTCACCAATGAGACTATGGGCATCGGTTTCTGCTAAGTCTTCAGGTTCTGGAATGATGACATTACCGTTTTCGTCAACGGGATAGCTAACACCTTGGAAGGCATTGTCACCGGCATAGCGATTGCCTTGACGGCTATATGCTGCTTCAAAATCCCAGCGGTTAATATCATCTTGGTCAAATCGAACCAGGGTACGTACGTCGATGTTTTCAACACCTTCACGTCCTGCCCCTACCGCTTTCGCTGTGCCGCCACGCCCTGTTGTCACATCTGTCGCGTCTAGGTTCACGCGAGGATCATCAGCGTCTTGTTCGTTGTAGTTAACAATGGTGCGATGAGAGAAACGCTCAGATAAAGGCGCACTTGTTACTAGGTTAAAACGACGGTTATCGCCTTCGTATTTATTTGAAGAAAGCTCGGTTTGCGCAGTAATTGACGACGATGCCTCATCGGGGGATTTGGTGATAATATTGATTACACCGCCTGATGCACCTGAACCATATCGAGCCGCGGCTGGGCCACGAATTACCTCTATGCGTTCAATTGCCTCTGCGGGAACCCAGTTGCTGTCCCCACGGGTATTGCGCTCACCTGAACGCCCCATTTTTACAGAGTTACGCGACAACACCGGCTTACCGTCAATAAGAATGAGTGTATTTTCAGGCCCCATTCCACGTATGTCGATTTGACGCTTATTACCGTACTGGCCCGAACTTGAGTTTCCCGTAAGGTTGATACCCGGCATCGTTCTGACAATCTCGGCGATATCATTGGTTACTGGGCGACGTTTGAAGTCCTCTTCGGTGACAATTGACACACCTTGTGCCTGTTTAAGCTCTTCAGAAGCAGACTGAACCACCGTTGTATCTAGGGTTTCAAGTTCTTCATTTTGTGCAAGTACTGTCGCAGACAGCATGGGAAAAAGGGTTCCTAATAAAATAATGCGCTTACCAATTGCAGGCATTGAGCTATCCTTACTAAGTTGAGTGTTGGCCAACTAAAGCGCTGACCCGATAAATGCGTTATGTGTTGTGTCATTTACATTGCGTTATTGACAGAGTTTCTCTGTATAGAAGCGCTTCGCAACATAGCGCTGAGTTGGATAAATCTGAAATGAGTCAATTGGTATTATTATTGTGGTAACCCAAATCCACAGCGTGCGATACGAATCCCGTTTCGATCCTAATCGCTGTAAGCCAATCTCAAACTTTACACATCTTAATAATAATAATTATCATTTGCAATTTAATTAATGTTTAAGTGCTTTTCAGTTTCTTTACATTACTCAACAATGGAAGTGATCGAGAGCTATGGTTTGAACGAGGAGGGTAAATTGAGTATGTCCATACGCATCAATTGCCAAGGACACAAAAATACAAATATCTATAATGGTGATTGCGTGTTGTGAATGGAATTTAAAAGGAACTGTTTAAGCTCTTGATATGCAGATAACGACTCGGGGGTATTGTAAGCAATAATGTGCTGAGCGTGAGATAATCCTTCGAACACTTCTAACTGCGTCCGCCCCCCGGCATCGCGGATTTTGCGATTAACACGTACCGTATCGCTTAAAAACATATCTCGGGTACCAGTAAGTAAAAATGTCGGTGGGAAGTGCTCAAAGCTACCATAAAGCGGAGACACTAAAGGATGTGACAGGCTTGCCTTACCAGCATAAAGCCTAGCCGCGGCGCTTAGCTGTCCATCATAAGTTACCAATACACTATCCACACCTTCATTGACGAACAAGCTATCACCGTTTTTATTCAGATCCGCCCAGGGTGTACCTGCGTAAATAGCCAGTGGCAATGCCCATTTTTTGGCAAGAAGTGATTGCATCAGAGATAAGACCAATCCGCCTCCGGCAGATGTTCCCCCAACAAATACATGTTGCACTTGGTCTAGGGTAGCTATGGCTTGATAAACCGCAAGCACATCATCTAGTGCGGCGGGGAATGGTGCAGAAGGGGGCATTCTGTAGTCCACACTATAAACCGTGATGCCCAGTCGATGTGCAATTAATAAGCCCTCTTCAATACTGGGTAGTCCACCAAACAGCACATAGGCGCCACCATGGATGTCGATATAAACAGACTGAGCGAAGGCCTTTGATAGCGATTTAGGCGTTAATTGCCGTACTTTAACGCCAGCAATCTCCATAAGCTGAACATCTACTTCCAACGCTTTACGCATTTTCTTAATTTTTTTCTTCTGATCCGCATTGCGTAATTGAATATAGTCTCGCCACTGTTCTACTGTTATTGGCGTATCAGCGATGGATTGCGCCGCAGTAACGGATGGGAAGTCAGCTATCGCTTGCTGTAGGGCTACGCTGGCCGCTGTGGGCAACGGTAGGTCTTTTGGGGGCACGTGTTTAAACAAGCAATTAAACTCTCTGAGTTAACATAACGTAAACTTCATCATGGTAAGCGATAGCACGGATGACTTCTTCACATTCAATACTGGTTAATATCAGATCTTCTGTCCAGTCTAAAAAGACTTTCAGCTTTGCTACTATGCTAAACAAGATAACAAGGCGCAATGGCTTTTATCAGATAAAAGGGAGTTGTAAAATGAAAATTCAAACTTTGAATATGATGGTTATGCTGACCAGCCTGTTGTTATATGCCAGTGAGGGTTCAGCACAGACGTCAATCTGGAAAGTATCAAAAGGCAGTGATACGGTATTTATCGGTGGCACTATACACATACTGCCCATCTCCGAATTTCCGTTGCCCGTTGAATTCACCGAAACCTTCGAAAAAAGTAACACAATAGTTTTTGAAGTGAAAATGCCAGACCCAGCAGACATTGAAGGCCAAAGAGCAATGATGGGTGGACTCGCTTATGCTGAAGGTAAAACCCTAAAAGATGATGTATCAAAAGAAACGTTCGAGGCGCTTAATGCTTATCTAAGTCACTTTGGCGCGACCGCTGATCAGTTAGCCCAATTTAAGCCGGGTATGGTCGCTTCAACACTTGTTGCTATGGAAGCACAACGCTCCCAGTTGGCAGGGCAAGGTGTAGATGCCTACTTTATGCAGCTGGCTGCACGCGATGGAAAAAGTAGCGAATACCTAGAGTCACTGGATTTTCAGATCAATATGCTAGCCAACATGGGCGCTGGCGAAGAAGACCGCTTCATCTCAGAAACCTTAGTAACATTACCCGAGTTAAAACACATACTTAAAAGTACCATAAAGGCATGGAGAGAAGGTGATACGAAAAAGATTGAAGAGCTAGTGGTAGAAACTTTCAAACGTGAATCTCCCGCTTCATACGACGATGTGTTTACTAAACGCAACCATAACTGGCTATCTCAAATCGAAGCCATGTTTGACGATGATGATCAAGAATTTGTGTTAGTGGGAGCTGGACACTTAGTTGGTGATGGCAGTGTTATCGATTTATTAGAAGCGAAAGGGTACAAAGTCGAGCAAATGTAACCCCCCATTTTGCTGCCAACTGAAAAAACGAAGCTAGGCATAGTCCTAGCTTTTTTATGCTTATTAAAGAAAGAGTGGGTGTTGTGCCTTCTAAAACCCCACAACATTCGGATGCGGTGTCGGAGCTCTCACGTAAAAGAAGGCATGGGTTCACGGCGTGTTCCCTCCCCTCTCACCAAGCTTTATAGATGCCAAAGGGGTGAAGCTTATTCAATCTAGCACTCTCAGCTGCATGGATGCTGCTGCGAAGCCGCCATGGATGGCTTTACGGCGTGTTTTTGATGGGGCTTCACTCCCGAAATTCCAAATCGCAGGCATAAAAAAAGCGCACCTAAGTGCGCTTTTTGGAACTTGTGTTACTAAGTCTAGATTAGTCTAGGATCTTAGATACAACACCAGCACCTACTGTACGACCACCTTCACGGATTGCGAAACGTAGACCTTCGTCCATCGCAATCGGAGCAATTAGCTCAACTTTGAATTTAAGGTTGTCACCAGGCATTACCATTTCTACGCCTTCTGGAAGCTCTACAGCACCAGTTACGTCAGTTGTACGGAAGTAGAACTGTGGACGGTAGCCTTTGAAGAATGGCGTATGACGACCACCTTCATCTTTAGACAATACGTATACTTCTGCTTCGAAGTTTGTGTGAGGAGTGATTGAACCAGGCTTAGCTAGTACTTGACCACGCTCAACTTCGTCACGCTTAGTACCACGTAGAAGAACACCAACGTTCTCACCCGCGCGGCCTTCGTCAAGAAGCTTACGGAACATCTCAACACCAGTACAAGTAGTCTTAGTAGTGTCTTTGATACCTACGATTTCTACTTCTTCACCAACTTTAACGATACCTTGCTCTACACGACCTGTTACAACTGTACCACGGCCTGAGATTGAGAATACGTCTTCGATTGGAAGAATGAACGGCTTGTCGATTGCACGCTCTGGCTCTGGGATGTATGAATCTAGGGCTTCACCTAGTTCAACAATCTTCTTCTCCCACTCTGCGTCGCCTTCAAGCGCCTTAAGAGCTGAACCCTGGATAACTGGTAGGTCATCACCTGGGAAGTCATATTCGTTTAGAAGTTCACGAACTTCCATTTCTACTAGCTCTAGAAGCTCTTCATCGTCAACCATGTCACACTTGTTCATGAATACGATGATGTAAGGTACACCAACCTGACGACCAAGTAGGATGTGCTCACGAGTCTGTGGCATAGGACCATCAGTCGCTGCTACTACTAGGATTGCGCCGTCCATCTGTGCAGCACCAGTGATCATGTTTTTAACGTAATCAGCGTGTCCTGGGCAGTCTACGTGCGCGTAGTGGCGAGTAGGTGTGTCATATTCTACGTGTGAAGTAGAGATGGTGATACCACGTGCTTTTTCTTCAGGCGCGTTATCGATTTGATCGAATGCCTGAGCTGAACCACCGTATGTCTTTGCAAGAACAGTAGTGATTGCTGCAGTTAGGGTAGTTTTACCGTGGTCAACGTGGCCGATTGTACCCACGTTTACGTGGGGTTTCGTACGTTCAAACTTTTCTTTTGCCATTTTTCTCGTTTCCTAAGTTAAAAGTCCGACCCACAAATAGACCGGACCGAACCTTCATTTAGATTAAGTTCTAGATTCAATGATAGCCCGCGCCACATTGTTAGGCGCCTCAGAATAATTGAAGAACTCCATAGAGTATGAAGCACGACCTTGTGTTTGTGAACGCAAATCTGTTGCATACCCAAACATTTCTGAAAGCGGCACTTTAGCACGTATTATTTTAACACCTGCGACGCCATCTTCCATACCTTCGATCATGCCGCGGCGACGATTTAAGTCACCAACTACATCACCCATCCAGTCTTCTGGAGTAGTCACTTCAACTTTCATTGTGGGTTCAAGTAACACCGGATTTGCTTCTGCGGCGCCTTTTTTGAAACCCATAGAGCCGGCGATCTTAAACGCCATTTCAGAAGAGTCAACATCGTGGTATGAACCATCAAACAAAGTAACCTTTACGTCAAGTACCGGATACCCTGCCAGAACACCACTTCGCATCTGCTCCTGAATTCCTTTATCGACCGCTGGAATGAACTCTTTTGGTACCACACCACCGACGATTTCGTTTACAAATTCGTAGCCTGCGCCTTCTTCTTGAGGCTCAATACGTAACCATACATGACCAAATTGGCCACGGCCACCTGACTGACGAACGAACTTCCCTTCCACTTCGACTGATTTACGAAGGGTTTCACGATAGGCAACCTGAGGGTTACCCACGTTACATTCAACTTTAAATTCACGCTTCATGCGGTCGACAATGATATCCAGGTGTAGTTCACCCATACCAGAGATAATTGTCTGTCCCGTCTCATCGTCTGTTTTTACTTTAAACGACGGATCTTCAGCTGCAAGCTTACTTAGGGCAATGCCCATTTTTTCTTGGTCTGCTTGAGACTTTGGCTCAACCGCAATGGAGATAACCGGTTCTGGAAACTCCATACGCTCCAGTGTGATAACGTGGTTAGGATCACAAAGCGTATCCCCCGTTGTCACATCTTTAAGACCGATAGCGGCCGCGATGTCACCTGCGCGTACTTCTTTTATTTCTTCACGGTCTTTCGCGTGCATTTGCACGATACGACCAAAGCGCTCACGCTTACCCTTAACTGGGTTGTAAACCGTATCACCGGTGTTAACGACACCTGAGTAACAACGGAAGAACGTTAGCGTACCCACAAATGGGTCAGTGGCAATTTTAAATGCCAATGCCGAGAACGGCTCATCGTCGCTAGAATGACGCTCTGCCTCAGTCTCGTCTTTATCGTCAAGCACACCGGTGATGGCTTTAACTTCAGTTGGAGACGGAAGGTATTGGACAACCGCGTCAAGTACTGCCTGAACACCTTTGTTTTTGAAGGCACTGCCACAGGTGGCAAGAACAATTTCGTTGTTCAGCGTACGCTTACGAAGGCCTAAGCGAATTTCTTCCTCGGTCAGCTCTTCGCCTTCCAAGTACTTATCCATTAGCTCGTCAGAGGCTTCAGCAGCCGCTTCGATCATTTCGGTGCGGTACTGCTCTGCTTTTTCTATATATTCAGCCGGAATGTCTTCATAGGTAAAGGTCATACCCATGTCTTCTTCATTCCAGTTAATGGCTTTCATCTTCACAAGGTCGATGACGCCATGGAAATTCTCTTCAGCGCCCATGTTGATTTGAATCGGAACACAGTTTGCGCCTAAACGCTTGCGGATTTGTCCTACAACGCGTTCAAAATCAGCGCCAGCTCGGTCCATCTTATTGACGAACACGAGACGTGGCACTTGGTATTTATCAGCCTGTCTCCAGACTGTTTCTGATTGAGGTTCAACCCCAGAAGACCCACAGAAAACCACTACAGCACCGTCTAGTACACGTAATGAACGCTCTACTTCAATTGTAAAGTCAACGTGTCCAGGGGTGTCGATGATGTTGATCCTGTGTTGATCGAACTGTTGCTCCATACCAGACCAGAAACAAGTAGTCGCAGCAGACGTGATAGTAATACCACGCTCCTGCTCTTGCTCCATCCAGTCCATGGTAGCAGCACCATCGTGCACTTCACCGATTTTGTGAGACAGTCCTGTATAAAACAGAACACGCTCTGTGGTCGTGGTCTTACCCGCGTCCACGTGAGCCACAATACCAATATTGCGATAACGCTCAATCGAGGTCTTACGAGGCATAAATCTCTCTCAGTTATATAACGTTTATTACCAACGGTAATGAGCAAACGCTTTGTTTGCTTCGGCCATGCGGTGTACGTCTTCACGCTTCTTAACCGCTGAACCTTTGTTTTCTGCTGCGTCTAGCATTTCAGCCGCTAGGCGTTGTGCCATAGACTTTTCGCCACGTTTACGTGCAGCTTCTACCATCCAACGCATACCTAGCGCGTTACGACGAACTGGACGTACTTCAACTGGAACCTGATAAGTTGAACCACCAACACGACGAGACTTAACCTCTACTGTTGGGCGGATGTTATCAAGCGCTTCCTCGAAGATATCTAGGTGTGCTTTGCCGGTTTTTTCAGCAACAATATCAAGCGCACCGTAAACGATTTTCTCAGCGACTGACTTTTTGCCGTCGAGCATTACGACATTCATGAATTTCGCAAGCAGTTGTGAACCAAATTTTGGCTCTGGTAGGATTTTACGTTGACCTACGACTCTTCTTCTTGGCATTTTCTATTCTCCGTATGAATTCAGGGAAAACCCAAAACTCTTAAACTTCAGTTTGGCCTTACTAACGGAGAACCGTTAAGACTTAGGCTTCTTCGCACCGTACTTAGAACGGGCTTGTTTACGATCGTTTACACCTGCGCAGTCAAGAGTACCGCGAACTGTGTGATAACGAACACCTGGTAGGTCTTTAACACGACCACCACGGATAAGAACTACACTGTGCTCTTGTAGGTTGTGACCTTCACCACCGATGTATGAAGAAACTTCAAAACCGTTAGTTAGACGTACACGACATACTTTACGTAGTGCAGAGTTTGGTTTCTTAGGCGTAGTAGTATATACACGAGTACATACACCACGTCTTTGTGGACAAGCTTGTAGAGCAGCTACGTTGCTTTTTTCAACGGGCTTTCTACGCGGCTTGCGCACTAACTGGTTAACTGTTGCCATTAACTAGCTCCTGATTAAAAACTACGAAAACCCAATCACTGTGATTGGGTCCTAAACTTGCGACTTTTTAATTTGTCGCGCTTGTGATGTGAACATTGTGCTCGTCAATATTCACTGGGCGCTAATACAAAAAACCGCGACCTATTTCTGTGCCATGTAAAGGCTATCAAAAATCGGGTCGCGGAATATTAATGATCATCGCCCTGACTGTCAAGCTGTACAAAGGTTAGACAGGAAGTTTTCCTGTATTTTGTCAGCCTGACATGCCAATTTGTTAGGAGTACGTTAACGCACTCCTTTTGATCATACCTTATTCGGCAGTATCTTCGTCTGCACCTGCATTAAGCGCTTCGGTCAGAGCCTGTTCAGCTTCAGCCGCTGAAACTGACATCTCTTCGATTTGCTCTTTGCGTTTCTGTGCACGGCGTTCGTGGTAAGCGAAACCGGTACCCGCTGGAATGAGTCGACCAACGATTACGTTTTCTTTCAGACCGCGTAGGTCATCTTCTTTACCTTGAACCGCAGCTTCAGTTAACACACGTGTTGTTTCCTGGAACGATGCCGCTGAGATGAATGACTCAGTAGACAGTGACGCTTTAGTGATACCAAGCAGTTGTGTTTCATACTGCGCTGGGATCTTGCCGTGTTTTTCAATTTCACGGTTCGCCACTTTTACGTTCGATACTTCAACCTGTTCCCCTTCAAGGAACTGCGTGTCACCTGGATGTGTAATGATACACTTGCGTAGCATCTGACGGATAACGACTTCGATGTGCTTATCGTTAATCTTAACACCCTGTAGACGGTATACTTCCTGAACTTCGTTCACGATGTAGTTTGCTACAGCTGAGATACCACGTAGACGTAAGATATCGTGTGGTGACTCTGGACCATCGGCGATAACTTCGCCTTTTTCCACTTTTTCACCTTCGAACACGTTAAGCTGACGCCACTTAGGAATCATCTCTTCGTACGCTTCACCTTCAGCTGGCGTGATTACAAGACGCTTCTTACCTTTGGTCTCTTTACCGAAGCCGATAGTACCTGAGATTTCTGCAAGAATTGCAGGCTCTTTAGGCTTACGCGCTTCAAATAGGTCCGCAACGCGCGGAAGACCACCGGTGATGTCACGAGTCTTCGAGCTTTCCTGAGGAATACGTGCTAACACGTCACCTTCGTTAGCCACTTTGCCTTCTTTCGCTTCGATAGTTGTGAAGCTTGGAAGACGAATTTCTTGAAGACCGAACTCATCGCTCTCAAGAATTAGCTTAGGCTCTTTAGAGTTAACCTTCGCAAGGTCTTTCACCACGATACGGGTTAGACCAGTAAGCTCGTCCTGCTGCATTTCGGTGTTAGAGTCATCAATGTCTGCGAAGCTAATCTTAGCTGCACGTTCAGTGATGATTGGGTGACTGTGCGGATCCCAGTTAGCAACAATGTCGCCAGCTGCAATAGTTGCACCGTCATCCACGCTAAGTACAGCACCGTAAGGTACTTTATAGCGCTCTTTCTCACGGCCTTGCTCGTCGATAACAGTAAGTTCTGTTGAACGAGAAACGATAACCACTTTACCGTCAGAGTTACGTACGAATTTCGCATTGTGTAGCTTAAGGCTACCCGCTGTCTTAACTTGTACGCTGTTCTCTGCAGAGGCTCTTGATGCCGCACCACCGATGTGGAACGTACGCATGGTAAGCTGTGTACCTGGTTCACCGATTGACTGTGCTGCAATAACACCAACCGATTCACCGCTACCCACCATATGACCACGTGCAAGGTCACGACCGTAACACTTAGCACAAACACCGAAGTCATTGTCACAAGTGATTACCGAGCGAACCATGATTTGGTCAACTGAGTTAGCTTCAAGCATGTCTACTAACGCTTCGTCTAGAAGAACGTTACGCTCTACTAATACTTCGTTAGTACCTGGTTTAACCACATCTTCTGCAACGACACGACCTAGTACACGCTCGCGTAGCGGCTCAACAACGTCACCACCTTCGATGAGTGGTGTCATTTGAACACCTTCGAATGTGCCACAGTCGTCGTTAGTGATTACCAAGTCTTGTGCAACGTCTACTAGACGACGCGTCAGGTAACCCGAGTTCGCTGTCTTAAGTGCGGTATCCGCTAGACCTTTACGCGCACCGTGCGTTGAGATGAAGTACTGTAGTACGTTCAGACCTTCACGGAAGTTCGCCGTAATTGGGGTTTCGATGATTGAGCCATCTGGCTTAGCCATCAGACCACGCATACCTGCTAGCTGACGAATCTGAGCGGCACTACCACGAGCACCCGAGTCGGCCATCATGTAAACAGAGTTAAATGATGATTGCTCTTCTTCTTCGCCATCGCGGTTGATTACGATGTCAGTCTTAAGGTTATCCATCATGGCCTTAGCAACTTTTTCGTTGGCATTTGACCAGATATCGATAACTTTGTTGTAACGCTCACCCGCGGTAACAAGACCGTTTTGGAACTGTTCCTGAATTTCGATAACTTCTGCTTCCGCTGCATCGATGATGTCTTTCTTAGCAGCAGGGATAACCATATCGTCGATACCAACAGACGCACCCGCGATCATCGCGTAATGGAAACCGGTATACATGATTTGGTCAGCAGCAATTACGGTGTCTTTCAGACCTAGCGTACGGTAACAAGCATTCAATAGTCTTGAAATTTGCTTCTTGCCCATCGCTTG
Organism: Alteromonas sp. D210916BOD_24; assembly: GCF_047159385.1. Lineage (GTDB taxonomy): Bacteria > Pseudomonadota > Gammaproteobacteria > Enterobacterales > Alteromonadaceae > Alteromonas. The sequence continues at coordinate 3,417,049 of NZ_AP038333.1, forward strand.
GTTGATGATTTCAAACGGCAGACCCTTAGGTAGGATCAATGAGAAAATCGCACGACCAACAGTAGTGTCAGTTAGCGTTACTTTCTCAGTTTTGTTGCCATCTTCATCAATGTCATATTCAGTAATACGTACTTTAACGCGAGAGTGAAGCTCAGCATTACCTGTGCGGTATGCTTTTTCTGCTTCATTCGGGCTGGTAAATACCATGCCTTCGCCTAAGCCGTTTACTTTGTCACGCGTAAGGTAGTAAAGACCTAATACAACGTCCTGTGAAGGTACGATGATTGGCTCACCGTTCGCAGGTGACAGAATGTTGTTCGTTGACATCATAAGTGCACGCGCTTCTAGCTGTGCTTCGATTGTCAACGGAACGTGTACCGCCATTTGGTCACCGTCGAAGTCGGCGTTATACGCCGCACACACTAGCGGGTGAAGCTGAATCGCTTTACCTTCGATGAGTGTTGGTTCGAACGCTTGGATACCCAAACGGTGAAGTGTAGGTGCACGGTTAAGTAGTACCGGGTGTTCGCGGATAACGTCGTCTAGTACGTCCCAAACCTCTGGTGCTTCGCGCTCTACAAGCTTCTTAGCTGCTTTGATTGTTGTCGCAAGACCACGTGCTTCAAGCTTACCGTAGATAAACGGTTTAAATAGCTCAAGTGCCATCTTCTTAGGAAGACCACACTGGTGAAGACGTAGCGTAGGACCTACGGTAATTACAGAACGGCCTGAGTAGTCAACACGCTTACCAAGAAGGTTTTGACGGAAACGACCTTGCTTACCTTTGATCATGTCTGCAAGCGACTTAAGTGGACGCTTGTTAGAACCGGTAATCGCACGACCGCGACGTCCGTTATCTAGAAGCGCATCAACAGACTCTTGAAGCATACGCTTTTCGTTGCGTACGATAATGTCTGGAGCAGCTAGGTCTAGAAGACGCTTAAGACGGTTGTTACGGTTAATTACACGACGGTATAGGTCGTTAAGGTCAGACGTTGCAAAACGGCCGCCATCTAGTGGTACTAGAGGACGTAGATCCGGTGGAAGTACCGGAAGTACCGTCATGATCATCCACTCTGGCTTGTTACCAGACTGTTGGAATGACTCAAGCAACTTAAGACGCTTAGTAATTTTCTTACGCTTAGTTTCAGAGTTAATTGAAGGCAGCTCTTCACGCATAGCCGCAACATCTGCGTCAACGTTTAGTGCAGTAAGAAGATCGAATACCGCTTCGGCACCCATCTTCGCTTCAAACTCATCACCGTGCTCTTCAAGTGCATCCAAATACTCTTCTTCGTTAAGAAGTTGGCTGCGCTCAAGGGTCGTCATACCTGGCTCTGTTACCACGTATGATTCGAAGTAAAGTACACGTTCGATATCACGAAGTGTCATATCAAGCATTAAGCCGATACGAGACGGAAGTGATTTAAGGAACCAGATGTGTGCAACCGGGCTTGCTAGCTCGATGTGACCCATACGCTCACGACGTACTTTAGTCAGTGTGACTTCAACGCCACACTTTTCACAGATAACACCACGGTGCTTAAGGCGCTTGTACTTACCGCAAAGACACTCATAGTCTTTAACCGGACCAAAGATACGCGCACAGAAAAGACCGTCGCGCTCAGGCTTGAACGTACGGTAGTTAATTGTTTCAGGCTTTTTAACTTCACCGAATGACCATGAACGGATCATGTCCGGTGAAGACAAACCGATTCGAATATTATCGAATTCTTCGGTTTTGTTTTGTTGCTTTAGAAACTTTAATAAGTCTTTCACATTACTCTCCCAGCGGAGTCAGTCTCTAGAGCCCGGCGCAAGCACCGGGCCATCTCATAACATTACGTGGCTAACGCCGTATTACTTTTCTTCAAGCTCGATGTTGATACCCAACGAGCGAATTTCTTTAAGTAGTACGTTGAATGATTCTGGCATGCCAGGTTCCATTCTGTGGTCGCCATCGACGATGTTCTTGTACATCTTGGTACGGCCGTTAACGTCATCAGACTTAACGGTAAGCATTTCTTGAAGGGTATATGCAGCACCGTATGCTTCAAGTGCCCACACTTCCATCTCACCGAAGCGCTGACCACCGAACTGTGCTTTACCACCAAGAGGTTGCTGTGTAACAAGGCTGTAAGAACCCGTAGAACGCGCGTGCATTTTGTCGTCTACTAAGTGGTTCAGCTTCAGCATGTACATGTAACCAACCGTAACTGGACGCTCGAATTCGCGACCGGTACGACCGTCGAACAAAGCAATCTGACCGCTTTCTGGAATATCAGCAAGCTTCAGCATTTCTTTGATTTCAGATTCACGAGCACCGTCGAATACAGGTGTTGCTACTGGCACACCCTTACGAAGGTTTTCCGCTAGACGGCGAACTTCGTGGTCTGTGAAGCTATCGATGTCAACTTCTTGGTGATTCTCACCAAGCTCGTACACCTTCTTCAAGAAGTCACGTAATTCAGCCAGCTCGCGCTGCTCTTTAATCATGCGATCAATCTTCACACCAAGACCGTGTGCAGCCATACCCAAGTGTGTTTCTAGGATCTGACCGATGTTCATACGAGACGGTACACCTAGTGGGTTAAGTACGATATCTACCGGCGTACCGTTAGCATCGTATGGCATGTCTTCAACTGGCTGGATAGTCGAGATAACACCTTTGTTACCGTGACGACCGGCCATTTTGTCACCCGGTTGGATGTGACGTTTAACCGCAAGGTAAACCTTAACGATCTTAAGTACGCCAGGTGCTAGGTCATCGCCTTGCGTGATCTTACGGCGCTTCGCTTCAAACTTCTTATCGAAGTCAGCTTTAATTTCAGCGTGCTGATCAGCAATTTGGTCTAGCTCTAGCTGTGCATCTTCACTGTTAAGTGCAATTTCAAACCACTTTTCACGCGGTAGGCTGTCAAGCTTAGCTTGGTCAACGCCAGCACGTAAAAGTGCAGTTTGTGCACGGGCAAAGATACCGTCTGCAAGAATTTCGAATTCGTCAGTAAGGTCTTTCTTAACCTGACGTAGTTGCATATCTTCGATTTCAAGCGCGCGCTTGTCTTTCTCTACACCGTCACGGGTAAATACTTGAACGTCGATAACGGTACCGTGAACAGAGTTAGGTACACGTAGAGACGTATCTTTAACGTCAGACGCTTTCTCACCAAAGATTGCACGTAGTAGTTTCTCTTCTGGCGTAAGCTGCGTTTCACCTTTAGGCGTTACTTTACCAACAAGGATATCACCGCCTTTCACTTCTGCACCGATGTAAACAACACCTGATTCATCAAGCTTGCTTAGTGCAGATTCACCCACGTTCGGGATATCAGAAGAAATCTCTTCTGGCCCAAGCTTAGTATCACGAGCAATACAGCTAAGCTCTTGAATGTGGATTGTAGTAAAACGGTCTTCCTGCGCTACACGCTCAGAAATAAGGATTGAATCCTCAAAGTTGTAACCATTCCACGGCATGAATGCGATACGCATGTTCTGACCAAGTGCAAGGTCACCTAGGTCTGTTGAAGGACCATCAGCTAGCACGTCACCTGCAACAATCGGGTCGCCAACACTACAAGTAGGCTTCTGATTGATACACGTGTTTTGGTTAGAACGAGTGTACTTAGTCAGGTTGTAGATATCGATACCTGCTTCACCTGGAAGCATTTCGTCTTCGTCTACTTTAATTACGATACGGCTGGCATCTACGTAATCAACCACACCACCGCGCTTAGCAACTACAGTAACACCTGAGTCAACCGCGATAGTTCTTTCCATACCGGTACCAACTAGCGGCTTATCAGCGCGTAGTGTAGGTACTGCCTGACGTTGCATGTTCGCACCCATTAGTGCACGGTTTGCGTCATCGTGCTCTAGGAATGGGATAATGCTTGCAGCAATTGAAACGATTTGCTGTGGTGAAACGTCCATGTACTTGATGTCTTCTTTAGGCATCAAAGTAGTTTCACCGCGGTGACGACATGGAATTAGGTCGTCAACCAACTCGCCAGCTTCAGTCAACGCGATGTTAGCCTGAGCGATTGCGAATTGACCTTCTTCAATTGCAGATAAGTAGTCGATTTCGTCTGTCACCACACCGTCAACAATGCGACGGAACGGCGTTTCTAGGAAACCGAAGTCATTGGTACGCGCAAAGCTTGCCAATGAGTTAATTAGACCGATGTTCGGGCCTTCCGGCGTTTCGATTGGACATAGACGACCGTAGTGTGTCGGGTGTACGTCTCGAACTTCGAAGCCTGCACGTTCACGTGTAAGACCACCCGGGCCTAATGCAGAAATACGACGCTTATGCGTTACTTCTGATAGCGGGTTGTTTTGGTCCATGAACTGAGAAAGCTGAGATGAACCGAAGAACTCTTTAACCGCTGCCGAAATAGGCTTAGCGTTAATAAGATCTTGTGGCATTACGTTGTCTAGATCGCCTAGGCTTAGACGCTCTTTCACTGCACGCTCAACACGTACAAGACCAACGCGGAATTGGTTTTCTGCCATTTCACCTACAGAACGGATACGACGGTTACCAAGGTGATCGATATCATCGACTTCGTCTTTACCGTCACGAATCATTATTAACTGCTTCATTACAGAAATAATGTCTTCTTTATCTAGCGTACCAGCACCAATAAGTTCTTCACGGCCTAGACGGCGGTTGAACTTCATGCGACCAACAGAAGATAGGTCGTAACGTTCGTCAGAGAAGAACAGGTTATCGAACAAGGTTTCTGCTGCATCTTTTGTTGGTGGCTCACCAGGACGCATCATACGGTAAATTTCAACTAGCGCTTCTAGGCGGTTTGTTGAAGAATCGATACGTAGCGTATCTGAAATGTATGAACCGTGGTCTAGTTCGTTGATGTACAGCGTTTCAAACTCTTTGATACCCGCTTGGCTAAGCGCCGCCAGGTTCTCAAGTGTTAATTCGTCGTTGGCACTAACGATAACTTCGCCAGTGTCTTCGTTCACGTATGTCGCTGCAAAAACACGCCCGATTAGGTAATCGGCAGGTACTTCAAGCTCAGTAAGACCCGCTTTTTCAAGTGCACGAGTGTGACGAGCAGAAATACGGCGACTGGTTTCAACAACCACGTTACCTTCACCGTCAATGATATCGAACTGAGCCGTTTCACCACGTAGGCGATCTGGCACCACTTCCATCATTAACTTGTCTTTATCGATACGAATGCTCACTTTCTCGAAGAAAGTGTCTAATATCTCTTCAGACGACATTTCAAGCGCGCGTAAGATAATAGTTGCAGGCAACTTACGACGACGGTCGATACGTACAAACAGGTTATCTTTCGGGTCAAACTCAAAGTCTAACCACGAACCACGGTAAGGTATTACACGTGCATTATAAAGCACTTTACCTGACGAGTGGGTTTTCCCTTTGTCGTGATCAAAGAACACACCAGGTGAACGGTGTAGCTGAGACACGATAACACGCTCAGTACCATTGATAACGAACGTACCGTTCTCAGTCATCAATGGGATCTCACCCATGTACACTTCTTGTTCTTTAATATCTTTTACGGTACCTGGGGCAGCGTCTTTATCGAACAACACTAACCGTAGTTTTACTCTTAACGGAGCAGAGAAAGTGACGCCACGAATTTGACATTCTTTAACGTCGAAAACTGGCTCTCCCAGGCGGTAGCTTACATATTGAAGCTCTGAACTACCTGAGTAGCTTTTAATTGGAAAAACGGAACGAAATGCTGCTTCCAAACCGTATTGAGCATCTGCATCGATCTCAATAAACTTTTTGAAAGAATCAAGCTGAATTGAAAGAAGGTATGGAATTTCCAATACCTGTGGGCGTTTGCCAAAATCCTTACGGATACGTTTCTTTTCGCTATAAGAGTAAACCATGGGTTCCTCAGCCTGCTGATTTATGACCCAACCTGCTGCAAAATGCTTTAAAACGCGTGCTATGGGCTAAAAGCTGCGTTCTAAATGGCGCACTGAGCAACAAACTTCCACAACCCTTTTTCGGGCAGATACACCAGCATACAACAAAATTTAACCAATTATTAGTTAACTTGTTGGATTTTTATGCTTTTTATGGGTATTTCCGAATGGCGCTTTGAGTGATGTAGTCAAGGGTTAGAATCTACACACTATACAGCGCAAAAAGGCTGGTGGTTTAAAAAACCACCAGCCTTGCCGTCTCAGGCAATAATCTGACTATATCAGATTACTTGATTTCTACTTCTGCACCAGCTTCTTCAAGCTCTTTCTTAAGTGCTTCAGCTTCATCTTTGCTTACGCCTTCTTTGATAGCTTTAGGAGCAGATTCAACTACTTCTTTAGCTTCTTTAAGACCTAGGCCAGTCGCACCGCGAACTGCTTTGATAACTGCAACTTTGTTGCCACCGAATGAAGTCATAACAACGTCGAATTCAGTCTTTTCTTCTGCAGCAGCAGCGTCGCCACCAGCAGCTGGACCAGCAACAGCAACAGCAGCTGCAGCAGATACGTTGAATTTCTCTTCAGCCGCTTCAATTAGTTCAACCAGTTCCATTACTGGCATTTCAGCGATTGCGTTTAAGATATCTTCTTTAGTTAGAGCCATGTTCTCTAAACTCCTGGGTAAAAATTGTTAAAAAAATCAATATGCCAAAAACGCCAATTACTTGGTGTCTTTGACCGCCGCCAATACGCGCACAAACTTGCCAGGAACTTCGTTGATTGTTTGAACGAATTTCCCAACTGGTGCTTTGAAGGTTGCAAGAAGTTTTGCAAGCGCTTCGTCGCGGGTAGGTAGAGCTGCAACTGCGTCCAATTTCTCTGGACCAAGAAGACCACTACCAATAGAAAGTGCTGTAACTTTAAGCTTATCGTTAGTCTTACCGAAGTCTTTGAAAAGACGTGCCGCACCGCCTGGTGCGTCGATAGAGAAACCGTAAATAAGCGGACCAGTTAAGGCGCTATCTAAGTCTGCAAATTGACTGTCTGCTAGAGCGCGCTTTGCAAGAGTGTTACGTACAACCTTTAGGTATACGCCTTGCTCACGAGCTTTAACACGTAGGTCAGTCAGTTCTGCAACTTCCATCCCACGGTATTCAGCAACGGCTACGGATAGAGCGCGAGACGCAACTTCAGAAACTTCTGCTACGATCTCTTTTTTTGCTGCTAAACCTAGTGCCACTGAGTTCACCTCTTTGTATCTGACTTTGTTCGTAGTTGCCTACTTGCGCCGTCAGGGTTCACAGATTGATACCAACCCTCATGGTTGATACCGCTCTACGGTGTTTGTTACCCCAGAGAGTCTGAGTCAAACCACCGTCTGCGCAGGTTGTTGTATTAAGCAGTGTGTTGACTGTGAAAGTTCTCTTACCTCTTTCACCACACCGCACCTGCGGTCTTGGACGGGAGCTGCTTATTAGCACTGCTAATTTACACAGCTCCAACCCATAACCTTTAAGAGATTCCGTTGAGCCTAAGCTCAGCGAAATTAAAGACCTACAGAAGCCTTATCAAGAGCAACACCAGCACCCATTGTAGTGCTTAGGCTGATCTTCTTGATGTATGTACCTTTAGCAGAAGAAGGCTTAGCTTTCTTAAGTGCTTCAAGTAGCGCTTCAAGGTTTTCTTGAATTTGGTTTGCTTCGAACGCAATCTTACCGATGCTAGCGTGGATGATACCGTTCTTATCGTTACGGTAGCGAACCTGACCAGCTTTAGCGTTCTTAACTGCCGTTGCAACGTCAGGCGTTACAGTGCCAGTTTTAGGGTTAGGCATAAGGCCACGTGGACCTAAGATTTGACCTAGTTGACCAACAACACGCATTGCGTCTGGGCTAGCCACTACTACGTCAAAGTTCATTTCGCCTTTCTTCACTAGCTCAGCTAGGTCATCCATACCAACGATGTCTGCACCAGCTTCTTTAGCCGCTTCAGCATTTGCACCTTGAGTGAATACTGCAACGCGAACGTCTTTACCAGTACCGTTAGGTAGTACAGTTGCACCACGAACGTTTTGGTCAGATTTCTTCGCATCGATACCAAGGTTAACAGCAACGTCAACGCTTTCTGCGAACTTAGCAGTTGCTAGTTCTTTAAGAAGCGCTACTGCTTCGTTGATTTCGTACTCTTTAGTAGAGTCAACTTTGTCGCGGATTAGGCGAGCGCGTTTAGTTAATTTAGCCATTCGATTAGTCCTCTACGTTCAAGCCCATTGAGCGAGCAGAACCCGCGATAGTGCGTACCGCTGCATCTAGATCAGCTGCAGTAAGGTCTGGCTCTTTAGTTTTAGCAATCTCTTCCAACTGAGCGCGAGTAACTTTACCCACTTTTTCAGTGTTAGGACGGCCAGAACCACTCTTGATGCCCGCTGCTTTCTTAAGCAGGTAAGACGCAGGAGGAGTCTTAGTTTCGAATGTGAAAGAGCGATCTTCGTATACTGTAATTTCTACTGGTACCGGAGCGCCTTTCTCAAGACTTTCTGTTTTAGCGTTGAAAGCCTTACAGAATTCCATGATGTTAACACCGTGCTGACCTAGTGCAGGACCAACCGGTGGACTTGGGTTAGCAGCGCCAGCTGCAACCTGAAGCTTGATAATACCGCTTACTTTTTTAGCCATTTTACATGCTCTCTTGTTTGGGTCTAACGCCTCGCAAATACAGAGATTATTTGCTCAATCGGCTTCCCGTTTCCGTTTAAAAGGGCGCGCATTATATAAGGTGATTAATTACTATGCAAGGGCTATTTAGCATAAAAAACCATCGAAAGGTCAGTTTTATAATTTTCAGCAATTGTTATCTTGCTTATGGAGTCAACTCTTGTGTTGCTCGTAACTTTTACATAGAGGAAATTTAAATAATGGAACCATTACAAGAGCTAAATAAAAAGGAAATAGAGCAAGTTTCAGGCGCTCTACTTGCAAACGCGCTTGGTGCAATTGCAGGGGGTGTAGGCGGATTTTATGGGTCAATCATTGGTGGTGGTAGAAGCGCTACATTTTCCAGTATAGCGAAAGGTACGTTTGCAGGAATGGTGGTAGGTGCCATAAGTCCAGTACGTGGAATTACCTCCGCGGTAACAACCGTTGGTGGGGGCGTGATTTCAGGCGGAGTAGTCAGTGTACTAGATGATATAGAAGAGATAAGCGAGTTTAGTTACTAGTCATTTTAAAGTCAGTTTAATTATAGGAGAGCTGAAATGGCGTTTTTGATCTGGCTTGTATTCATCTGTACATTGAATTGGCTAATCAAAAGAATTTTAAACATAAGCTTCTGGTCTGCATTTACCGACAGCAATAAAATATCTCAACGTTCCGGCGTTTTATTATTGGTGGGCTTTGTCATGGTAGCTTTTCTGAGTTTTTTCATCTTCGTTATCTAGAGCCAAAGCCTGAATAGATCAGGCTTTTATTGTTACTAGCACTCTAAGAAAAAAACAATCAGACCAAGCAACTCTCATATTTCAGACATAAAAAAAGACGGTGAAACCGTCTTTTTAAAAATCACTATGGCTTAGCCTTTTTCGACCTGACCAAATTCCAGATCTACTGGTGTAGAGCGACCAAAGATAAGTACCGACACTTTTACGCGGCTCTTTTCGTAGTCGACTTCTTCTACCACACCATTGAAGTCTGCGAACGGTCCATCGATAACACGAACCACTTCGCCTGGCTCGAACAAAGTTTTTGGTCTTGGCTTATCAACGTTTTCTTCAAGGCGATTTAAGATAGCGTCGGCTTCTTTTTGTGAAATTGGCATTGGACGGTCAGAGGTGCCGCCGATGAAACCCAATACACGTGGTACGCTTTTCACTAAGTGCCAAGACTCTTCGGTCATTGCCATTTCTACCAGTACGTAACCTGGGTAAAACTTACGCTCTGATTTGCGCTTTTGACCTGCACGCATTTCTACCACTTCTTCTGTTGGTACTAGTACCTGACCGAAGTAGTCTTCCATGTTGTGCATTTTAATGTATTCAAGTAGGGTCTTCTTAACGCGAGACTCATACTGTGAATAAGCTTGTACCACGTACCATCTTTTCTTCAATGCTTCTTCAGACATACGCTTATGCTCCTATTCCAGTAATAAAGCCAACTACACGAACAATAATGCCGTCTAGTCCCCATAATATCAGTGCCATGACCAACGTCGCCGCAAGTACGATGAGTGTAGTCTGGTTAGCTTCTTGACGCGTTGGCCACACAACTTTGCGAACTTCCGTGCGAGACTCTTTCGCAAAGCTCAAAAAGGTGCTGCCTTTCTCTGTAGAAGCGGCAATAAAACCAGCAATAACAACAACTACAACAGCTGCGATGGCACGGTATAATACCGATAACTCACCGTAAACCGTATTAGCGGTTACTAAACCGGCAAGTAGCGCAAATACTACTACCCATTTAAACATGTCCAACGCATTGGACTGATTTTCCGTCTTTTCGCTCATGTTACGATCCTAGCACTACAGCGTCGTTGTTTTACGCGCTCATTCAACGCGCAATGAAAATTCTGTATGTAAATAAACTGGCAGGGGTGGAGGGACTCGAACCCCCAACCATCGGTTTTGGAGACCGCTGTTCTACCAATTCGAACTACACCCCTTTAGCGTCATAATGACAAAATTTACTTACACTACCCTTGTGAATTGTGCGTCTTTTCGAAGGAAAGTGCGGTATCGCAAGGGAGGGACGCGTATTATACTTAACCACTTTCAAGATACAAGCGCTTTATCGCGTTAACTTTATTCCTACCGAAGCCTTGCGTCCCTTCACTCTACACCAATAAAGCCTCCGGTTTGGTGTGCCCACAATTTCGCGTAAATACCATTGTGCGCAATAAGCTCTGAATGGGTGCCCTGCTCGACAATTTTACCTTTATCTAACACCAGCAATCTGTCCATTTGGGCGATAGTGGAAAGACGGTGTGCAATGGCCACAACCGTTTTGCCTTGCATCACTTTATCCAGGCACGCCTGAATAGCTGCTTCCACTTCTGAATCAAGCGCAGATGTCGCTTCATCTAGCACCAATACCGGCGCGTCTTTTAGCAATACTCGGGCAATCGCAATGCGCTGGCGTTGCCCACCGGATAATTTCACGCCCCGCTCTCCCACATGGGCATCGTAGCCACTGCGCCCCTGGCTGTCGGTAAGGGTTAAAATAAAATCATGGGCCTCAGCCTGTTTGGCGGCATTAATCATCTCTTCTTCAGAAGCATCAGTACGGCCATATAAAATGTTATCTCGCACCGAGCGATGCATCAGTGATGTGTCTTGGGTCACCATGCTGATTTTGGCACGCAACGTGTCCTGACTCACCGACGTAATGTCTTGATCATCAATGGTAATAGTGCCATTTTGGGTATCATAGAAACGCATCAACAAATTTACCAAAGTCGACTTTCCTGCGCCTGACCGCCCCACTAGGCCTACTTTTTCACCCGGTTTAATTTTGAGATCGAGATGACTAAATACTTGTATGGGTTTGTTATCCGCACCGGCATACGAAAAGTTAACTTTATCAAAATTAATGGCGCCGCCTTCAACGCGCAACACGTTGGCTTTTACTTTGTCTTTCACAGCAATAGGTTGCGCCAATGTATTCATGCCGTCTTGAACTGTACCAAGGTTTTCAAATAACCCTGACACTTCCCACATTACCCAGTGCGACATACCATTGAGGCGTAAACACAAGCTAATAGCGATGGCGATATCACCGGCACTGGCGATGTTTTCTAACCACAGAAATATAGACAGCGCTCCCACCGTAAAAATTAAAATGGCGTTGGCCATTTCCACACAAAATTCGAGTATGGTGACTAATCGCATCTGCGGATAAACCGTTTTCAAAAAGCCTGACATACTCTCTTTGGCATAATCAGCTTCACGACGGCTGTGTGAGAATAATTTCACCGTTGTAATATTGGTATAGCTATCCACAATACGCCCAGTCATAAGAGAACGGGCATCGGCCTGCTTTTGTGATACATCTTTAAGCTTTGGCACCAACACTTTTAATATGCCGATATACACAAAAAACCAGACAATCAATGGCATCGCTAAACGCCAATCAGTGGTAAAAATCAGCACTACCATAGAGATAAAGTACACACTGATATAAACCAGTAAATCGAGTACTTTTGTGACTGTTTCGCGAACGGATAACGCGGTTTGCATCACCTTAGTGGCTACTCGTCCTGCAAATTCATCGTGGAAGAACGTCAGACTTTGACCCAATAGGTAGCGATGTGCCTGCCACCTTATACGCATCGGGTAATTTCCCATGAGGGATTGGCGTGAGAACAGAGAACGCAACAGTATAAACAGGGGTATAAATACGACAACGGTCAGTCCCATACCAATCAGGGTAAACTTCTGATCAGCGATAAACGTCTCTCTGTTTTGTTCTGAAAACCAATCGACTAGTTGGCCGAGAAAGCCAAATAGTGTGACTTCAAGCACCGCTACGATTGCACTGAGCAATGAAACGGTCAGTATGACTCCCCACATCCCTTTCGTGTAGTACTGACAAAAGGCAATAATGCCCGAAGGAGGCTGTGTCGGGGCCGTATCGGGAAATGGCTGGGTGAGCTTTTCGAAAAATGAAAACATGCAGGACTCGTTAGTTATCAATGGCAAGTGTATGACAGCGTGCAATACAGAATGGGGACGAAATTGGCCTTCATTGGCGAAGATTTTCTGATAAACCCAAACTCAATCGTGTGTTATACGCAATTTTACACGATCTGTTCAATGATGTCGGGGTATCGGTCGCTAAATTAATGCCATTAATAGAGTGAACCTATTGATAACAAAGCAAAGTCAATAAATGACCGCTCAAATTACATTGTCTAAAACAAAATAGCGATGTCTCGCGTAGATAATCTCAGCGCATATACGCTTTGTTGCTCTTAGCTTAAGCGCTCATTGTCAGTGCAAAAAAAGCCGTGTTAAACATAACCAATAGACAAATAAACTGTTTTTTTAAAAACAGCGATACTTGGCATTATTGAGTTATTAGAGTAAGGTCAAAATAGCCTTTGAAATAAAACAGTATTAACTCATTAAACAATGAAGGTATTTACCGCGCGCCAAGCCATTTTTAATCGCCGTCAACAAACGGTCGCCTACGAGGTATTTTTTCGCGACGGTATTGAAAATGTCTTTCCAAAAGATGTCGATCCTAATGTGGCCACGTCGCGATTAATTGTAAATCAACATCTCAATGTAGGTATCAGTACATTAACTAACGGAAAGCGTGCACTAATCAATTTTTCCCAGCAAGGTTTAATCGACCGTGTCCCGGCACTGCTTCCCCCCAATGATATAGTGATAGAAGTCCTTGAAGATGTAGAACCCACCGACGAAGTCTATCAAGCTTGCCGCGAACTCTTTCACAAAGGCTATCGAATGGCGCTGGACGATTTTCTTTATCACAGAAAATGGGACCGGTTCATCAATTTCACCCGTTTGTTGAAGTTTGATATTCAAAACACACCGCTTGATGAAATAGCGCCTTTAGTGGAGAAATTCAAACAGCGAAAAGGTTTAAAGCTGCTTGCAGAAAAAGTAGAGACTCCGGAAGAATTTGCCATTGCTAAAAAGATGGGGTTCGACTTTTTTCAAGGTTATTTCTTTGCCAAACCAGAAATGATTCAAAATAAGGATATTGAAGCCCAACACGCCATGATCCTTATTATTTACCACGAAGCCCTTAAGCCTTACCTCAACTACACCAAATTGGCACGTTATTTTGAGCAAGACGTAAGCTTGAGTTACAAACTATTGCGCTTTACCAACTCGGGGCTATTTGTGTTAAGAGAGCCCATAGAATCAATTAAGCAGGCGTTGGTGTACCTAGGGGAAGAGCAGGCTAGAAAATTTGTGTGCTTGATAGCTACCGCACATCTTAACAAAAATAAGCCATTAGAAATCATTAGAGTATCGATCATTCGCGCAAGATTTTGTGAGCAAATAGCAAAACAAGTGGTGCCACAGCTTGCCGACAGTGCATTTATGGTTGGCTTGTTTTCCATGATCGATGCATTACTTGATAGCCCTATGGAAGCCTTGCTTGCTAAATTGCCATTAAGTGACGATATTAAAACCGCACTATTAGGTGAAAAAACCATCCTATTTTTCATCTTAGAGCTAGTTAAAGCCTACGAGTCTGGTAGTTGGTGGGCGATAACAAAAAAAGCCAATACCGTGGGAATTGTGCAGGAAGAGTTACCCGACATGCACAGAAATGCCACGCTCTGGTCAGAAACATACGAATCAATCAAATAAGTGTAGGGGGGAGGTTGAGCTCACCCAGGCTCGCTTAGGCTAATAAGGAAACTGCCATGTTGAAATTCATTTTACTCAGCTTCACCATCCTGTTGACTTCTCATCTACACGCCGAAACTAACTACCCTAACCTGTTGTTTTTGAAAGAAGGGCAAACCTCTCCGAAAGCACAACTTTCTTCAGTAAGCTGGCTAGCAGGTCATTGGCGTGGCAACGCGCTTGGGGGTGTTGTTGAAGAAGTGTGGTCTTCACCGCTTGGTGGAAGCATGATGGGGGCTTTTAAACTGGTGGTAGGTGACAAAGTTCAGTTCTATGAGCTCGAAACCATTATTCAAAAAGATGAAACATTAATTTTTAGGATCAAACACTTTGGTCACGACTTAGTAGGTTGGGAAGAGAAAGACAAAACCGTCGACTTTGCCTTGGTTAAAGTCGAAGAAAATAAGATCTTCTTTAACGGCCTTACACTAGAAAGGGTGTCAGGTAACGAAATGATTATTTACGTCGCTATTGAACACGGCGGTACCGTCACAGAAGAAGCCTTCCCCTATAAAAGAGTAATGTAAATAGGCCCAAGTAAACTTTGGTGTGCCATTTGCCGTTTAAATGGCAGCATTTAAACGGCGAAACCGTCCTGCAAGCGAAAAGCGCTAACACTGTCGGCTAAATTGAAGAGCCGTAACAACAAGTAAAATGCTTGTATAACGCTCCTTTCGAATTGTGCCTGCGCAACGTTAAGCCACCATTTCCATTAGGCTTCGCTATAACCCAATTCCTTTAAAATAGTTTCTACCTTTTCGCTGTGTTGCGCTTCCCACTTCGCCAAGGGCAAAGCGGCATCTTTTTCTCCCCGTGCTTTAGCTATCTCATAGGCTTTTTCCGCCTCTTTATGCGGCACTACCGCTATACCTTCTTCATCGGCCACAATAATGTCGCCAGCATTTACGGTAACCCCGCCACAAACAACGGGTTGATTAAGTGGCGCGATACACTTTTTAGCGCCCGGTTTAGGTATTACCCCTCGGGCAAAAACGGGAAATTGATTTTCGCGAGTTTGAGCAAGATCGCGAATTACACCATCAACTACAAAGCCTTTGATCCCTCTTGCCTGGGCAATAGCACAAACATTACCACCCGCCACGGCGTATTGATCATCAGCTTGCACTACAATAACATCACCTGGACGTGCTCGATAAATAGCAGCATGCAACATTAAGTGATCACCTGGAGCACATTTTACCGTAAACGCTGGTCCAGCAATGCGAGGCATTCCCTGCCATAAGGGTTTAATTCCGTAGTCCATAAACTGTTCTCTGGACAGTGCGTCGGCATATTCACAGGGCGAAATAGTATCAAACGGCAGATTGTAATCGTGCATGACCAGTTCCTTGTAGTGATGAAAAAACGTTTACCTCAACTCACTATACCCAATTGTCCATTACAAGTTGTTACAAGCTGTGTATTTTCACTATAAATACTTTTTCTAATGCTTATGCCATGCTAAAAAATAGGGTTTAGCACTCGGGGCTGTTGCTCTTTGCTGAACATTTTTTGCAGCGCTGTAGAACAGCACTATCCTGGGAAACCAGGTACTGACCAAGCCATGTAGCAAAGAAACAATGTGCTCAATACAGAATAAATATAAGGGTCACGCCGCCCAATGAATGTGGCCACTACAACGAATAGGAAACCTCCCAATGTTACGTAGCGTTTTAAGCTTAAGTGTGGCACTGGCTTTAACAGCCTGCAGCCCACAAAACTCGTCGACTGAACAATCAACCTCTGCAGCAAAAGGTGGCGAAGTCGTTCAACAACAGTTAAGTTCTGGTGTCATCCAGAAAAATATGGATCTTTCGGTAGATCCGGGCGACGACTTTTTCCGCTATGTTAACGGTAAATGGTTTGACACTTTCGAGATCCCTGCCGACAAATCCAGCTATGGCGCGTTTGTCATCTTGCGCGATGAAGCACAAGATCACGTTATGGATATCATTAAGTCTTCAGCAGAAGGTGACTTCAAAGCAGGTAGTGACGAGCAGAAAGTAGGCGACTTTTACCGCGCGTACATGGATATGGAAACGCGTAATGCATTGGGTACGGCGCCGCTTGAACCTGAGCTGGCTAAAATAGAAGCCATCGATAGTCATTCTGACCTTGCTGCATATTTCGCTTATGCTGCTCGCTATGGGTACGCGACTCCCTTTACACTTAGTCAGTATCCTGATCTTAAGTCTCCCAAAGAATATCTGCTGTATACTTGGCAATCTGGTCTGGGCTTACCCGAACGAGAATATTACTTTAAAGATGACGAAACGTCTCAAAAGATCCGTGATGCGTATGTAACACACATTGAAACCATGTTTGAGCTTGCAAGCTTTGACGCGCCCAAAGCAAGCGCTGACATGCTGTTCGCGCTAGAAACAGAAATTGCGCAATTGCACATGAAAAAAGAGCAAGCT
Source organism: Alteromonas sp. D210916BOD_24 (assembly GCF_047159385.1). GTDB lineage: Bacteria > Pseudomonadota > Gammaproteobacteria > Enterobacterales > Alteromonadaceae > Alteromonas. The sequence goes on from NZ_AP038333.1 coordinate 3,433,774, forward strand.
CGCAATTTTGCAGAGAACTATAACAAGCTATCGATAGAAGAGCTTAAAGCGCTTATGCCTAACTTTGACTGGGATGCGTATTTGGCTCAGGCTGAAGTAAGTGATATTCCTTCACTCGGGATTTTGCAAAAAGACTACATGCAGAATATTGATGGTGTCATTGCCAATACGTCTATTGAACAATGGAAAACCTTCTTAAAATGGGGGCTGTTAAATGCATCAGCCAGCCGTTTAAATGCCGACTTAGATAACGCCAACTTCAACTTTTATAGCAAAGTACTGCGCGGCGTTGAAGAACAGCAGCCACAATGGCGCCGAGCTGTAAGCTTGTCCAATTCTCACGTCGGTGAGCTTATTGGTAAAGTATACGTTAAGCAGCATTTCCCGCCTGAAGCAAAAGAACGCATGATGGAAATGGTCAACAACTTGCTACTTGCTTACAAAGAAAGTATCGAAAACCTCGATTGGATGACCGATGAAACCCGTCAACAAGCACTAGACAAACTTTCGAAGTTTAAAGTGAAAATTGGCTATCCCGACCAGTGGCGTGATTATTCGGCACTAACGGTGAATGCTAGTGACCTATTTGGCAACCTTAAGCGGTCGTCAGATGTGTTGTATGAAGAAATGCTGAAGAAGCAAGGCGGTCCAGTATGGACACATGAGTGGGGTATGACACCGCAAACCGTTAATGCTTATTATAATCCCCCACTGAATGAGATTGTATTTCCTGCTGCCATCTTGCAACCTCCGTTTTTCGACATGAATTCTGAAGATGCCGTGAATTACGGTGGTATTGGGGCAGTAATCGGTCACGAGATAGGCCATGGATTCGACGACTCAGGTTCAACCTTTGACGGCGATGGTGTGTTGCGCAATTGGTGGACAGATCAAGATCGCGGAGAATTCGAAGCACGTACAGCCAACCTGATAGAGCAATACAATCAATTTGAAGTATTGCCTGAACTACATGTCAATGGTGAATATACGCTAGGTGAAAACATTGGTGATTTAGGCGGCATTAGTATTGCGCTTAAAGCTTACCACCTTTCTCTGAACGGTGAAGAAGCCCCAGTACTTGACGGCTTTACGGGTGATCAGCGCGTATTTATTGGATACGGACAAGTATGGGCCAGCAAATATCGCGAAGAAGCGCTACGTACCCAGGTACAAACGGATACGCACTCACCGACTAAGTTCCGCACTAACGGTGCCGTACGCAACGTACCAGAATTTTACGACGCGTTTAACGTGACAGAAGAAGACGCCCTTTATCTTCCTCCTGAGCAACGCGTGAAAATTTGGTAATACAACAACGCTATCGTTAATACGTAATCAGAAGCGACCTTGAACGTAAAGTGTATTGTGCTTTACGGTTAAGGTCGCTTTTTACTATCAGGAACTACCATGTCGCACCGTTTTTCCCTTATCTACGTAATTTTAGCGGGTGTTTATCTGGCCTCATTACCCTATACGCCGTACGCTGGCCAATTTGCTATCAAAGGCCTGCCCATAGCACTTCTAATTCTATGCAGTGCTATGGCGCTAAGAGGAAGTCAACGGCTTGTGGTAATGTTAGCACTGTTAGCCAGCCTTGCTGGCGATGTCGTATTGGCGTTACCCATCGAAAACCAGTTTGTGTTCGGTCTACTGTGCTTTTTTGTGGCGCACATTGTTTATGTGATTAGCTTTGTGTATTTACACAAAGTGGCACATCGAAGCGCGCTGGATTCAAAAGCAGTTTCGTTAAAACCCGCTTTGTCACTTTCATTGCTGTGTCTGGCCATTGCTTGCTTTGCACTGTATATGGCTATCGGAATACTACCCGCAGCAGGCGCAATGCTTTACCCCGTAGTCGCGTACTTGTGTATTATCACTACCATGTCTGTCTGTGCGGTGTTATTCACTCAATCTGCACTGATTATATGCGGGGCGATAATTTTTATGTTGTCCGATGCGGCTATCGCGCAATCTGTATTCAAAGAAGCCATCCCACTGTCAGACTATTTCATCATGCTGACCTATTACGTCGCACAGTTTTGCCTTACTGCAGGACTCATCAACGCTTTTTCTACAAACGCTAAGGGAGTGGAAGCGTAAAAGAAAAGGACAAGCTGGATGGCTTGTCCCTACTATTGATTGGGTAAAGTTAGCGCGTGCAACAGGTTAGAGTTTTCTGGCTCTTACTCGTTTCCCCTTAATTTTTCCTTCGCGAAACTGTGTCATTGCACGCTTAACACTGCGTGTTTTTACCGCGATAAAACTCATACTGTTTTGCACCGCAATTTTGCCCACATCATCGCCGGGTATACCGGCATCTTTTGTGAGGGCACCAACTAGATCACCGGGGCGCAGCTTTTGCTTTTTACCCGCACTTAACGCAATACAGGTAAACTCTGGCTGGGTAATTTTATTTTTGTGAAAACGCAGGCTTTGGGCACCTTTTAAAGGAATATCACTTTGCTGAAGCACTTCAATTTTTCTTAAAAAGTGTTCTTCTTCATCACTAACCAAAGTAATGGCCATTCCCTGTGCACCCGCTCTGGCAGTTCTGCCAATACGGTGCACGTGGGTTTCGGGTTCTTCGCTTACGGTATAATTGATAACACACGCTACATCGTCAATATCCAAGCCACGCGCTGCCACATCGGTGGCAACCAATACTTGCAGTGCATCACTGGCAAACTGCATTAGCACAGCGGTACGGGCATGCTGCTCCATATCACCTTGCAGACCTGCCGCGCTGAAACCTTCTTCAATTAGGCCTTCTACCACCTCTGTCACTTGTACTTTTCTGTTGCAAAATACAATGGCATTTTTAGGTTGGTGATGAGTCAATACTGCTTTTAGCGCCTGGAGTCTGGTGTGCGACAAGACACTGTAGCCCAGTTGAGTGATGGCAGGTTTACTGTCAACAGATTCCACTTTACACATGACAGGTTGGGTGGTGTATTGTTTAGCCACGCGCTCGATAGGATCGGTATACGTAGCGGAAAATAACAAGGTCTGCACCTGACGTGGAGCCTGAGAGAAGATAATTCGAAGGTCGTCTTCAAATCCCATATCCAACATGCGATCAGCCTCGTCGAGTACCCGCATGCGGATCTTACTTAAATCGACACGGTGCTTTTGTACGTGATCCATAACCCGTCCCGGCGTGCCGACAATAATGTGAGGGCTGTGCTTTAACGATTGTATTTGTGGCCCCATGGGTTGTCCCCCACAAAGGGTAGTCACTTTCACATTACCAATAAGTTTTGCCGCTAAACGACACTGCTGTGCGACCTGATCGGCCAATTCTCTTGTGGGGCACAAAATCACGGCTTGTGTGGAAAATTCGTTTACCGCTATGTTTTCCAGAATGGGAATGACAAAGCACAAAGTTTTACCACTGCCAGTCTGCGCCTGACCGATAATATCTTTTCCCTGTAGAGCATCAGGTAACGACTGCGCCTGAATGGGTGAAAGCTGATAAATACCTTGTGCGTCCAGCGCTTTTACAATCTCAGGGTTAATGTCTAACTGCTTGATAGTTTCTACTGTCATTACTTCTGTTTCCAAGGGTGAACTACACCAAATTGGTTCTGTTGCTGTGATGCAACGCATATTGTGTTTATCGAACTGAGAACGATGTTTAAGGGGTAATACGGAGCGCCCATGACAGGCTGTCTCAGTTGGGCTGACCGTTCTGGTAAGCCCTTAGTTATTGGCCCGTGATATAACACAGGCCTTTATCTATAACGCTGAGGCCGACTATGCCTGAAACGCTGTTTGTAATTTCCACTGCAAGGTTTGCCCAGCAAAAAACGGGACCATTTCAGTACCATCTGCCAATGCCACTTGCTCAGGTACGGTCCAGGCTTCTCTGACTAATGTGGTTTTGGTGGTGTTTCGAGGTAAACCATAAAAATCGGCACCGTAATGGCTGGCAAACCCTTCTAGCTTTTCTATCACCCCTAACTGCTCAAAGACTTCGGCGTATAATTCAATTGCTGACCACGCGCTATAACACCCAGCACAACCACAGGCATTCTCTTTTTTGTGTTTCGCATGAGGCGCTGAATCTGTGCCTAAGAAAAATTTCTTATTGCCACTGGCCACCACTTCCCGCAGTGCCTGCTGATGTGTATTGCGTTTTAGTACTGGCAAACAATAGTTGTGTGGTCTTACTCCACCTACCAACAAGTCGTTTCTGTTCAGTAGCAGGTGCTGGGGAGTGATAGTCGCACCCACAAAGTCGCTGGACTGTTTAACAAAGTCTGCAGCATCTGAAGTGGTAATATGTTCAAACACTACTTTTAACTGGGGAAAGGCGTCTACTATCGGCCCCAAATGCGTATCGATAAACGCTTTTTCGCGGTCGAATATATCAATGTGATGCGCTGTCACTTCGCCGTGTACAAGCAATAATAATCCGTGCTCTTGCATCGCTTGGAAAACTGGATACAAAGCTTCTATCCCTTTAACTGCCGCTTCCGAATTTGTAGTCGCACCGGCCGGGTATAACTTACACGCTGTCACTCCCGCACGCTTCGCCTCGGCGATATCTTCAGGACTAGTCTGGTTTGTTAAAAACAAAGTCATTAATGGCTCAAACGCACTGCCCTGCGGTCTGGCTGCCTCGATGCGCGCCTTATACGCCATTGCCATATCGGCATTCACCACAGGAGGTACCAAATTAGGCATAACAATGGCGCGCTGAAAGCAACGAGCGGTTGCCGGAACCGTTTCCGCTAACATTTCATTGTCACGGAAGTGAAGATGCCAATCATCAGGTGTGGTAATGGTAAGCGTTTGCATGCCTTAACTCTCTCAAAACGTGTACTAAAGGGCGGGGTTGCGCGCAATAATAGCACAATTGAGCGTTAAGGCGCAGTGTGCGCTACCCAAATCAATTGACTAGTGTCATATCCTGCCAGTTGTGCTTGCTTAAGTAATTGATTGATAGTGGTTTGGTCCAGTGTAGGCGTGCGAGCCAATATCCATAAGTACGACTTGTCTGGGCCGGTAACCAAAGAATATTGATAGTCTTTTTTGTCCAGCGCCATTATCACGTAACTGGCATAAAACGGTCCGAAGAACGAGACTTTAAAATGACCAATGGATGGATCGCCCACAAAATACGCTTTCCCTTCGGCTTCGTCCCATTCGCTTTCTTCTTTTGAAAAGCCCCTATTTAACACCTTTACCCCACCGTCTTCTCTCATCGAATAGGTGGCGGTAACCTGGCTTAATCCTTCTTCGAAACTATGATCAAAGCGCGCTATTTCGTACCATTTGCCCATATACTTGGGTAATTCAAAGCCCTCCACTGGCTTGACGTTATCAGGTACACCTGTGCAGCCCATCAAAGTAACCACAAGTAAGAATAGACAGAATTGCCTCATTGACTTTATTAACATGATTGATACCTCATCATCTGAAAAGAGAAGCCTGTGTCAGGGCTTACAGACTTTTACTTTACAGCAAGGTCTACACGCCCTGGTTGACTCACATTAATGTGTTTCACCTAAGGTTACCCTTAGATTTATCTCAACAGGGTTTTATTTTTATAGCCATAAGATTATGTTATACCGTCAAAATTACATTTTTTAACGGGGACAACCGCATGCAAGCATACTTTCCACAAGCCAGCCGACTCATATACGGCTGTATGGGTCTTGGTGGGGGATGGAACAACCACGCTATATCCCAACAAGATATTGCCGATACCAGAGCCATTATTGAAAAAGTGCTTGAGCTTGATATCAATGTGTTTGACCACGCTGATATTTACACATTTGGTAAAGCAGAGACTGTTTTTGGTGAGGTGCTTAAATCAGCGCCTCATCTAAAAGATAAAATGATTATCCAGTCCAAATGTGCAATACGCTTTGAAGACGAAATAGGACCAAAGCGATATGATTTTTCAGCCGACTACATTAAGCGTTCTGTAGAGGGCATACTTTCTAGATTACATATTGAACAACTCGACATTTTACTTCTTCATCGCCCCGATCCCTTAATGGAACTGGACGAAGTAGCAGGAGCCCTTCAACAATTACATCAACAAGGCAAGATAAAACACATTGGTGTATCGAATATGCACGGTCATCAAATCGCTTATCTCCAGTCTGGTTTAGCCATGCCAATTATCGCCAATCAACTTGAAATGAGTTTAGGGTTTCGAGATTGGATAGAAGACGGTATTACCACCAACAGTGTTGGCAACCGAACCTTAGGATACACCCCAGGTACTCTGGAACATTGCATGCAAAAAGACATTCAGCTTCAAGCCTGGGGAAGTTTAGCGAAAGGCAAGTATACCGGCGCAGCAACAGCAAATGACACAGATCTGGCTACAGCGAATTTAGTATCAAAATTAGCGGCTGAGTATCAAACCACCCCGGAGGCCATTGTATTAGGTTGGTTAATGCGACACCCTGCAAAGATTGCCCCTGTATTAGGTACAACAAACCTCTCGCGTATTGAGGCCAGCCAACAGGCCATGAATGTTCAGCTTACCAGAGAGCATTGGTACGCATTATTTGAAACTGCTCGCGGCCAAGAAGTGCCATAACCGGAAAACAAGGAACAATAGTATGTTAAAAGGCTTTCATCACGTCGCCATTATTTGTAGTGATTACCCCCGTTCGAAAGCTTTTTATACTGACGTGCTCGGGTTTAACGTACTCGATGAAAACTATCGAAAAGAAAGGTCATCGTATAAATGTGACCTTTCCCTTGACGATGGCAGTCAAATTGAGCTGTTTTCATTTCCTGACGCGCCACCGCGCCCTACTCGCCCTGAAGCACAGGGGTTACGGCATCTTGCATTCAAAGTCGATAATATTGAAAATGCGGTAGAAGCGTTGAAATTAAAAGGCGTGGTGTGTGAGCCAGTAAGAACTGACCCTTATACCCAAAAGCGCTTTACGTTCTTTCAAGATCCTGACGGGTTGCCGTTGGAACTTTATCAAGTGTAACGTATTGCCCTTTCATAGTGTGGAAGGGCCTTTTCACCATCGGGGCTTGGCATAAGGCACTTAGCGTCTACTTGCACTGGTTACCATGCTTTTTTCTCGTTTTACACTGCGCCACTTCTCTTGGCATTAAGCCGTGCAGCTACTTAGCGTATTGAGAAGCTTCGATTTCGGCCAGTTTTCTCTCGGTCGGTTTGAAGTAATAATTGAAGACGAGACCCACAAACAATAATGACGCAAACGCAGTAGCAACCATAAAGCCATACTTGGCGTCGCCACCATAAAGATCGCTAACCACTCCCATAATAAATGGGCCGGCCGCTGCGCCTGCCGCGGTAAAAAACAAGATAACTCCGGCTACGCTACCGTGCTGATGCCTGGGGAAGCAACTGATGCCCTTTGAGTTGAAAGTGGGATAGATTACCGACATAAAAATTCCACTAAGGGGAAACAGAAACAGCGCCACCTGCTTTCCTGCCACCAAGCCTGCGGCAAAGCAAATAACTATGGCACCGCTAAACAGCATCAGTACCAGTGACCAGTTGAAGTGAGACATCATCCAAATACCCACAAAGCGTCCAGCTGCACGCAAAATAAAAAATGCGGTCACCGAATATATTGCCAATGTCTGAGAAAAACCTTGTGTATAACACTCATAACTTGCGCTTAAAGACGTTGCGTCACATACAAGGTAAGTTGGCATCCAAACGTAAATTGCGCTTTCCGCTGCCACATATAAAAAAGCACCTATAGAATAGAACAAGGCATAAGGATTTTTCACCAACGACAAACTTTGCATGACTGATATGTGTCTATCACTTTCACTGCTGTCGCGTACGTTACTGGGATACTTAACCGCTAACGCCATCAAGATAAGCAAGCTACATATTGCACCGGCAATAATATATAGCCACTGCCATGCCACACCTTGGTGAATTAAATACGCCACTATCAGTGGGCCAATGATAGCCCCCACTCCAAAGAAGGCTTCTGCACCATTCATTGTTGAGGTATGTTGTTTTGCTGAAGTTGAAATATCACCAATCAGCGCAAGGGCGCCAGTTTTAAAAAGACCAACAGCAATGCCTGTCAAACTCATCAAACTCACTATCAGTAAAAAATCGTTCGCGATGTAAAAGCTAAAACACGCCAAAGCGTACAACGCTAATCCAATGATAATAGTTGGCTTACGCCCCAATTTATCAGCCAAAAAACCGAGAAAAAGTCCAGAAAGTGCAATACCCAGCATAGGAAGTGAATGCATTAAGCTGGCTTGCGCATTGGTAACAGAGAACGCGACTTTTACCTCTTTAATGATCTCACCCACTGAATCTGATGTCATGGCAAACATCATAAACATCAAATAGGTTAACCACCTGATAACTTTGCTGCTAGGATCCTGATTGGACATAGTCGTTCTCACAAAAACTACGGTTAAGAGCGCTTAGTTAAACCAGCAACCTATTTCTACTTACTGGCCTATTTTTGTAAAACTCACCAGCATGAAATACAGAAGTAAAATAATTTGCTAAAATAACTTAATCGTTTAAGATAAAAGTTAACAGAATTTAAATAGTCTGTAAACCTGATAATTCGACTAACAATTTTGACGGATAGGTTTACCCTTGGGCGAAGTAAGGTGAAGTATTTATGAATTATGCAGCTGACAGCAACGTGTGTTTGGAGCGTATTTTGGCATCCATTGATTTGTCAGGGCTCACCAAAAAAGATGCGACGCTTTTTACCCGTCGTTTAAAGGCGTACTTCCCTACCTTGTTTGAAAAATATGTTCGCGTTTATGGGCACCAATACGACTGCTATTTTCATCTACAAAAATTGGTCGAGGTATTACGAGAAGGGGTCAAAAATCGTAAACCTAAATTGAAAAAGTTGGATGAGCTTCGCACTAACTCCCCCTTGTGGTATCGGGAGGAAAAGCAGGTGGGAATGGCAGCCTACGTCGATTTAATGGGCCCAACAATTAATGACTTACACAATAAAATTCCCTACTACAAAGCGTTAGGCATTACTTATTTGCACCTTATGCCCTTGTATGACGCCCCCAAAGGGGATAGTGATGGCGGTTACGCGGTAAGTGATTATCGCAAGGTTAATCCATCGCTTGGTACCATAGCGGATTTGGAAAAACTGGCAACAGCGCTGCAAGAAGAAGGAATTAACCTGGTGCTGGATTTTGTTTTCAACCATACCTCAGACGAACACAGGTGGGCGAAAGCAGCCTTGACTGGCGACCCGCGGTATCAACACTATTACTACCTTTTTGACGACAGAACCCTACCCGACCAATATGAGCACAGCTTGCGCGAAATTTTCCCTCAAGTGCGCAGAGGCAGTTTTACGTATAACGAACAAATGGAAAAGTGGGTATGGACGACCTTTAATAGTTTTCAGTGGGATTTGAACTACAGCAATCCTGAGGTGTTCAACGATATAGCAGCAGAGATGTTGTTTCTGGCCAATATAGGCTGTGCTGCATTGCGACTCGATGCATTGGCGTTTATCTGGAAAGAAATGGGCACCAATTGCGAAAACCAAGAAAAAGCACATGTACTTATTCAGGCTTTTAATGCCTGTTTACAAATAGTGGCACCTGCCGTGGTATTTAAATCAGAAGCCATCGTGCATCCCGACGAAGTCTTGAAATATATTGATAAAAATGAGTGTCAATTGTCTTATAACCCGTTACTGATGGCATTACTGTGGAATTCATTGGCGACGCGAAAAACACGTCTGTTAACCCGTTCAATGAAAAAAAGCTTCCCCATCTCTGAAGCGTGCAGTTGGGTAAACTATGTCAGATGCCATGATGATATAGGCTGGACTTTTGACGACGCAGTTGCGCACGAGTTGGGCATTAATCCCTATGATCACCGCCACTTTTTGAATCAGTTTTATACTGGCAGGTTTAAGGGAAGTTTTGCCAACGGCGTGCCTTTTGCCGAAAACCCATCCAATGGAGACTGTCGAGTATGCGGTTCGTTAGCGTCGTTGTGCGGGCTTGAAGGGGCACTGGAAAAGCGCGATCGCCTCTCTATTGATAACGCTGTGAAACGCATGCTTTTGCTGTATGGCATCACCTTCAGTATTGGCGGAATACCACTTTTATATTCCAGTGACGAAATAGCGAAGTTGAATGACTACAGCTATCGCAATGACACGAGTAAGAAACACGATGATCGCTGGGTTAATCGCATTCGTGTGACTGAGCAAGATACCGCGCTTGCACTTTCTTCAGACACACCGACTACCTTAAAGGAACAAGCTAGTAAAGCCGTATTTGACGGGCTTAAGCGCATGTTGCACATCCGTAAAAGCCATTGTGTATTTGGTGTTGCTACTACTCAGATTATTGAAGCTGGGAATCAGCATTGCTTTTCCTTTGTACGAACGCAACAGGCGGGGCAACGTTTACTTGTACTATGTAATTTCAGTGAGTACGAACAACACATTGACGGTGATATTCTGAAGGAAATAGAGAATAACCCCTGTACTGACCTGCTTTCAGCAGTGCGTTATCAGGGCGACGAAAGCAATATTACACTGAAGCCTTTCCAACAAATCTGGCTCTACACCTGATAAATCAGACTCTCAGTGTTCTGCGTGCGGTATTTAGGTTTACCAATATTCACTCTTGCACACTGTGAGAGTGATTGAGTAAGAGGTAGTGCTTCACTTTAGTCATACTGCCAGTTTTAATCTCTTTGCCCGCCAAATACTTACTAACTTTGTTGAGAGGATTACCTGCGCTATTACAGATTTAATCTATACTCTGAAAATGAACAAATCGAATTGTTCAAAATTTTCGTACTGTAAACGCGCCTGCCAGCTACTTTGTGAAGAAAGGCAAATCAGCAACGCGAGTACAACGAAAACAGTATTCATATGGACATGTGATTAAAGGTAACGGACAAGAGTATGCAAAGTGATGATGCTTTGGAATATATGTGCCCCTATTGCGGCACTATTAACAATTTCCTATTAAAAGGGGTTCGCGACATGTATCGCGAAAAGCAGGAAGCCTGTAGTAATTGCAATAGAATTCTCAGTTTAACTCCCGCCGAAGGCATTGGCGGCAGTGTAAATTTAATAATCGATGCCGTAGACTCAGACAAAGTTATCAATTAACAAGTGGCGCTATACATTTTACCTGACACTAAAAAACCGCTCATTTTGAAGCGGTTTTTCTGATTGGTATTGGATTAGACAAGCGCCATACACCCGTTATCTACCCTAGTGCGCGAAATACGCTTTCAACGAAAGAGACTTCCTATCGGAAAAATTCTCGCTTCAACTCGCTGTCAGACAGGAAACGGCCGCCCAGTGCTGACGTTTTCGTGTATGAGTTAGTATCCCGAATACCCCGCGCTTTCACGCAGTAATGCGTAGCATTAATACTGACCGCAACGTCGTCAGTGCGGGCGAGTGTTTGAATAGCTACCAGTATTTGCTGAGTCAGACGTTCTTGCACCTGAGGGCGTTGCGCAAAAAAGCTTACTAGTCGGTTGAGTTTCGACAACCCAATTACGGTATCTTTCGGAATGTACGCCACTGTGGCAGTGCCATCGATAGTCACAAAGTGATGCTCGCAGGTACTGGTTAGGCTGATGTCAGACACCTGCACTGGCTGATCAATCTGCATTTTGTTTTCGATAGCAGTAATTTTTGGAAAACGGCGATAGTCCAACCCACCAAAAATTTCATCAACATACATTTTTGCAATACGCGTGGGTGTGTCGCACAGGCTGTCATCGGTAAGATCTAACCCAAGGGTCTCCATAACATCACGCATGGCAACGGCGATACGCTGGCGCTTTTGCTCATCAGATAGGCCATTTACCACCATAGGTGTTTCTAACCCTTTGGCTTCAAGTGCTTTTCTTACGCGTTGTGCAGGCTCTGATATCGAGGGGTCTAGTGCATCACGCACAATTACCGCTTCTTTTGCTAACATTACTTTATCCGTTGTTACTTCTTTTTTGATCTGTTACGCAATGCAATTCGTTACAGATCGATTACTGGGTAACATGACTTTTTTTTAATATCATCGTCACCCATGTGCATGTGGCACTAAATAATAAAACTGCGACCTTTTATAAAAGGACAATATCTTGAGTTCACCCGTTTTAATCACAGGCGCAAGTCAGCGTCTTGGCCTTGCTATGGCAGAGAGCTTATTAACACAAGGCTATAGCGTGGTTGTGACCTACCGAACACCGCGCCCCAGTATTGCTAAGCTAAAAGACAAAGGCGCAACAGTTTTACAAGCGGATTTTAGCACTGAGGCGGCTATTGATCGAGCAATTGATGAGATTAAGGCAATCAGTAAAACCTATCGAGCCGTTATACACAACGCATCTGACTGGGCGATGGAGCAACACAACGAAGATAAACACGCGCTTATGCAGCGCATGATGATGGTACACGCCATTGCGCCATACCGTATTAACCTTGCACTGAAAGATGCCCTTTCAAGCACAGCGACTACGGCAGATATCATTCATATGACCGATTACGTGCAGGAGACGGGTAGTGAGAAACACATGGCTTATGCAGCCAGTAAGGCAGCATTGCACAACCTCACACTCTCCTTTGCTAAAAAGCTCGCGCCAAAAGTAAAAGTAAATAGCATTGCGCCGGCTTTGCTTATGTTCAACGACCACGACGATGACGCCTATAAAGCAAAAGCGCTGAAAAAGTCTTTGCTGGAAGTAGTGCCAGGTGCACAAGAAGCGGTTAAAGCCATGCATTACATTTTAAACAGTGACTACCTCACCGGACAGACGCTGCATTTAAATGGAGGGCGCCACTTAAAGTGAACCGTGACTAACGCAATTGCTAATCGTCACCGCCAATTAATTTCATCACCGGTTGCCTTGGTCAGAGGCACGGTGATCGCTATAATCACCGCTTTATTGATTGACTGGGAAATATTATGCAGGGCAACCGCACTATGGCGCCGGAATGGCACGATGTCGATGCCGTTATGTTAGCATGGCCACACTCGCAGACCGACTGGGCACCGTGGCTGGAAGAAGCCAGAGCCACCTATCTCAATGTGATTGCTGCCATCAACCGCTACCATGCTGGGGTGATCATCTTATGCGCACCAGGTGATGTTGACGATCTTACCCGTCGATTACCTGAAAACGCCCGCGTGCTTGTGGTTCCTGCGTCATTCAATGACACCTGGATGCGCGATTATGGCTTTATTACCGTAAAAGACAGCGAAGGCAATGGCTCTCCGGTAGAGTTTCGTTTTAACGGCTGGGGTAATAAGTTTAACGCCAGCGAAGACAATTTAGCGAATCAGCGCTATTTAGCGGCTATGTGTAAATCGGTATTGCGCAGCAGTCCCATTGTTGCAGAAGGCGGTGCGCTGGAAATTGACGAAGACGGCCATTTACTTAGCACTGCGCAATGCCTGCTTAATCCAGAGCGCAATGGTGATATGTCTCTCAGTGCCTATGAAGATGCATTTAAAGACATGTTAGGTTGCAGTAAGGTAACGGTTTTGCAGCACGGCCACCTGGAAGGGGATGATACCGACGGTCACATCGACACGCTGGTGCGCTTTACACCTCACAAAGGGCTTGTGATCCAAGCCTGCGACAACCGTCCTAACGACAGTCATTACGAAGGGTTAAAAGCATTGTGCGATGAGTGCGCACTGGAATTACCTGACCATGAGCAATTCCACCTGCCACTACCCTATATCGAAAACGATGAGGGCGACAGACTGCCGGCATCTTATGCGAATTATTTAATTTGTAACAAGGCTGTTTTGTTACCTGTATATGGCCAGAAAGAAGACGCGGCTGCCATTGAAATAGTGCAAAAAGCGCACCCCGATTTCTTCGTAGAGCCTATTGATTGCAGTGTACTGGTTAGGCAATACGGCAGCTTGCATTGTATTTCCATGCAAGTACCCACAAATACGTTAAAAGATTCAATTATCACCACCCTAAAAAAAGGAGTGACATTACATGCGCCCAACTAAGCTAAAAGTTGGTCTGGTACAACAGGCCGTTGCAGATAACGACAAAGCAACGAACTGGAACAAAAGTGCCGAGCAAATAGCCAAGTTAGCGGCAGAAGGCTGCGAGTGTATTCTGCTTCAAGAGCTGCACAGTACTTTGTACTTCTGTCAGCAAGAAGATACTGATGCCTTCGATTTAGCAGAGCCTATCCCAGGTCCGGCCACTGATTTTTTTGGTGAGTTGGCTGAAAAACACAACATAGTGTTAGTGACCTCCTTGTTTGAAAAACGCGGCTCTGGGCTGTATCACAATACAGCTGTGGTATTTGACAGAAGCAAAACCATTGCTGGTAAATACCGCAAAATGCACATTCCTGACGACCCTGGGTTTTACGAGAAGTTTTACTTCACGCCAGGAGACATGGGCTTTACTCCGATTGAAACCAGCGTAGGTAAATTGGGTGTTTTAGTATGCTGGGATCAATGGTACCCGGAAGCTGCCCGATTAATGGCCATGGCGGGTGCAGACTTATTGTTTTACCCCACCGCTATTGGTTGGGATTTAACCGATACACCAGAAGAACGCACACGTCAGCACGGCGCATGGGAAACCATTCAGCGCGCGCATGCTGTGGCTAACTCAGTCCCCGTTATTGTGGCAAACCGCACTGGTTTTGAAGCGTCGCCGATAGAAGGCGACCCGGGTATTCAGTTCTGGGGACAAAGCTTTGTTGCTGGTCCTCAGGGAGAAATTCTGGCAAAAGCTAAGTCAGACGAAGAAACCACGCTAACGGTAGAACTAGACATGGAACGCACCGAAAAAGTGAAGCGTATCTGGCCTTACTTCCGCGATCGTCGCATCGACGCCTATGAGGATTTAACCAAGCGCTGGCGCGATTAGTGAAGTGCTAAAAGCGCACGTTAAATAAAATCTGTGCTAAGAGGTTTTCATTGAAGAGCGACCAACGGGTCGCTCTTTTTGTTTGTGTGTTTTTTCGTTTTGAGAGCTGTTTAAGTGACCGGATATGAATGGCGGTTATGTACGCTCTGTGGCAATAGACGCATAGCCACTCGGATTTAACGATGAGTTAATCAATTCCCCCGCGCAAAGCCGCTATCGAAAATTGGCACTTATTTGTCGCTCATGTATTCTGGCACGTAGAAGGATTTAAATTAACAGCGGGACATTGATGATACCGAAATCTTACTTACATACCATTTCATGTATTGCACTGACACTTTTGACTCTTTGCGCATTTCCAACTGAAGCTGAAACTCAGAAATACACCATCGTGTCTGAAATTTATAAGGAGAATCGTAGCTTCTACGTAAAACTTCCTAGAACATACGAAGCGGGTACAAAAAATAAATATCCAGTCATCTATCTGTTGGATGATAAAAGATACATACAACACTATTTTAATATATCAGACACGCTTGCTGAAGGAGGGATGACTCCCGAATTCATACTCATTGGCATTGAGCATAGCAATCGCGTTCTTGATTTGACACCTACAGTATTTCAGGGGCGCGAAGGTACCGGCGGTGCAGATTTGCTTTTGCAGCATATCGAGCACGAATTAATCCCCGAGATAGATAAACGCTTTAAGACTAACGGCTTTAAAATATTAGCTGGACACTCGCTGGGAGGTCTGTTCACTCTTCATACTATGCAGGCCAAGCCTGATTTGTTTGACGCCCACTTTGCTTTTAGCCCTTCATTGTATTGGGATGGTAAAACAACGGTGAATTCAGTAATTGCATTTTTAAAATCAAAACCCATTTACCACAACTTCCTGTACATGAACATGGGTAATGAAGGTTTGGACGACCCCTATGAAAACTCAATTGCAATGCGCAATGGTTACATGGAACTAGTTGAATACATTGATAGCGAAGCACCTGCAAAATTTAGATTTGTATCACATCATTTGGAACAGGAATATCATACTTCCACTGGCGTTATTGGGCCTTTTTACGCACTGCGTTCGCTTTATAGAAAGTTCCCTTTGCCAACTGCAAAGATTAAGCAGGGCTTAGATTCAATCATGAAGCACTTTGAAGAATTATCTTTAGAGGTAGGCATTGAAATCAATGCTACTCAAGGCATGATGTTTAACGCTGGCATGTACCACTTGTGGGCAGATGAGGACTTGAAAAAAGGAATTGAAATTCTGGAATATAACATAAGTCAGAATCCCAATTCTGATATGTCTCATGATGGTCTAGCGCAGCTCTATCAGGCAAGCGGACAACTTGACCAAGCATTGAAGCACTGTAACCACAGCCTCCAACATAGCGATTCCGAGTCTAGCAATTATCAGAGCTATACACAGCGCTGTGATAATATTAAGAACAAATTAAGCGAGTCTAATTAGCTGAAGATATGACATCATCCAACGTCTGCATTCTAAGGTTTTTTAACAAACTTAAATTAAATCCAAAGCCGCTTTCTTGCACAAAAATCTCTACCCCAACATCCTTAAATAAACCACCCACTCTCATTCATCCCGATTCTTTTTTAAAAACGGCGAACCCAAATATGCTTTGCTTCGTCTTAGTATAAAAAGATGAGGGCTTACAATGTTAATACCAATCCTGTTACTGTTTATGACCTTTTTAATCGGTGTGCTAGAGATTGTTATAAACCAATGACCAATGCAGACATAGAGCTACTGGTTATAGCGCTTCAATTTGGTGACAAAGTGGCCCTTGGAAAACTTTATCAGCACTTTCATGTCGCCATGCGTAAGTATGCCGTATTGCGGGTAAAAGACAGCATGGTGGCAGACGATCTCGTTCAGAATGTGTGGGCAAAAGTAGCTAAACGCGTGACGCGGCTGAACGATGTGTCGCTATTTAAGAGCTGGTTATACAAGGCGCTGCGTTGGGAAATCGCCGACTGGCATAGAAGGTCTAGTAAAGAAGTTGTGTTAGACCATAATCTGCCAGAAAAAGCCATCGAGCTGGTATTTAGCGAGCCCCTTTCACCGCTAAAACATTTATTTACGCTGCCTGCAAACGAGCGCGATGTGGCTGAGCTGTTTTACCTAAACGATTTAAATATAAAAGAGATAAGTTTGGTGGCAGGGATCCCACTGGGAACGGTCAAGTCGCGCCTACACCGCGCACGCACCTTATTAATTCAACGTATTTCAATTTCGGAGTATGGCTATGATGAATAATTCAGATGACGACATTAAACGCTACCTGAAGCAGCAGTCGCAAGAACTCGACAGCATGCTAGGAGATGGCTTAACCGATTATTTAAAACTGGGCTTTGCCAGTAACTTTTCAGGCATAATGAAGCTAGGCTATGCCATTGCGATAGCGCTAAGCGGTGCCCTATTTTATTGCGGTTATCAGTTTTTCATTGCGCCAGATGAAGATCAGGTATTTTGGGGTGTATTGCTTATAGTAAGTTTTAACGCACAGGTGGCCACCAAGCTGTGGATTTTCATGCAAACCAACCGCAACATGCTGTCAAAGGAAATGCGGGTAATGGAGGTTAGACAACGGGCGTGGTTTGAGGAGAGGGTTTTGAAAGAGAGAGTGTTGAAGTAGAGGTTTAAGAAAAAGGGGCAGTGTGTATTTTGACGTGCGTGACCGTAAAAACGTAAAATACGCAGCCCCATATACTTACTTAGTCACGCCACATTCTTAAGCCTTAACTTTTTACTGCCACATCACTGTATGAAGGCAGTGCACTAAATGCTCCGTACTGCGTAACTGCGTAAGCCCCGCAACGAATTGCAAACTCGGTGGCCTGAGCCACGTTGTGTTGCCGTTGACTCCACTTTGAAAACTCAGCGGTATTGTTGCAAGCGTTCGCTACGAAATACAAAAAGCCACCGATAAAGGCGTCACCTGCAGCGGTGGTATCCTTTACACTCACTTTGGGGGAAGCGAGCGTTCCTTCAAACATTTCCGTCCTATATTGAATTGGTTCACCACCGTCTGTGATCAGTACCACCTTTACGCCACTTTTCAGCCACCCCGTCACTGTATCTTCTACTTTGTCTTCGCCATACAGTTCGTTGAGCTCCTCACGACTAGCCTTGATGATACTCGTCCTTTTTGCGGCCTTGTCAATGTGCTGGGGAGCCGACTGCCGATCATCCCAAAAAGCAAACCGATAGTTGATGTCGAGGCAAACCATCATGGCATTTTCTTGTGCTTTGGTAAGGATAAACTCAGTACTTTTATGCAGGTCGTTACAGGAAAGCGAGCCCGAGCAGAAATGCAAAATGGTTTCTTGGTTACACTCTATTGCTAAGAGATCCTGTGATGAAATGTGCTTATGAGCTGCATTTTCAACATAGAAATTGAACGAGCGCTCGCCTTGCTCATCAAGATTCACAAAGGCCAGTGCAGTGTTACCTCTCTCACTTGTCCATACATAGTCTGTATTGACCTTGTAGTGCTCAAGCATAGCCTTGAGAAAAGATCCGAAAGGATCGTTGCCGACTTTCGACACCATGCTGCTTGTACCGCCTAACTGTGCCACTGCAACGGCAACATTAGCAGGCGCACCACCAGCATAGGGCTGAAACGGGTTCATAACAGGTACCTCACCTACTTCAGCCGTGCTGCCTTGCCCCAGCATGTCGACAAGAACTTCACCTAAACACAAAATTTTCACTGTAGCCTCACCATAAACCCTAATTCACCGAAACAAGCAGCACGTAGCTGCGCGAATGTGTAATGAGTATTGACCATGCAAAGCAATAAATCAACTGGATTGATTTATTGCTTTAACTTACATATTATGGTTTTTATTTCAGCGAATTTTGCTATGTATTACGGCCCTCGTTCTATCAATGAGCGTGAAATTCTAAGGCTTATCCGCACACATCACGCCTTGCCCAAATCAAAGTTGTCTCACTTAACCGGGCTTTCCGCCCAATCGGCTACGGTCATTATGAATAAGCTCGAAGCTGACAACCTGGTAATCAGATTACCTGCCGTTAAAGGCGGTGTCGGTCAGCCCAAGGTGCCTTTTTCGCTAAATCCAGAGGGTGCTTTTGGTGTGGGACTCACCATAGGCCGTCGCAGTTATGATATGACACTGTTAGATTTAACTGGAAAGGTTCGCAATAAAGTAGAGGAAGTTATTCCTTATCCCACCCCTGAGAGTTTAATGGCGTTTGTTCGTCGTGCGTATGCCACTTTGGTTATGCCATTAAGCGAATCCCTGCAAGCAAAGATATCTGGGCTGGGTGTAGCGATGCCCTTTGATATGTGGCAATGGGCGGATGAAATAGGTGCGCCAGTCGATGCATTAAAGCAATGGGAACAATTTGATATCAAGGAAAGTGTAAGCACATTATTGTCGCTAGACGTTTTTGTCCGAAACGATGCAGCAGCGGCATGTAACGGTGAACTGTCTTTGGGAAATTGCCATCAATGGAGCGACTTTCTGTACTTGTACGTCGGGACTTTTATTGGCGGCGGACTGGTACTCGATAACAGGTTATTTTCAGGGAAAACGGGCAAAGCGGGGGCCGTGGGCACACTTCCTTTTAACACGACTGATACAACTCACCAGCTGATTAACCAGTCTTCACTCTGCTTACTTGAACGTCAGCTATTAGCATCTGGTGAAAAGGGTGAGCAATTATACGGAAATACCTCGCGCTGGGCATTCGACGACGGGCTCCAGCAAGAGTGGCTTGAAAACACCGCGCAGGGCTTAACGTTTGCCATTCAATGTGCAATGAGTTTGCTGGACTTGCAGGGTATCTATATCGATGGCGCTATCCCACTGGACATCAAACAAAAACTGGTAAAGCAAACTCAGTATGCACTTGGTAGGCAGGACCTGCGAGGACTGTCCCAAGTACAGGTGGATGCGGGCAGTATAGGCAGTAATGCCCCCTCAATTGGCAGTGCTAATGTGCCACTCGTTGCCAATTTTTTCTAACTATTCCAAAGCGCTGAAAACAATAACACTGAGGTAGGCATTAGTTCGCCACGGAGCAGTAAGCGTAAGCTCTGCTCCCTGGCGAAAGGGTGAGTGGTTACTGCAAATTGGTGTTTAGAAAATCTAACAGCCCTTGGTACATTTCCTGTCTGTCACCTTCATCAAACACGCCGTGTCCTGCCTGAGAATATTGAAGATACTCTGGTGCTTTACCACTATCTTCTAATTTTTCTGCTAAGCTCTCGGCGTTAATTTCAGGCACGCGTCTGTCTTTAGAGCCGTGAATTAACATCACCTTTGCCTTGATTTTATCTACGTGATGAATGGGAGAAAAGTCGACAAGCTGTTGTTTGTCAGTACCCAGAACCCGTTGCAGATAAGCTTGCCCACCCCAGTTGTTCGGAATATCACTCTCTGAGTACATATACTCGAGATCGTAGACACCTACATAGCCTATTGTACACTGGTATAAATCGGGCTTACGCACCACCGCCATCAACGCCGCATAGCCACCATAGCTTGCACCATACGCACAGACCTTGTCGCCATCGACATTCCCTTGATTGATCACCCATTTCACAGAGTCATTAATGTCTTTGATCATAGCGCCGCCCCACTCTCTGTAGCCGAGCCTTTCAAAGCGCTTTCCATAACCATTACTACCGCGAAAATTCACGCGTAGCACGGCGTAACCACGACTAGCTATAAGCTGAGTTTCCGCATCGTACGCCCAAAAATCTCGGGTTCCTGATTGGTGAGGACCGCCGTGAATAATAACTACTAAAGGCGGCTTGCTACCTTTTTTAAGCGCGCGAGGCATTGTTAAATAGCCGTGAAGTGTTTCGCCATCATCGGTAGGGATGGCGACAGGCTGCATGGCAGTTAGTTGGGTGGGATCGATCCAGGAACTATTTGCCCAAATGAAATCGGCCCCCATCGTCTCGCTGTCAAACAAATAATATTCGCCTGGATTCACATCACTTGAGACGCGCACCAATAAGGTTTTCCAGTCTTTTGTCGCACTGGCGATGTCCACTGTCTGGCCTTTAAAGGCCTCTGCCAGCATAGAATGGATTTTACTTATTTTGGATTTATTGTGCGCGTACACAAATGCTGACTTGCCTGGGAAAGTGATACCTACGGCCGGCATACCGTTACTGTCCAAGATATATTCTTCAATATCGGTGTCGTGCTCTGGAAAGGCGCGTGCATACTCTCCGGTTTCCAAATCCAGTGTAAATAGGGTGTAGACTTCTTCTTTCCCTACTCGACCAGACAGGAAAAGGGACTTATTGTCTTCACTTAATCCAAGGGGATAATGTCCTTTTGCTATCTCAAACGCCTCTGTTAACGGCTTCCAAGGCGCATCGTTATTTTTACGATATGCAGAATGAAACTCCCCTTGTTCGTCCCGCCACGTCATAAAGTTAATTTCGCCTTTTTTGGTAGCTAAAACACGACTACTTCCGTGGGGAATAACGTCAATTCTTCGTTTTTTACCACTGTAAATATTCAGACGGCTGATTGTGGGTGGACGTTCACGGGTATCGTAGTACAGCGTGCCATCTTTCGTCCAAGGGTACTCTGCAATCAGAATATGATCGTCGTCATCTTCCAGATAACTGATAATTTCCTGACTCGCCAAATTGTTTTCTCTATTAGAAAGACGCGTTCCCGTTCTTTCATCGCTTGCACGATACCCGTATAGCATTTCTTTTTGTGACCCATCGATATTAATTGCGAAGAGTTCACCGGTGGGCACAGGGCTATCAAGGTAGCTTTGCTTTTCGGCGTATTCAAATACGACCCTTTCATTGTTTAGCCAGTTAACAGTGTGAATAATATCTTTACTTTCGGGGCGAACACCGCCGACGACCTTCATATCCGCCGTATTGAGAAGCACCAGGAAAACACGGCCATCATGCTGCATTCTGGCAGCAATATGCTTACCGTCGGGCGACAACTTTAAATCTAGGTAATCACCGTGTTTAATGAAATATTCAAGAGGAAGTGGTTGCGAAGCGATACTCGCCGCGCTCACCAATAGCAGTAGTGAGACTAAAATCCCTTTCATAGTAGACCTTTTTTCGTTATTTCAGGGCAAGATTGCCCAATCCAATGCACCGTCAGTGTATAGCATAACAAAGGGCAAAAAAAAGGGCACTGTGGTATAGTTATGGTTAGCGTGTTACCACGTTTTTTGCCCCTTTTAATAACGACGCTTTATCAATCTTGTTAGGAATTTCTACTCCCCGTCGCGCTGCGGGCCTCGCCTCAATACTGTTTTTCCAACGAATGAGGTTATCCAGGCCTTCGATACTTACCCCTGACCATTCGTAAGTACGCACCCAGCACCAGTTAGCCATGTCAGCAATACTGTAGTCATCTGCGAGGTACTCGTGGTGAGCAAGATGGCTATCTAGCACTGTAAATAACCGCCGCACCTCATTTTGATAGCGGTCGATTGCCACCGGGATCTTTTCCTCCAAATAACGATAGAAGACATTGGCTTGTCCCATCATGGGTCCAATGCCGCCCATTTGGAACATTAGCCACTGTATAACCTGGCTTCTTTGTTTAATCGAGGTGGGTAAGAAAAGGCCGGATTTTTCGGCAAGATAAATCATGATGGCCCCAGACTCGAAAACAACATGATTGTCTTCATCCCTATCGACAATAACTGGGATCCGGCCGTTGGGGTTCATGGCCAGGAACTCTGGCGTTTTTTGCTCTCCCTTCATGAGGTTTACGCTATGAACGGTATATTGAATCCCCATCTCTTCGAGCGCTACAGAAGCTTTCCAACCATTGGGGGTAGCGGCAGTATATAAATCTATCATTATGCTTTTGCACTCGCTCTGTTACTCACAGCCTGATGCCAACGTGCCAGATTAGTTTGCTCCGGCGTCAACCTGATGTTCACGACACGGGCAAAATCAATGGCACATAACGCAGTTATATCCGCAATAGAAAAGGTATCACCCGCTATGTAAGGTGTATCCGCTAAACGGCGCTCAAGAATAGTTAAATATTTCGATGCGTTAATCCCCGCTTCTTTGCCGAACTCAGGAACGGGCACCATTCGATCTTTAAAATACCCTGTAGTGTGTTGAAAACACATTCCCACCTGCATCATTAGGGCAAACTCTACCTGACGTTGCCACATAGATATCGTGGCTTTTTCCAACGGTGTTTTACCCATCAGCGGAGGTTCAGGCTGAATGGCCTCAAAGTAGGTGCAAATCGCATCTGTTTCAGCGATACAGGTACCATCGTCTAATTCGAGGATAGGAATTTTTCCGAGCGGATTTTTAGCCCGCATCGCCTTGCTCAGGTTCTCGCCTTTTTGGATATCCACTTGTACGTAATCCACATCAATGCCCTTTTCGGCAAGGAAAATACGTACGCGACGTGGGTTGGGTGCAGTCCTTGTTTCGTAAATTTTCATACTGATACACACTCTATAGGCTGTTTAATAGCGCATGCCCCACTCACCATAACAATGGGCTAAACGCATGTTATCTTTAGACTAGACGGTGAGATACCGCCATTCAAATCACTCTCAATACCAGTATGACTATTCAGTGTTGTTATGGTTATACCTGTTTGCATCAGAGGTCGCTGGTTGAAGCCAGAACCCGTAATCTTTTGCGCTCGTTATGGTCAAAATGGGCTTGTTCATATTCCGTAAGCGCACGCTGATAATGTTGGGGCTCGCTATTTTTCGACAGGTGCGTTCTAAATTCCCGGTAAGCATCAACCCTATCATTCCATTCGCTTTGCGCTTGCCATACAGACGTGAAACGCTCGGCGACCTCGTGACCAAATTCGGCAGCAACGGCGTTGTATCGACTGGTCATATCCGAATGAGTCTGCTTTATTTGTTTTATTTTATGCATGTCGATTGTGGGCTTGAAAGCGTCTCTTTCAGAGTCAGATGCACCTTCTAATGCTTCCATAATCAGTGCTTTACGGGTAGCCGTGTCCATAGAGCTCTCTTTGGCAATGCGCAACCTCTCCAGTGCAGCCCTATCGATTTGCGCCTCTTTACTAAACAGGTAGTAATATTCTTGTTCGCTAAAGTAATCCCGTCTCAGTGACGCTCTTCGCTCCAACTTAACGGCCACACCCTGTAAGGTTTCTAAGGTCAGATCGACTTCCACCTCTTCATTTTCCAACGCAATCTTATAGTCGACATAACGACCAAAAAGGTCGCTGGCATAGCGATACGTTGATAATGAGTAATGTGTGGATGCGTATTGATAATAGGTCTGTTTGACGCGGTCAGGGTTCTCATCAACACGATGAAAAATAAAGCGGTCAAAATGGTCTTTGGTTGCAAAGTCTAACGTGAAATCAGTAAGCGTCTGATTCGTTTTTGTCTCACTTACCACTGGTGTGGAGGTAATACGCCCCACCTCTTGGGTGGAACTCGTATCTAACACCAATGCATCAACTGTGCTAACCTCACCAGGTTCAGCCAGGCTATCATGCTCAGGATGTAACTGATTAAGTGCGAGTGTGCCAATGAGGAGGGATGCTATCCCTCCTAAAAAGAGCAAAATGGCTTTCATTACAGACCTAAGTTTTTAAGCCTGTTAGCTTGCTCAACAAACACATCGACTGGATTGATCTCAAACCAATGGGTAATGCCGAAGCTCTGGTTTACTTCGTCCAAATGATTCATTTTATAATTGTCTTTAAGCACCAAGCCCAAATGCGAACTGCACGTTGATACCAAGCCATCGTTGGCTTCGTTGAACGCTGTGCCGGTAATCGCCAAAAAGGGATCAACAATATCTAATGCATTGGTAAACGTGTGCCCACCGCTCCAGGAAAAATAATACACACCATTGTCAGCCAACATCTTTCCGTTATTGTGACAGTATCCTGTCGGCATCCCCTCTGGGTATTTCTGGTTAAACTCAATTGAACCTTGGGTAGTCAATGAGTTCATCGCAGCTAAAGAATCTGTTGGCTTGTCTCTGGGATCAGAGCCAGAGGCCAATTCGATGATATTGGCAAACGCGTTCACGACAACACTCGTCGCGCCTTCCTGAAACGAATCCTCGGCAATAGCAGCTCGTAATTCATCAGCCACTTTACTCCCCCAATTAACACCTGCCACTGAGCTTACTGATGCGACTTTTTCAGGCGCAACGCTCGCCGCATACCGTGCTGTTGGCCCACCGTGGCTATGTCCAATTAGATTGACTTTTTGTGCGCCTGAATGGGCCAGTACTTCATCAATATAGGCAAGCAGTTGCTCGCCGCGTACTTCTGTGGAGTTAGCAGGAGATACTTCTGCGACATAAACTGTCGCGCCGTTACGATTGAGTTTATGAGGAACCTTATAGAAATAATCGACAAAGAGGATATCCTCAAAGCCAAAAAGACCATGAACTAAAACAATGGGATACTGTGTTTTGGCATAGGTGCTGGCATAGGCCTGAGTGTTGACCGTGGCAGTGAGCAAAGCTACCACGAGTAATAGTGTGCTGAGTGTTTTCATTGTGTGTCCCGTAATTATAAGTGTGAGTGTGGTCTGTGGTCAGACCATTGTTATAATTATGTTAACACCTTGTAAAAATCAACATTGTCCTTCGCGGTGTTTCTACGCACCCTATTTCGCTAATCTATGAAATTGCTTATTGAATAAATAAATCATCTGCAAGACAACAAGTTAAAACCTCTATTGGGTATGCCTCTTCATACTATTTTTCTTACCAATACTGCCCATTAACACAGACTATACTATGCTATTCGTCTCGCTTATGCTTTTTGTAGGCCTGCATATAGTTGACGGCGAGACTTGGTGTTGTCTGCCACTTGCCTGATAAAGGGTTAAGCCTCATGCCCACCTGATGGCGTAGTTGGAAGTCATTCCCTAACCATTGAGCAAGTTCAGTGGGCTTTACAAATTTACGCCAATGATGCGTACCAACAGGTAAATAGCGCATCACGTACTCTGCGCCAACAATCGCCACCACAAAGCTTTTCACTGTCCGGTTCAACGTTGCCAATATCAGTAAACCACCGGGTTTCACTAACATGCCGCATTGACGAATTAACGCTTGCTGATCAGGCACGTGTTCAACCACTTCAGCGTTAATCACTACATCGTATTGTTTACCTGTAGCCACCATTTCCTCACACAACATGTGTTTGTATTCAACGTCGATGTTTTTTAATGCTGCATGACGTTTCGCAACCTCTACGCTTATTGCACTGGCATCAATGCCTGTTACACGGGCTCCCAGCTCAGCCAGAGGTTCGCTTATCAGCCCGCCGCCGCTGCCGATATCGATAACATTCAGGCCTTGGTAGGGACACGTTCGCTGAGGTAAATCGAAATGGGCATCAATATTTCGCTTAATCACTTCAAGCCTTGCACGGTTAAACGCCAACGCCGTTTTATACTGTCCATTGGGATCCCACCAGCTTTGCGCTAACGCATCAAAGCGCTTCACTTCCTCTTGTGAATAATTGAGTTCACCTGTTTTCTGACTTTTGTCCAACATCTTCTCTTCCCTCGTCACGCGGTGATTGTGTACCTTAGAAGGTGCATATTTATTATGAGGTGTTATTTATTACAAAATAGGTACGTCAGCTGACTCATCCGGATTGATGGGTGAAACGTATTGAGATAACTTAATTTTTGCTATGGTAATACACTGACGGTATATGTGCTTATAAAAATAGGGTAATAACCAAGACCTTATTGAGGTTTGACACACGCGTTATATTCAATTCACGTGTATGTCAGGCCGTGAACATAGCGCAAGGCGCATGAGTATTAGGGGTATAAACGTTGGCAAACGCAAAAAATGTATATGGGCGACCTCTGCAACTTTGCTGTGGTAACACCGGGTTTACACGGGAAGGGTTTTGTTATGTACCTGAGTCAGATGTGGGTAATCACAGTGTGTGTGCCGTAATGACTGATGAGTTCTTGCAGTTTTCTTTGCGTCAGGGCAATGATTTAATTACCCCTTGGCCGAGCATGTCGTTTCCCGGGCTGCTGGCAGGCGATCGATGGTGTTTATGTGCCGCTCGCTGGCTACAAGCTTATGAAGCGGGTGTGGCTCCCAAAGTGCGTTTAGAAGCCACCCATGAAAAAGCGCTGGACATCATTCCTCTGGCCATATTAGAGGAATACGCTGCTACCTAGATACACAGGCCTACTGAGGCGTACGAATCACCATTAGGCGCGTTTCTGTCATGTCCTCAATGGCATAGCGAATGCCTTCACGACCAAGACCTGAATCTTTCACGCCACCGTAAGGCATGTTGTCGACTCGCCAGCTTGGTACATCGCCTATTACCACGCCGCCTACATCTAGTACGTCCCATGCTTTATGGGCTTTGTAAATATCTCTGGTAAATACCCCTGCCTGTAAGCCATAGCGGCTGTTATTGATCTCGTTGAGGGCGTCGTCATAGTCATCGAAGGGCACTAGAATAGACAACGGACCAAAAGCTTCTTCTGCACTGGCATCACAATTATGGGGTACATTTTCCATCACTGTGGCCTGCAACATCGCACCGTCTCTTGTCCCGCCGCAAAGTACCGTGGCGCCCTGGGCTTTTGCATCTTCTATCCATCCGTGAAGTCGCTTAGCCTCACCTTCAGAGATCATAGGGCCAATAAAGGTGTTTTCATCTGACGGGTCGCCCGATACCAGCTTTTTCACTTTCTCAACATAGCGAGATTTAAATTCGTCATATATTTTACTGTGAACAAGCAATCTTTGTACGCTGATACAGCTTTGTCCCGATTGATAGTAAGCACCAATAATTGCGCGCTCAATGGCATCCTCGATATCTGCATCTTCATCTACGATACAGGCTGCATTGCCGCCAAGCTCGAGAATAACGGGCTTTTTCCCCGCTTTTGCTTTTAATGCCCAACCCACATCGGGTGAGCCAGTGAAGCTCAACAACTTCAAACGCTCATCAGTCGTAAATAAGTCGGCACCATCCCGGCTACAAGGCAGAATAGAAAACGCTCCCTTGGGAAGATCCGTTTCTGCCAGTACTTCGCCTATGATCAGCGCACCAATGGGGGTGCGCGATGCGGGTTTAAGGACAAATGTACAGCCGGCCGCAATAGCCGGCGCGACCTTATGAGCAGCTAAATTCAGTGGAAAGTTAAACGGAGAGATAAATGAGCACGGGCCAATAGGCACTTTCTTTGTCATGCCCTGATAGCCTTTCGCCCGCGCTGATATTTCTAAATTGATCACTTCGCCATTGATACGCACCGCCTCTTCTGCGGCAATTTTAAAGGTATCAATCAGCCGGCTTACTTCACCCTTGGCGTCTTTTATGGGTTTTCCTGCCTCAATACACAACGCTTGAGCGAGTTCATCTGCTCGCTCTGTGAAGCGTTTAACACAATGCTCCAGTACAGCCTGACGCTGATAGGGCGCCATGGCGGTCATTGCTGGCTGTGCTTGCTCAGCAGCCGCGATAGCTTTATCGATAGTGTCAGCGTCGGCCATGGCTACTTTGGTTGCCACCTCGCCGGTATACTTATTGGTTACGTCTAAATCGGTATTGGCAAATACCGCTTCACTGGCCAGATAGTAAGGATAACTGTCCTTCATGCTGTATAGGCTCCTTTTTTTTATGTAGGGTTGGTGTAATCACCTTGGTTAAAGTTTTGCGCTTAAAGACTTGATGGTTTGATTTAAAGTTTTGTCATTCATGCTGTAGTCGACAGGACAGTCGATGATGTGTACGCCAGGGGTGTTTAAGCATTTCTCCACCATGTGGATGAGTACGTCGGTATCATCGACTCGCCAGCCTTGGGCACCATAACTTTGCGCGTATTTGACAAAATTTGGGTTGCCATAATCCAACCCGTATTCCTCGAACTGCATGTTGGCTTGCTTCCATTTAATCATGCCGTAAGCGTCATCTCTTAATATGATGACCACCAAATCTAATTTCAGCCTCACCGCGGTTTCAATTTCCTGACTATTCATCATAAAGCCGCCGTCACCACAAACACTCAGTACCGGGACATCAGGCTTCACCAATTTTGCTGCAATTGCAGAAGGTAGGCCGGCTCCCATAGTGGCAAGCGCGTTATCCAGCAAGAGTGTGTTAGGGTGATACGCAGGGTAATTACGGGCGAACCAAATTTTATATACGCCGTTGTCCAGTGTGACAATACCATTGTCTGGCATGACTTTGCGAATATCTCTTACCAATCTCTCGGGCAGAATAGGAAAGCGGTTGTCGTCTTGCGCTTCTGCGCGATGTTGGACATAAGCTTTATGGACGTCCTTGTAAAAATCAAGTTTCCAACTATCTTGAGGCGTTATGCCCTCTTTGATTTGCCATATGCTATTGGCAATATCACCAATAACTTCTAATTGAGGGAAATACACAGGATCCACGGCAGCAGATTCGAAATTAATGTGAATAACTTTCTTGCCGTTGTGATGCATAAAAAAAGGAGGTTTTTCGACCACATCATGTCCCACATTAATAATGAGATCAGCACGCTCGATAGCCCGATGAACAAAATCACCATCTGATAGGGCGGTATTGCCAGCAAACCGGGGATCGCTTTCGTTCAATACCCCTTTTCCCATTTGGGTTGTAACAAAAGGAATGCAGGTTTTATCCACAAATTCCCTCAGCATTTTCGCAGTCAGCTTTCGATTTGCCCCCGCGCCAATTAAGAGTAAAGGCGACTGAGCCTGCTCTATCATGTCTATAGCTGCAGTAATCGCTTTGTATTCTGCAATGGGTCTTCTTGATGTACTTGGCTTAAGCAATTGAGCACGGGTTTGTTCTGCGGCAATGTCCTCAGGTAATTCAATATGCACCGCGCCAGGTCGCTCTTCATGTGCCAGACGAAACGCTTCTCTGATGGTCGAAGGGATGCGATCGCCACTGACTATCTGACTGGTAAACTTAGTGATAGGTCGCATCATGTCTACGATATCGATAACCTGAAAGCGGCCCTGCTTACTGGTTTTTATCGGTTTCTGGCCTGTAATCATTAGCATTGGCATTGCGCCTAATTGCGCATAGGCCGCGGGAGTGACCAAGTTAGTTGCCCCTGGGCCCAGTGTAGAAAGGCAGACACCGACTTTACCCGTCAGCCTGCCGTAAGTAGCCGCCATAAAGCCCGCCCCTTGTTCATGACGGGTAAGGATGAGTTTGATAGATGATGAGCGTAACGATTCCAATAGGTCGAGGTTTTCTTCACCGGGGATGCCAAATACATATTCTACACCTTCGGCTTCAAGGGCTTTGACGAAAAGGTCAGACGCTTTCATGAAATACACACTCCTTGTCTTGGCGACATTGAAAAAGGGGGTAGTGATGTCTTTGCTACGGCGGGTACCCTTTGAACGGTTTACATTGCCTGCGAAAGTGCTCAACTTTCGAGCACTTCCAACATAAAGGAATTCAGCGTTAAAGTGAACTTATTGTCCGATAATTATTCGTTTATACGCCAGCAGAGACCCATCTGAATTTTGCGCAATGTCGAACAGATAGTCGTTATAGTCACTGCCAAACACTGTATCGCGCCCAAGCAGCGTATCGGGTTCTCCTCGATGTTGGTAGTCTGCATGATTGCCACAGATAGTTTGGCAGAAACTGTCTGAAAAGCCGAATTGAGATATCAGTTGATCATAGTTATTTCGACGAATGCGAAAGTGGATATGTATCGCGCGACTACTGTACCAACCAGGAAAACAGCTTTTTATATTCACCCGTCCACTGGCGTCGGTCACCGCTACGCCCCTAAACCATGTTGCGTTCAACGCCTCTTCATCGCCCCCCGTACAAAAACCTGAACTAAAGCGGCTGCTGTCCGCGCTATCACTCGTGTCACCAGAGTACACACCTTCTACATCACAATGCCATACTTCTATTTCATACCCGGCCAATGGATTGCAGCTCTCATCGATTAGCTGTAAGCAAAGCATCATTGGTAAGCCGGTTTTTCCGTAGGAAATATCATCGAGATAATCACTTTGAAAATAACATGGACCTTCAGTTTGCGCTCCTGTAAGGGAGACATTGCATGTTGAACTATTTTCAAATAATGCATCATCAGGAAAATCGTCCACCATGGCACTGGTGCCTCCTTGTGCCCAACCCTCAAAGGTGGTGCTACCGCCTGAAGCCGAATCGTCACCCGTGCTTTGATTGTCCTCTGTATCAGCGCTGGATGAAGACGAATTTGAACTGCCGCATCCCAACAAACTTGCGGTAAAAGGAATAAGTGTAAGTCCTGCGGCGGTTTTTACAAATCGACGCCGGGTGAGTAGTGAATGTTTTTGTTGTAATGACATGGTCTTAGCCTCACGTAGTTATGTGATGACAAAGACTCAGCTTAGCGATGAAAGGTTCTAGGCTTTACGCAAGGTTTACAATAACTGACACATACCGTATGTCTTAGCTGTCCTTGCTCTGTTCATTCCAATCATTAAGCGCCTGGCGGGTGGCAGCGTCGACATTTGCCTTGTTTTCACCTATCCACCAGCGCTCCATAATGCGGACATTTTTTTGGTTAGCTTTATAAAAAATATCGACCAAATCGCCGACAACAGGAATAAACCCGAGACCGAAGTCTATGGCAGCATTTTTTACCATTTGTGCTAACAAGGGTTTTGGCATGCCAAGCGACTTTCCCAGCCACACAATACGCAACGACACCAACAGCATTAACGCGTCACCTGCACCGGGAATAATTCCCACCAGTGAGTCTAAACCCACTCTGACTGGAATAATGGGAAGCTTAACCGCGGTATCCAGTAAGTTTGCCAGTTTTTGTGCCTTGAGTAAGGCTTTGGGCGCTTTTACGTCCATGTGATCACCTTTTGATAAATCAAAGACGCTACTTGTTTGCGCCTAAAGCGCTGGCAAGACCCGCGCGTAAACCATTGTCCTTCGACACAGACCATCCATGTAGGTTTTCCTGAATAATGTCAAACAACACATCAATGTGTTCTTTGTCGCTGTTTAGCGCTTCTATATATTCATATCGCTCGCCACCGGCATGCATAAAGTACTCTCGGTTTTCTTCTCCGATTTCTTCTATGGTTTCCAAACAGTCGGCTGAAAACCCTGGGCACATAACTTGTACCGTTTTCACACCTTTTCTTGGTAGCGCTTTGAGTGTTTCGTCGGTATAGGGTTTAAGCCATTCTTCACGACCAAATCGAGACTGGAAGGTCGTCATATATTCATCGTGAGCCAGACCAAGTTTTTCTGCTAGTAACCGAGACGTCTTATGACATTCGCAATGGTAAGGGTCGCCATTCATCAAATAACGTTTGGGGATACCATGATAGGATAAAAGCAATAAATCGGCTTTACCGTGTTTATCCCAATGGGCTTTTACTTTATTAGCAAGCGCTGTAATAAAGTTGTCGCGATCGTGGTAGTGATTGACAAAGCGCAGCTCAGGCAACCAGCGACGGGCCGTAAAATCTTTGGCGATTGCATCGAACGTCGAGCCTGTGGTTGAAGCACTATACTGAGGGTACAAGGGCAGAACGACCAGCTTGCGTACGCCTTTTGCCAGCATATTGTCTATCACATCTGAAATAGCCGGTTTGCCATAGCGCATAGCAAAATCGACAATAACGTCATCGCCATAGGTCATTTTGCAACGCTCTGCGATTGCCGCTGCTTGTGATTGAGTAATCGCCATAAGCGGCGAGCCCTGTTCGGTCCACACCCCCGCATACGCTTGCGCTGAGCGTTTGGGACGAAAATTCAGGATCACCAAATTCAGCACGAACCACCAAATGGCTTTCGGCACCTCAACCACTCGAGGATCAGATAAAAATTCTTTCAAGTAAGGACGTAGAGCTTGTTTAGTTGGCGCTTGGGGTGTCCCAAGATTGGTCACCAACACACCTATTTTGTCGGCTTGTCCGTGGGTAAAACCCTTATTTGATTTATATTTCATTGCCTGCCTTTTCGAGAAGTACTGCTGGTCGCATTACCTGCTTTGTGCTTTTCGCGCCTGGGTAACGCTTTATTTCAGATAATATTATACTGAATAACGCACAGATATGATCGTTTCGCTAACGAAAATAGCACGATTGAAACAATAGATTTTTGGCATTAAAAAAGCGGTTACCGAAAGGTTCACCGCTTTTCTATTGATAGCCTTTTACACTGTGAAGCCGTTATGGCTGATAATAGGTCGCTGCCCCTGGACCTACTGGCATGCCTAACAGAAATACCCAAATGTAAAACAATAAAGTCCAACCAACGATAAAGACCATGGTATAGGGAAGCATCATAGCAATCAGGGTACCCATACCCAAGTCTTTGCGATAACGCGCAGCCATGGCCAGAATAAGACCAAAATAGCTCATCATGGGTGCGATTACGTTGGTTACAGAGTCACCAATACGATAGGCTGCTTGGATAACTTCCGGCGCATAACCAATGAGCATCAGCATAGGTACGAAGATTGGCGCAGTAACAGCCCACTGTGCCGAGGCACTGCCAAGGGATAAGTTAACCACACCACACATCAAGATAAACAAGATGAATACTGATGGTCCATCAAGACCTGCGGCTTGAAGCAAAGCAGCGCCTTTAACCGCAAGCACGGTACCTAAGTTGGTCCATTTGAAAAAGGCAACAAACTGGGCGGCAAAGAACACTAACGTAATATACAAGCCCATCGACCCCATGCTCTTAGACATGGCATTAATGACGTCTTTGTCATTTTTCATTGAACCTGTCACCTTGCCGTAAACAAAGCCCGGAATAGCAAAGGTAATAAAGATAAACGCTACAATACCTTTTAAAAATGGCGAACCCGCCACTTCACCAGTTTCAGGATGACGTAAGATACCGTTTTCCGGCACTATAGTCAGCGCCAGTATGCCACACACAATAGCAAACGATATACCCGCCCAACGCAATCCTTTTTTCTCAAGTACGGTAGGCGCATCCATAGATTGATTACCCAATTCGATAGATGCTTCAGACGGATCGTATTTACCTAGTCTGGGCTCGACCACCTTTTCCGTGACTAATGCGCCCATGGTAGCGATAACAAAAGTACTGATAAACATAAAGTACCAGTTTACTTCTGGCCCGACGGTATAGTCTGGATCTATCATATGGGCGGCCGCTTCGGTGATACCAGACAATAATGGGTCTACCGTACCAAGTAACAAATTGGCACTGTAGCCTGCTGATACTCCAGCAAAAGCTGCAGCTAAACCAGCGAGCGGATGACGTCCAAGAGAATGAAATATCATCGCTGCTAAGGGTATTAAGACCACATAACCCAGCTCTGATGCGGTATTTGACACAATACCTGCAAAGACGATCGCAAAGGTTACGGCTCTTTTCGAAGCATTCATTACCAACGCGCGCATTGCCGCCGATAACAACCCAGAGTGCTCTGCAACTGATACCCCGAGTAATGCAACCAGCACCGTTCCCAAAGGCGCGAATCCAGTAAAGTTAGTCACCAAGCCTGTCACAATACGTTGCAGGCCTTCGGCACTCATCAAAGAAATAACTTCAATCATGCCGTCAGCTTCACGTCCTTTGGCCCCTTCTGGGCGAGGATCGGCTACTGCGATATCGAAATACCCTAAAACACCACTTAAAATCACAATAAATAGCGACAGTAACGCGAACAGAGTCACTGGGTGGGGGAGCAAGTTTCCTAAAAATTCTACCGTGGCGAGAAATCGTGAGAATAACCCACCCTTCCCACCGTTATCTTCGGCAGAAATTGTATTCGTATTTTCCGTTGTCAAAATTTTCCCTCTGTCGTTTATTCGCACCTACTTCATCAACGGTATTGCTGGGAGGACAAGGCCGTCGTACAAACTAGTGGTGCAGTTTTATATTCAATTCGATGCTATTTTACCCGATTACACGCACTTTTGGCAGCTAAAGGCTGAAATGAAAACGCTCCCTGGTATAGCAATACACCTTATGCTTCAAAAGTTATTGTTGGAAAACATAATCTTGGGGTCAATTGTATCGCATAAAAAAGCCAGTCTTTAAGACTGGCTTTTAAGCTGAATAACCGTTTTAGGGTTATCTACCTTTAGCGCCGTTCATATATTTAAAGAACTCGCTATCAGGTGCAATTACCATGACATCCTGTTTGCTGTTAAAGCTTTGTTTGTAAGCGTCCATACTGCGCAAGAAACTATAAAAATCGGCATTTTTAGAATAGGTATCTGCGTAGATTTGCGCCGCTAATGCATCACCTTCACCGCGTAGCTGACGTGCGTTACGCTCAGCATCAGCCAACATAACGGTGACTTTTGCATCAATGTTAGCACGGATCACTTCGGCTTGCTCCTGACCCTGTGAACGGTGTTCACGAGCCACACCAGCACGCTCTGCACGCATACGCTGGAAAATGGAGTTGCTGACTTCGGTCGGTAAATTGATCTGCTTAACCCGCACATCTACAATTTCGATGCCCAATTCATCTGATGATGTCGCCGCTTGTTCCATGGCTTGGTTCATCAATGCTGAACGTTCCCCTGAAACAATTTGCGCAATGGTTCGCGTACCAAACTCAGAACGAAGCCCGTTGTTCACCTTTTGCTTTAGTAGCGCTTCCGCTTGTAATGTATTGCCACCCGTAGACAAATAGTAGCGTGCAAAATCATCAATGCGCCACTTCACATATGAGTCCACAATAAGGTCTTTCTTTTCACTGGTAACGAAGCGGTCTGGCGTACCATCTAATGTCTGAAGACGGGCATCTAAATGGCGCACAGAATCAATAAAAGGCAGCTTGAAATGCAAACCTGGCTCAAAGACTTTAGTCTCGCCGGTTTCTGTATCTCGCTGAACCTTACCGAACTGAATAACAATCGCACGCTCACCTTCTTTAACCGCAAACAACGAGCCTGATGCAAGCAAGACAAGAAGAACGGCAACGGCAATGAGTAAATTTTTCATAGCTATTATCTCCCCTCTCTATAGCTGTCACCACGCAAGCCCGACGACGGCGAGGTATTATTACTTCTACCCTGTGAATCAATCACAGGTGCTTGTAACCCTTCTAAGGTGTTACGAGAGCGAGTAGTGGTGGTTGACTGCTGGCGCTCCATGATTTTATCTAACGGAAGATACATCATATTGTTGCCGCCTTTGCTATCCACCAAGATTTTACTGGTATTACCAAGTACTTCTTCCATGGTTTCTAGATAAATACGCTCGCGCGTTACCTGCGGCGCTCTTTCATATTGTGGAAGCAGTTCTTCAAAACGTGCCACTTCACCCTGCGCTTCCAATATAACGCGCTCTTTGTAAGCCTGGGCTTCCTCGTTCATACGATTTACCTGACCACGGGCACGAGGTTCAATTTCTCTTGCGTAGGCTTCAGCTTCGCGAATAAAGCGCTGCTCATCTTCCTGCGCCGCAATGGCATCGTCAAACGCGTCTTTCACTTGCTCTGGCGGTCGTGCATCGCGGAAGTTCATGTCGATGATTGACACACCCATGTTGTATGGCTCAATAATAGCTTGAAGCTCTTCCCAAACACGTTGACGGGTAACTTCACGGCCGTCAGTCAAAACGTCATCCATCGTTGAATGACCCACAACATAACGAATCGCGCTGTCGAGCGACTGACTGAGACTTTGTTCTGGGCTTTCTACCGCAAAAGTCCAGCGATACGGATCCACCACGCGAAATTGCATTTCCATCTGAACGCTTACCACGTTTTCATCTTCGGTAAGCATTGAGCCTGAAGACGATTGGTCGCGAATAGACTGTACGTCGACCGGGATCACCGTATCAATAAATGTCGGCGCCCAGCGCAATCCAGGCTCGACCTGCTGGTGATACTCGCCAAAGCGTAGAACTACACCGCGCTCGGCTTCGCGTATAGTGTAAAAGCCACTGATAAACCAGATAACTACGAGAAGGCCTACTAAAATGCCCGCGCCGATACCACCCAAGCTTTTGCCTGAGCCACCACCGTTACCGCCTGACTTACCAAACTTGCCAAACAAGTTTTTAAATACATCGTCTAAATCTGGGGGACCTTGTTCTTTCCCACCGCGATTTTTCCACGGGTCGTTATTATTGCCACCCGGCTCATTCCAAGCCATGCTGATACTCCATAGATTACTGTTATATTTTTTGAATTTCGCATGCTCCGCCAGTGTGCATTACTGGCTAATGTCGCACGACATACTCTGATATTCCGTTTTCCAGACGTTTTTCAAGTCTGTTCCAGTCAGCGGCAGGCATTCTTACATCAACTACCCAATCCCCCTGACTATCATATCCTTCGCTCGCAATACAATTTAATTCGTAAAGCACCCCTCTCAATCGACTATGAGCGGGTGGGATCTTTAACGTATAATTGACCATGCTTTTACCCAGGCATTCAGTCAACGCCTGGCTTAATAACTCACTACCTTCTCCCGTCTGTGCCGACAACCACACTCTAATGGGCACGCCTTCGTCATTTCTCTCTATACGCGGGTTCACGTCCTCTAGTTTATCAATCTTATTACAGATTAGTAATTGTTGGATCTCTCCTGCGTCGATTTCCTCAAGCACATCATTCACTTCATCCATTGTTTCACGGTATTTTGCATCAGCAATATCTACCACGTGAAGCAATAAATCGGCCTCTTGGGTTTCTTGAAGTGTGGCTTTAAAGGCCGCAACCAAATCGTGAGGCAAATGACGAATAAAGCCCACTGTGTCGGCCAATATGGCAGGACCTACATCTTTCAGATCAATTTTGCGCAGCGTAGGGTCAAGCGTGGCAAACAGTTGATCGGCAGCATAGACGTGCGAATTAGTAATAGTGTTAAACAGTGTCGACTTGCCCGCATTGGTGTAGCCCACTAAGGATACCGTTGGTATTTCGGCACGTTTACGCGAGCGACGTCCTTGCTCACGTTGCTTTTGTACTTTTTCCAAACGACGAAGAATGGCTTTAATGCGACCTCGTAGCAATCGACGGTCAGTTTCTAACTGTGTTTCACCAGGACCGCGAAGGCCAATACCACCTTTTTGACGTTCTAAGTGAGTCCACCCTCTGATGAGTCGCGTCGAGATGTGTCTTAACTGCGCTAGCTCTACTTGCAACTTACCCTCATGGGTTCTTGCGCGCTGCGCAAAAATATCGAGAATGAGGCCCGTTCTGTCTAACACTCGGCATTTACACACGGCCTCTAAATTGCGCTCCTGAGAAGGAGAAAGGGCGTGATTGAAAATAACAACATTAGCATCATGTGCCTTTACCGCTGCCGCTATTTCTTCTGCTTTTCCCGATCCGACAAAAAACTTAGCGTGAGGCGCACTGCGCGAGGTAGTAATCACCTCTACCGCATCTACACCAGCAGAAGACACAAGCAACTCTAATTCGCTTAAGTCTTCTTTGCTGTTCTCGTCGGAAAAATTAACATGAACAAGTACCGCCTGTTCACCGGCTTCATAACGGTCAAACAAGCTCGTTACCTTTTAAATTATTCACCTTTAGTATTTTCAGAATCTCCAGAACTTGGCATGGTAATGGCGCGCGCCGGAACCACGGTAGAAATTGCATGTTTATACACCATCTGGCTTACTGTATTCTTCAGTAAAATCACGAATTGATCGAAAGACTCAACCTGTCCCTGAAGTTTAATACCATTTACCAAATAAATTGATACTGGAATACGTTCCTTACGCAGTGCGTTTAAGAATGGGTCTTGTAAAGATTGCCCTTTAGCCATTTGATATCCTTAGTTTTTATTATTCGCGGTAGTAAATCACCACCGCTGCACGTCTAATGTATACCACACTCCAACATCTAAAGTGTGACTTTCGCTGTAATTTTAGTCAAATTATCGTTAGCAAATGTGTCCAGCCAGGTCACGTTTTCCCAACCTCTCAACCACGTCAGTTGGCGTTTGGCTAACTGTCTGGTTGCGATAATGCCGCGCTCTCGCATTTCGTCAAAAGAAAGCTGACCATCTAAGTACTGCCACATTTGCCTATACCCTACTGAACGTATAGAAGGTAAATCTTCATGAAGATCACTACGTTCGTAAAGTTTCAATACTTCTTGTTCAAAGCCCTGCTGCAACATAATGTCGAAGCGTGCTGCAATGCGTTCATGTAGCACCGCTCTATCTTTAGGTGCTATTGCAAACTGCACCACGTCAAACGAACAGGCCTGGCCTTTGTGCTGTTGCCAATCCGTTAATGTCTTACCTGAACTGCGATAGACTTCCAGCGCACGGGTGATACGCTGTGGATCGTTAGGGTGAATTCTTTCACCGCTTACCGGATCCACACGACACAGTTCCTCGTGAAGCTTACTCCACCCGAAATCCTTTCCTTGCTGCGTGATTTCCTCACGGA
Source organism: Alteromonas sp. D210916BOD_24 (assembly GCF_047159385.1). Classification (GTDB taxonomy): domain Bacteria; phylum Pseudomonadota; class Gammaproteobacteria; order Enterobacterales; family Alteromonadaceae; genus Alteromonas. The sequence continues at coordinate 3,473,009 of NZ_AP038333.1, forward strand.
TCGCCTCATCCGACTTAGGTAGTGGCGAAATTCCATTTATCAAGGCATTAAAGTACATCATTGTACCACCCGCCAGAATGGGCAGATTGCCTCTGGCCCGAATTTCTTCTACTAACCTGTTGGTATCATTAACAAATTGCGAAACAGAATAGGTTTCAACTGGGTCAATAATATCAATAAGGTGGTGAACCACACCTGCTTGCTCAGCTGCCGTTGGCTTTGCCGTGCCAATGTCCATATCGCGATATACCAACGCAGAGTCGACACTGATGACTTCGCTTTCAATATGCTTGGCAATCTCAAGCGCCAACCCTGTCTTACCTGATGCAGTTGGTCCCATAATGGCTACTACAGGCAATGCAGAATTTATGCCAGTCGACACGTTATTCTCCCCATACATCAAGTACTGATTTTAAGGGGCGAACTTTAGCAAATTGCGATATATATTCCCATTGTTTCAGATCATCCAGTGCTTCCATCCACCCCCACACTTGAAGTGCGATGTCATCGGGAAGATCCCGTTCTGGAATGGTGATCGCTGGTGCTAATGCCTCTGTATTTTGCGTATTTTTCTCGAACTCTGTACACAATAGGTGCGCAAACCATTTAATCCACGGAAAATGCCTAGTGCCGGCAGGTACCTGTTGCAATCGGAATTTACCTGCCACTTTGTTAATGTCAAAGTGAAATGCTTGCAATACCTCAAGGGTATGCGAGTCGACATCAGCATGCTGAATTGCGACTGGCATAAGTAAGGGTTGCCCGTGTTCTGCTTTTAAAAATAGTTCGCTTAACCATACACTTGCAAGTTTTGCTGCAGATAAAAGAAAAACTTTCTCATCAAATGCGTAAATCCTACGCTGTGGTGAGACATTTAGGCATTGCACATTAGTCGCATCTTGCTGATTTGCAGTTAACTTGTCGCTATTTGGCGTCATCAAAGCATTAAACTGGGACTGGTAGGCTGCACTTGGCCCTTTTGCTGTACGTTGAAAAGCCCCCATTCCCTTGTGTTCACTAGATGTTGGGCCACGGACATAACCAGAATCCCCTCTTCCTTGTGATGGCATAACAGAATGAAATGCCCTACCACCGCCTTGCTGCGAATGAGACTCCTGCAATGGCCGAATGTAATCGTGAGCCACTTCTGCCATTTCAAAAGCGTGACCAGATGTAGCGGGAGCAACAGACTTGTCTGTTAAGCTATGCAGCGCATCACTGACTGATTTACAAATAAAGTCATGCACTAATCGGCCCTGCTGAAACCGTACTTCGTGCTTAGCGGGGTGCACATTTACGTCTACGTCTTTAGGGCTTAGACTTAAATACACAACAAAACTCGGCTGCTCGATAACGCCCCAAACCGTTTCATAGGCCTGGCGAATGGCATGCATGATGAGTTTGTCACGCATACCTCGACCGTTCACAAAACTAAACTGGCAATCATTACTACTGCGCAGCATGGTTTCATTGCCCAACCAGGCATCAATGGATATGCCTTCATAATCGGTATGGATATGCACGGCATTTTGAATAAATTTATTTCCCACTACCGCGCCAATTCGGCTGGATAAGCTCCCTTCGGCATCGGCGATGTACCGTTTAACTACTTTGTCATTGTGTTTTAGTACAAACGAAACGTTTGGATAACTCAGCGCAATGCGTTTTATTACCTCTTCTATATGCTGAAATTCGGTTTTTTCTGTCCGTAGGAACTTGCGTCTAGCGGGGGTATTATAAAATAGGTCTGCCACGTCAATAGTCGTGCCGATAGGGTGAGCCGCTGGCTGAACGTTAACCTGCATTTCTCGCCCTTCACAGTGCGCTTGCCAAGCTTCAGATTGTTCAGCTGTTCTCGACGTCAGTGTTAACCGACTGACTGAACTGATACTGGCCAGTGCCTCTCCTCGAAAACCCAATGAAAGTATTTGTTCCAAATCATCGAGGGTAAATATTTTACTTGTAGCATGGCGACTCAAGGCGAGTTTTAGTTCGTCTTTGGCAATTCCCTGGCCGTTGTCTTTAATGCGAATTCGCTTGTGCCCCCCTTTCTCGATGTCCACTTCGATTTTTGTAGCCCCTGCATCCAAACTATTTTCCAATAATTCTTTAACGACAGACGCTGGCCGTTCAACGACCTCTCCAGCAGCTATTTGGTTAGCGAGTTGTGGGGATAAAAGTTGTATAGGCAATGGTGAACCCTATGATAGTAAGACTGAACCAGGTAGCAGCAATTACACTGTTTATACTTTTTCGCACCTGAGAACGAAAACCGCTCAAAAGCGCTATATAGTCACGCGCAACTGGCCTGATTCAGGTTCTTGGAATGGTGAGAACCTGGCCAATTTGTACAATGTCACTGGATAGATCATTAGCAGCTTTAATGCTGCTGACTTTAACATTGTATCGCTGAGCTAATAGAGACAGTGACTCTCCACTTCGCACTTTGTGCGTTCTGTTATTTTCTCTCTCTAAGGCCCACAGTGTACCATCTGGTGGTACTTGCTTGAAGTAGCGTTTAGTAGCGTTGAACATCGCTTTTGCGAGTCGCTCTCGGTATTTTGACCAGTTGAGGTTTTTTTCTTCCTGTGGGTTAGAAATAAAACCCACTTCTACCAAAATAGAAGGTATATCAGGGGCAGTAAGCACAGCAAAACTCGCTGCTTGTGGTTTTCGTTTATGTAAGCTGGTTACCTGCTTAAGTTCTTCGACGACCTTGTTCCCCAAGTCATGGCTTGTGGCCATACTGTGATCCATAGAAAGCCCCAGTATGGTTTCGGTCAGGTAACGTTCACTCGATTTATCGTTAATCACTTCTGCTGCGCCGCCAAGAAGTTCGGAATGACGTTCAGATTTTTCCAGCCAGCGCCCCAGTTCGGTATCCGCTCTTCGCATGGAAAGTACCCACACAGAGCCACCACGAGGCTGAGGCTGACTAAAGGCATCAGCATGAATGGAAATAAGTAAGTCGGCTTTCTTTTCCCGGGCAATCTCAGGGCGTCGATTAGGAGAAATATAATAGTCGTCGCTTCGCGTCATAATCGCTCGCATGCCGCGCTCACTATTGATCATACTTTCCAGTTTTTTAGCGATGCTCAGGGTAATGTGTTTCTCGTAGGAACCTGCTGGCCCAACTGAACCCGGGTCATGCCCACCATGCCCCGCATCAATCGCAACGATAATATCCCGATCTCGGGAGCCAGAGGACTCATCGATGACCACCGATGTAGATGCCAACGCCGCGCTCCCTCCACGGTGGGGATCACTATCGGCTAAATCGACTACTAACCTGTGCCCGAAGGATTCGGCGGGTTCCATTGCAAATAAGGAAGGTTTAGCTGCGCGATTAAGCTCTATTACAACTCGCGCTGATGACTTCTGCTTAGGTGTCGAATAGCGTAATTTACCAATAAGGTCGCCACTATTTTCTATGTTGGTTAGCGACGTTGTGTGGCTTGTGTTGTCCAGATCGATAACTAATCGCAAGGGGTTTTTAAGCGTAAAATAACTAAAGCTAGGGGTTGTTTTCATATCAAAAACAACCCGCGTATTATCTGGTGAAGGCCATATCCTAACCCCATCGATGTTATTTTGCGCGCCGTAGGACGTCGTCGCTACGAAACACAACAATAATATCGAAACTATACTGCGCACCATAATTCGCCTTTTTATTCTTGCTTTTTCTCGTGTAGCCTCACACTCACCGAGCGAAGGGATAAAATTACCCTAATTTAAACTAGATACGTTTACACTGCTGCAGCAGTTTTGCCCCGTGTGCTGATTTTGCCTCTAGGTTAAACTGTCTACCCGCCGGTGTAATATTTATACTAATCACTATATCCGGCGATGCCAAGTACTCACCTCCTTTTTCAGACCACTCAATTAAGGCAATGGTTCCTGAACCGAAGTAATCTCTTATTCCCATAAATTCCAGCTCTTCTGGGTCAGCAAGGCGGTATAAGTCAAAATGGTAAATATTGAGGTTTTCCAACTCATATGGCTCTACCAATGTATAGGTTGGACTTTTAACACTACCTGAATGCCCCAATGATTGAATGAAATAGCGACTAAACGTGGTTTTTCCCGCACCCAAATCGCCATTGAGATAGATAACCGCCGCGTGAGGAAGTTGGCTGGCCACCGCTTGCGCTAAATCTTTCGCAAGATGTGCAGTATCTTCCACTTGATTGGCAAAGTAAGAGGTTTGGGGATAAGACATCAACAATATTCCAATGAAATAAACAATCTGAACAACGCGGTAAACGCCCTCTCTTACGAGATTGCATCACACTTTTTAGTGATTGATAAGGGCGCGCACTGCGTCAAATAAATCACTGGCTATCATACCACGTTGTCCGTATTGTTGGGCAATATCATCCCCAGCCTTAGCGTGTAGCACGACACCGTATTTAGCGGCGATATCTGTTTCTACCCCTTGTGCTAATAGCGCACCTAGAATTCCACTCAGCACATCACCGCTACCCGCTGTCGCCATTCCTGGGTTGCCGTGTCTACATACCCAGGTTTTCTTTTCATTGTCAATAAGGGTGCCTGCCCCTTTTAATACACAGACTGAGTGATAGCGTTGTGAGCATTGTCTGGCGTAGTTAAAGCGATCACTTTCCACATCGTCTACCGAGACGCCAAGTAAACGCGCAGCCTCACCGGCATGAGGAGTTAAGATACTGTCTGAAAGGGTGTAAGCAGTGGACTGCTTACACAGTAAATTAAGAGCATCGGCATCGATAACCACGGGTTTGTTGTGGCTTTGGCAGTGTTTCATGGTGACTTCAAAGGTGAGTTCAGCCCAATTATCCTGACCAAGACCCGGGCCAATTACCACACATGTTGCCCAATTAAGCGCATCTTCAAGTTGACTATCGGCTACCATGAGTTCAGGTCTACCTGCACTCACTTGAACCACAGACGATTCATGAGTGTATACCCGCACCATGCCAGCACCACTTCGCAAAGCAGCTTCACTGGCTAGGCGAATTGCACCTGAAGTGCCTTTGTTACCGCCAATACACAATAGCCTGCCATAAGTGCCTTTGTGGCTATTGATATCCCTTGGCCCCATACCCTTAAAGTGATCAATGTTAAGCATAGTAGCACTTGCTCTGGCAAGTGACTGAAACGCCTTGCCGATACCTAAATCAGCGTATACCAATTTCCCACACGATTGCTTTCCAGCACCTGTCACTAGCCCAGGTTTTATACCCACGAAGGTCACGGTAATATCGGCTTGTACACACCGCCCCAAACTTTGCCCGGTGTTGGCATCAAGACCAGATGGTACGTCCACACTGACAACGGGTGTTGTAGACGCATTGAGTGCGTCAATGACGTCTGCAAATTCGTTGCGGATATAGCTATTGATTCCTGTCCCCAGTAAAGCATCAATTGCCACATCTGCTTTTTCGAGTAACTCAGGCTGAAAACTTTCGATGATGCCTCCTGCATCCAACCATCGCTGCTGCGCTTTTCCGGCATCACCGTCTAAAACACGTTTAGGCTCCACTGCACATAAATGAACCTGTTTGCCCGCCAACTTCGCGTTAACCGCAGCTATATAGCCATCGCCAGCATTATTGCCCTGCCCAACTAGCACTAAGTAAACATCAGAATTTGGCATCAGCTCCTGGCACTGTTTAAACACCACATCACCGGCGCGCTGCATAAGCGTAAACATGTCACAACCAGATTGCGCCGCTGCTTGCGCTTCGTTTTCTCTAACCTGATCGGCGCGAAATAGTTTATATGATAAACTTGACGTTAATTGAGTATCTAGCATGAGCACATGTCCGAAATTAGTTCTGTCGATCTGGTTGAATTAACCAACAATATCAAGGCTTGGGGAAGAGCGCTAGGCTTTCAGCAGGTTGGCATCAGCGATATTGATTTACATCAGCACGAAGCCCATCTTCAAGCATGGCTAGGTGCCGGCTATCACGGTGACATGGCTTTCATGGAAAGCCATGGCATGAAACGCGCGAGACCCGAGGAATTGGTACCCGGGACACTTCGCGTGATCAGTGTACGTATGAACTATCTCCCCCCTGACGCGTCTTTTGCCAAGCACTTAAACACGCCAGAACTTGGTTATATCAGCCGCTATGCATTAGGTCGAGATTACCACAAGGTTTTGCGCAAGCGGCTGAAGCAATTAGGTGAAAAAATAACCCACGCACTGAGTCATACCGCCTATCGACCGTTTGTAGACTCGGCCCCCGTGTTAGAACACGCCATAGCGGAAAAAGCGGGCATTGGTTGGACGGGTAAACACAGCCTTACCATCAACAAAGAAGCAGGATCATGGTTCTTCCTAGGTGAGCTTTTTATCAACTTACCGCTACCAGTCGACACACCACTTGAAGAGAGCTGTGGTAGTTGCACTGCCTGCCTGACAATTTGTCCCACCAACGCTATTGTTGCTCCTTACAAGGTCGATGCAAGACGATGCATTTCCTATCTGACTATTGAATCAGATAAAGACATTCCCGAATCGCTGCGCCCGCTTATGGGTAATCGTATTTATGGTTGTGATGATTGCCAGTTGATATGTCCGTGGAATCGCTATGCAGATATCACAAGCGAGGAAGATTTCCATCCCCGCCAGGTGCTTCACGGCCAGTCTCTCATCACGCTTTTTAGTTGGTCTGAGGAAACCTTTTTAGCCAATACTGAAGGATCGCCAATTCGCCGTATTGGTTTTGAAAAATGGCAGAGAAACATTGCAGTGGCATTGGGCAATGCGCCTTATAGTAAAGCGCACATGGCCATACTCAACGCTCGGCGAGGCTTAGTAAGCGATATGGTTGATCGCCATATTGATTGGGCGCTCAATGCACAAAACACTAAACGCCAGGCACTCCAAAGTACCTTAAACCGGCAGCAACAGAGGCTAATAAGAGCGGTAGAAAAAGGCTTGCCCCGCGATGCATAACAAGGGGCTACTGCACAGATATTGCCGTGAAAGCGCCGTCCTCTTTACGCAGGGACACAGAAATAGTCACAGCCTCCCCTTGGGTAATTTCCGTACTGAACATTGGCACGCCAAATTCCCACCAAGGCTCATTTTCAAGGGCTTCGACCAAATCAAACAAGTCGCGTTGCGTTCCACTGTGCTGACCCATCACTTCACAAAGATCGTTGGTGCACTTCACTGAAGACAATGCAAATTGCTGGCTATTGTGGGGTAAAGTGAAAAAGGTGTTAAGGAATGACTCCATATCAGCAGTCCATCGTGACTCACCCGATACGTCGTCACCTGCGACAACTGTTTCGTTGATCTCTTGGGGGGGAGTAGAGAGTGACAGTTTAGGCGTGGGCTTGATGACTTTCAATTCACTGGCTTCTGTGGCTCTTGAGCGCGATAAAACAGAATTCAGGCGCGCTTTATCGGCTTTCGATTCACTGAGTTGGTGTTGATAGCCTGACAATTTATAGCCGGCTACCGAAATAAACACCAAAAACAATAAAAACAACCACGGTTTCATTACAAGCCCTTTAATCGCTGAGCGTTATTTATGGTATTGCTTAGAAAACTTATGCACTGCGTCAACAAACACACCTGCATTTTCAGGTGGAACGTCCAGGTGGATCCCGTGACCGAGGTTGAATACATGACCACTACCTTCGCCATAACCGGCTAAGATTGAAGCCACTTCTTCTTCAATTCTCGCTGCGGGGGCATACAACATTGAAGGATCCATATTGCCTTGCAGGGCGACTTTATCTCCCACTCGAGCTCGCGCTTCTTTAATGTCGATAGTCCAATCCAGACCTACCGCATCACAGCCCGTTGCCGCAATAGACTCCAGCCACATTCCACCGTTTTTGGTAAACAGAGTAACAGGTACCTTACGACCTTCGCTTTCACGGGTTAATCCATTAACAATGCGCTCCATATATTGAAGAGAAAACGCTTTGTAGTCTCTGGGAGATAAGACGCCACCCCAGGTATCAAAGACCATCACAGATTGTGCCCCAGCCGCGATCTGAGCATTTAAATACTCAGTCACCGAATCAGCCAGCTTGGCTAAAAGAGCATGCAAGGTAGCAGGCTCTGCAAAGGCCATCTTTTTAATTTTGGTGAAGGCTTTACTTGAACCGCCTTCAACCATATAGGTCGCAAGTGTCCATGGGCTGCCAGAGAAACCAATAAGTGGCACTTCGCCTTTCAGTTCGCGGCGAATCGTCCTCACGGCATTCATAACATATTGAAGCTCACCTTCCGGATCCGGTAGCCCAATCTTATCTACATCAGCCTTACACGTAATGGGCTTCTTAAAACGAGGGCCCTCTCCAGTTTCGAAATACAACTCCAATCCCATGGCATCGGGAATGGTGAGTATGTCGGAAAATAATATCGCTGCATCGAGAGGAAAGCGGCGCAAGGGTTGCAGGGTGACTTCACAGGCTAACTCGGCGTTTTTACACAGCGACATAAAGTCGCCTGCTTGTGCCCGTGTGGCTTTGTATTCAGGCAAGTAACGGCCAGCCTGTCGCATCATCCATACTGGTGTCATATCCACTGGCTGTTTCAGCAACGCACGTAAATAACGATCGTTCTTTAACGCGGGTTTATCAACACTAGGAACATTTTGCGACATATAACTCACCTGAATAACTATAGATACAATAGACAGAGACTGGAAAGCCTCCAAAGGGCGGGATTATATCAGTATTATTCCTGTGTTGGGTGAAAACCGATCTAAATATTTATCTTCGCGATACGGTGTCGATAATTGAAGACGAAAATGACTTGAAAAAAGTAAAAATGCCACTTGCGCTTAAAGTAAGTGTTTGCTATTACTATGTACGATAACTATAAAGAAGCCCGTTACGGGACCGTGCTAATCTTATTGGAACCCTGCCTCGGCAGGGTTTTTTATTTGTCTCTAATTAGAGACACCGTTTCCGCAATGAGTTGCCCCGCAATCGAAACCGAAGGCGGCGTATTGGGAAGCGCATCCACGTCAAACCATTGTGCATCATCGATTTCATTCTCTTGACATTGAATAGTCCCGCTGTCGTATTCTGCGATAAAACCGACCATCAGAGAATGAGGGAACGGCCAAGGCTGGCTGTGAAAATAACGTAAGTTTTTCACTCTCACGCCTACTTCTTCAAATACTTCCCGATGAACAGCCTCCTCCAAGCTTTCACCGCTTTCCACAAATCCAGCCAATGTTGAGTACATGTTTGCTTCTCTGTGCCTGACCCCTTTGGCAAGCAGTAGCCTTTTGTTATCGTGGATGGAAACAATAATGCAGGGCGAAACCCTGGGATAACTGCGATGCTGACAACGATGACATTGCACTGCCATCTCCCACTCTACCCGTTCTGTTTTAGCGCCACACTGACCACAGTACTGGTGAGTGCGTAAAAAGTGAATATACTGCCAAGCTCGGCCTATTACCGAAAAGGCGATGTCTTGCTCTGTAACCAGCAACTGCCTTAGCGGTACCCTTTCCCAACCTGGCTGTTCAACGTGTTCCGCGCCTAAATCAACCACAAAGACTGGGTTCTCAAGGGTTGCACCGTCATTGAGAGGGGGTAATTGATGCACCTCTTCAGCATAACGGTGAAGAAATGGTATTTCGTTAAAATACGCGACAGGTATACGTTGTGACTGAGCTTGAATTAACAGCTTTCCTCTACTAAATACTACCCACATTGCTTTATGTGCTTTCAGTTTAGATTCATTCTGTTTTATCATCATTGCTACATACTCCTGTCCTTGCTACACACAATAGCACAGCCAGAGTGAAAGCTAGCAGACATAAGCAACTTTTGCTTACACAATAAATATGACGCGTTATTCTTTTCGTCCAAAATTTGTGTCATAAGTGCACGGTGTTATACTGAGAATAATTGTCGCTGAACGGTTAATAAAACACGATGTTGCAGCAGCTGGAGAGTGTAAAAAAGAAGTGGAGTGGAAAAAGCGAGGTCATTGACAGGTGGTTGCGTGATCGGCAAGCCCTGCTGGTATCGTATTGCCATTTGGCAGGCATCAATCAACGTGAAAAATGTTTACCTGATGCTACCGATATATCGCATTTTTGCGACGCGCTTATGGACTATCTTTCTGCCGGACACTTCGAAGTTTTTGACATACTCGTCGAGAATGACGAGAAAGGGCTCACCCTTAAAAACCAACTTTACCCTAAATTGACAATGACCACTGACGCAGCATTGTCGTTTAATGATAAATTTGCTGAAGCGGTCACGCCAGAGCAAGCGAGAACATTTGATTATGCACTTGCGCAATTAGGAGAGACCTTAGAAGAGCGGTTTGCCTTAGAAGATGAACTTATCGCTCATGTATTCACATACAAGGCGCAATCCTAAAACAACGGCGTACTACAATAACAATGAAAGACGAGTTTACGGTTGTCATTAATGAATAAATCTACACTGATCCACAAAGCCCGCGCCTATTGCGAGCAAAGGGGAGCGAGGTTCACACCACTGCGAGAAAAGGTGTTTGAGATATTGGTTTCGAAACACGGCCCTATGGGCGCGTACGAATTGCTTGATTCACTAAAAGAAACCGAATCCAGCGCCAAACCAGCTACGGTATACAGAGCTCTCGATTTCTTACTGGATTTTGGTTTTATACACCGTCTAGAATCTACTAACGCGTTCGTAGCCTGCTACCACTTTGGCTGCAACCACCCTGTCCAGTTTCTTATTTGTGATAGTTGTGGTGACGTGGCAGAGATTCAATCCGAAGGTTTGCAAGAGACACTTGAAAATCAAGCCAAACAACACGGATTTCGCGTATCCAAACAAACAATAGAGGCGCATGGACTTTGCGCTGATTGCCAACAAACGGAAGCCCCCTCTCTCAAGGAGAACCAACATGAATGCTGATTTTGTAAACCCGTTTATTGCAGGTTTACTCAATGTCATGGAAACCATGGCGCAAACCAAACTAACACCGGGAAAGCCCAAGCGAAAACAAAGCGATGTCGCAAAAGGTGATGTTTCGGGTCTAATTGGAATGGTAGGTCCCGATGTAAGAGGCTCTATGTCAATATCCTTTGACGAAGGCCTTGCACTTACGATTATGGAGCGTATGGTAGGTGAACGACCAGAAAAGCTCGATGCCGAAGTGGGCGACATGGTAGGCGAAGTGACCAACATGATTTGCGGTAATGCTAAGCGTGACTTGGCAGAAAAAGGTTACGAATTTGGTATGGCCACACCTATCGTCGTATCAGGAAAGCAACACACTATTAGCCACCAGGTAGACGGCGCAAAAATTATTCTTCCGTTTATGTGCGATGATGGACTCGCGCATTTGGAAATCTGTTTTGATAAATAATTTCTGGCAGTCTGAAAAAATTACACTCAATAGCTACCCGCGAGGTTTTCATCTCATAACCGAACACGTGGTAGCTGCGCTTCCAGGTATTAAGCAAGTAGAGGTGGGGTTGCTCCACTTGTGGTTGCAGCACACCAGTGCCAGTTTAACTATTAACGAGAATGCTGACCCCACCGTCCGTGACGACATGGAAGCGTTCTTCAACCATAGTGTAAAAGAGAACCTAGCATTTTTCAGGCATACTTACGAAGGTAAAGACGATATGCCTGCTCACTTAAAATCGAGTATACTAGGTTGTCAGCTTACAATTCCCGTCCAACAAGGCGCGTTAGCGCTAGGTACATGGCAGGGAGTAATGCTCGGCGAACACCGAGATCATGGCGGAAGACGAACAATTATTGCCACACTACAAGGGATCACAGCCTAAGCCCATATAATATAATGGCATAATTTGTGCTTACAATGCATACTATTAAGCACAACACAAAATTATCAAAAATCGATAATCACTCAACGTTAAACAGGATGTGACTATGAAAAAACACTTTAAAGTAGCAGCGCTTTCATTAGCTGTAATGGCTTCAACCAATGCATTTGCTCAAGACTCTCAAGAACCAGCATACCGCAGTTGGGGTGGTATTTCTGGCCTTTACTACAATACCGACCCGGATAGACCTTTAGCAGGTGACGTAACTGTAGACGACGGCAATGGTATTGCATTGGAATACGGCTTTCGTTTCACGCAAAGCTGGGCTGCGCGTGTAGAGTTCACGGCACTTGACCTTGATTACTCAACTGGCGGCGATGATAGCGGCGAAATGGTTGGCATTGATGCCATGTATTTCCTTACTAACGATTCTATGTATATCTTTGGTGGTGTGAAAAGACAGTCAGTGGGTGAGTCAACGACTTTGGCTAACCTTGGTATAGGTAAACACTGGGATATCGTTGACGACATTCGTCTAATCACGGAAGTAGCGGCTTATCAAGATTTCGGTGAAGACTATGACGATTACAGCGTAAAAGTGGGTGTAGCGATACCTTTCGGTGAGCGCACGCCATCTGCGCCTCGTGACAGCGACAACGACGGTGTTATCGATAGCAAAGACCAATGCCCTATGACACCTGCAGGTGTTCGCGTTGATGCTAACGGTTGTAGCATCGACGACGATAACGATGGTGTTCTTAACGGTGTAGATCAATGTCCAAATACGCCAGCGGGCAAGAAAGTAGACGCTAAAGGTTGTGCGATCAGAGATGCTGACAACGATGGCGTTGTAGACAGCAAGGATATGTGCCCAGATACGCCAGCAGGTGTTAAAGTGGACGAGAAAGGCTGTACCATTTTCGATGAAGAAACAGTAGAAATTACCCTACGCGTTCTATTCGACAACGAAAGTGCAGTTGTGAAAATGCCTAAAGACCCAGAAATTTCTGAGTTTGCCGCGTTCATGAAAGAATATCCATCTACTACTGCGGTAATTGAAGGTCACACTTCTGCACCAGGTACAGAAGCATACAACATGGATCTTTCAAATCGCCGTGCAGCAAACTTCAAGAAAGTTATGGTAGATATGTACGGTATCGAGTCATCACGCCTAGACACTATTGGTTACGGTGAAACTCGCCTACTAGACCCGGCTAATAACGCTGAAGCTCACCGCGTAAACCGTCGCATATCAGTGACAGTTAAAGAAACGGTTAAAGTAGCTGAAGAAAAGTAAGCACTTGTTCTAAAGTAAGAAAGGCGCCTATCGGCGCCTTTTTTGTATAGCATGGTCTATCTTTCGACGTATTCATCATTAATGCGTAAATTAATACACATTAATACTCGTCAGCGATAGCCGGCCCCGCATAATTATCAAACCGGGAAAATTGCCCCTGAAAGGTCAAACGGCATGTTCCAATAGGCCCGTTACGCTGTTTACCTATAATGATTTCGGCGATGCCTTTGTATTCACTGTTTTCGTGATATACCTCATCGCGATAAATGAACATGATAAGGTCGGCATCCTGCTCAATTGAACCTGATTCACGTAGATCTGAGTTAACCGGTCTTTTATCAGCTCGCTGCTCTAGCGTACGGTTTAGCTGTGACAGCGCCACCACTGGCACTTCAAGTTCTTTTGCTAATGCTTTAAGTGAGCGGGATATCTCCGCTATCTCAAGTGTCCGGTTATCACTTAGCGAAGGTACGCGCATCAGCTGAAGGTAATCCACCATGATAAGACTGATACCGCCCCGTTCCCTAGCCAACTTACGAGCACGGCTTCGCACATCCATTGGCGTCAAGCCCGACGAGTCATCGACAAACAAGCTATCTTTATCTTTCAACATCGCCATGGTATTTGAAATTCGTGCCCAGTCTTCGTCATCAAGTTGAGCAGTACGAATTTTAGTTTGGTCAACCCGACTTAACGATGCCAGCATACGCATCATGATCTGTTCTGATGGCATCTCCAAACTGAATACCAATACCGGCTTCTCCTCTGCCATCATCGCGTTTTCGATCAAGTTCATGGCAAAGGTAGTTTTACCCATTGAAGGACGGGCGGCGACTATAATGAGGTCAGATGGCTGTAAACCACTGGTCATTTTATCTAAGTCAGTAAACCCCGTCGTAACACCGGTTACCTCTTTATTGGTTTTCACTAATTCTTCAAGTCGATCTATGGTTTTACCCAATACAGACTCAATATCCCGCGGCCCTTCGTTTTCACCGGTTCTGCGCTCGGCAATCTCAAATACCTTACTCTCGGCTAAATCGAGAATATCAGCGCTGTCTCTGCCTTCGGGGTTATATCCCACCTCAGCGATTTCATGTGCTACACCGATAAGTTCACGGGTGATGGCCCTTTCGCTGATAATCTGCGCATAAGACACCACGTTAGCGGAACTTGGTGTATTTTTAGCGAGTTCGCCCAGGTAGGCAAAACCACCTGCATCATCCAATTCGTCGTGCTTTTCAAGCTCTTCTGAAACGGTAATAAGATCTATCGGTTGACTGCTATTGAGAAGGCGGGTGATAGCGCGGTAAATAATTTGATGGGAGCGGTTATAAAAGTCGTTATCAGTGACAAGTTCCGCCACCTTGTCCCAGCTCTCAGGATCAATAAGCATGCTGCCCAGAACAGATTGCTCTGCCTCAATACTATGAGGTGGAACCTTCAATTTCTCAACATTCTTATCGCCTTTTGGAGCAGAAGCCACGAGTACAACCTATATCAGTGATCAAAAACCAGTTGGATATTATGCGCTTTTACGGCTGCTGTCTCAATAAAGGAAAGGCGCCTTTTGAGCCGAAAGCGCAAAAAACTCACATATTCCCAGAGCTTATCGGGCTTTAATAAATATTTATCGCTAACAGCGTAAACGCTTAGGCATTTTAGTGTTGGAAGTACCCTATCCCCGCTAAACAGTTTACAGCGTCTTTTCCAATTTTAAAAAAGTACCGTCAATGACTGTGTAGGCCAATGTATCCTCTTGGAGAACCAAGGTAGAGCCCAGGTTTTCGCTGCCATTATCACAAGAGAGTGTCACTTCAGTTATGCTGTCATCACTAAAACCCAATGCCTGTGGAGAGGCGTTAAAGTGGTGATAGAATTCATTATTGCTCAAGGTTGTCGAGTCATAAATAGGGCTTTCGCATTGGATTTGGTCTAGCTTTGCTGACGTCGATGTGTAAGTGACCGAACGTCCCAAATAATGCTCGGCGTCTGCCAGCGAGAGTGCTGAAATTCCAGGTTGATAAGCTTTTGTCACAATCCAGGTTCCCTCGTATGGCGCGGGCTCCTGTACCGCACAGCCCAATGTGAATACGCATATTCCCATTGCTCCAACAATCAAACTGTGAAAACGCCAGAACCTTTTGACGTAACCTGCAATACTCACTTCAACCTCCCTATGAGTTCAACACAAGGTTTATCTACCAATGAAATTTCATTTTTATGACCACTATATATGTGGACGATGAAAAGAATGCAGAGGTACAGGCAATAAAAAAGCTGCCAAGGTTAGCAGCTTTGTGTTACTCGCCTGTCAGTTAAGAAATAGGGACTAAAGTATTTATTTCAACCTCTGAGCTCAATTAAATGCAGGCTGTTTTTACGGTATTTCAACCCTGTATAGTTACCTTTGACGCCACGGGAATAGCCCGACGTTGGCCACTATTTTTCATCTATTTCAATTCGTCCATTCACAGTAGAGATATCAACGTTACTGGCTCCTCCGTTGTGCATAAAACGCAACCATCTACTAGGCCCGTATTTGGGCTTTTTAGCTTTATCATCACTAATATTATTAACGATTGAACCTCCCGCATGGGTTTCTAGATCGATCTGTGCTGACACCCCTTTTTGGAAGACAAATTCCATTGCCCCACCTACCGAACTAGCCTGAAGCGCTCCTTTCGAATTTAGCGAAAGCTCGGCATAAGTGCGCCCATTCACTGTGTCTATTTTAAGCGAATCCACTTCCGCTAACGAAAGGTCGATGCGTCCATTAACAGTTTCTATCGTAATATCTGGGCTATTGGAGTTGAGTTTAATTTTGCCATTGACCGATGTCGCCACAACGGGATGAGCGCCAGTATGAGAAGCCTCTATTTCTCCATTAACGGTTTCCACTTCTAGACGACCTTTAACATTGTTTAATGCGATATCCCCGTTCACCGACTCAACTTCAATGCGCTCACCCATATCACTGAGTGTCACGTCTCCATTCACTACTTCGATATCTGCGGCTTTCGTTACCCCCTGCGCACTCACGTCTGCATTAACAGCGGTGTAATGAAGATCGCTAGCCGAGGGGATATAAATGGTTAAATCGTCACCGTCTTTGCCCTTGTTGAACCAACTTTTTGAATTGCGTTCAACTTCAACATGGATGATCACTACATCACCCCGCTGTTCAAAAATAAACTCTTCGGTGCGGTCACCCAGTTCACCGCTTACACGGACCTGTGATTTATCCCATACCCGAATGTCTGCTTTTCCATTCACATGTTCTATATCAATTTTCGGAGAAGCCGAGGTATCAATCGTTTTGTCTACCCGTTCACCAGCCATTACCTGACTTGCCGCACTGATCAATGCTGTGAGCCCGATGGTTTTTAAAATAGTGGGCGAAAGCTTAGCGGTTAATTTTCTATTCATTGTCTTACCCTTTTATATTTGCTGCCACTTGGGCGCGTGCACTCGCTCAATTAAGGCAATTTGCTGTTGATATACATGGTGCAGCATTTTGATTAATGCGGAGTTGTCCGGGTCATCTTTAAGCGCGTCTTTTATCACACTAGCTGCATCATCCAGTTCTTTAAGTTGCTCTTGCCAATCCTGTGTGAGTGATGGCGTATTTTCATAGCTGGCCAGTAGGCTATCGACATGTTGTTGTTGCTGCATACTCATGGCGTCTATGAAGGTAAAGCTATCACTGAGCGTTGATTCTGTTTTAAACGCATAGGGCGCACCAAACCACAGCACAGTAACGAAACACACGCTTGCTGCAAATGCCATCCATTGAGAAGTAGTAACACCTGTTGTTTTCGTGTTCTGCTGCTCTGTGAACGCTTCAGCGCGCTGCGATTCGATCCCTAATTCAATTCCACGCCACAAATCACGCTGTGGTTGTTTCTCTTTATTGAGCCCACTAATATGCTGAGATAATTTGTCGTCAAAATTACTCATCCTCGACCCCCATAAAATCTTTCAAAAGCTGTTTGGCGCGAAAAAATTGAGCCTTACTCGAACCCACTGCCATATTCAGCATTGAGGCGATATCTTCGTGTCGATAGCCTTCTATCGCATGTAACACAAAGACCATTCTCGCCCTCTCCGGCAACCTGACTATCAGTGCTTCTAAATCAATTTCAGTGCTGTCACCGTCAGCCGCCATATCACCTAGACCACTCTCTTCGACGTTGAATATACGCTGCATCCACCCTTTCTGTTTGCGCATATAAGAGATGGTGACATTCGCCGTGACACTGTGTAACCATGTAGAAAATTGGCTTTGTCCGTCAAAGTTGTCGAGTTTTCGCCACAGTTGTATAAACACTTCCTGAGAGGCATCTTCGGCCATTCCTTTCTCACCTGTTAGCCGGTAACACAATGCATATACACGTCCAATGTGTAAATCATAAAGCATTTTAAAAGCCTGCTTACTGCCTGCTTTAGCCGACGAAATAAGCTCGTTTTCGCTTTTGCTACCGAACACCACATTGGCGTGTACAACACGTGGTTGTGTGTGTTCCATTGTTTTCTCTTAATTGTTAGTTAAACCGCTAGTGACACGCCCTCGTTCTTTTTAATTACGTTTGAAAAGATAAAGACGCTTTTGTGCGGTATAAGCACTTGTTAGTGTTATAGGGTTAGTCGTACCCTATAGGAGAAAGGTTTAAATACACAAAAAATTTTTTTTGGAGCCCCCATGTCGTTGAAGTTTAAAATCGATGGTCTATTTGCAGGTAAGCCACAGCCATTGGGCCCGAGAGGGGCATTAAGCAGCTTCGTGAAAAATCCTGTCGATGTTTTAACCGTCAATATAAATGGCACCGAAGAAGACGAGCAGGCCAATACACGCCTGCATGGTGGACCAGAAAAAGTGTTACATCAATTTAGCCCTGTACACTACGAGACATTGCAAAAGCATCACCCTGAAGGCCATTTCACCATGGGTAATATGGGTGAAAACATAAGTGTTAAAGGGATGGATGACACTACCGTGTACATTGGCGATATCTGGAAATTTGGCGACGTTGAACTTCAAATAAGTGCCCCTCGTGCCCCCTGCGTTAAGATATGTCATCGATTTGGCATCGCCAATTTAGATAGATTTGTCGGCGAGCGTGGTATGACTGGTTGGTATTATCGCGTTATCAAAACTGGCAAGATAAAAGTGGAAGATGATGTCAGTCTGTTACATCGCGAAGCGAACACCGTCAGCGTGCATACATTAATGCAATGCACGCACAATAAAACGGATAAAACCCTTGCAGCTTCACTGGCCACGCTATCGGTATTAGACGACGAGTGGCGACAAAAATGTGACAAAATTGCCAATCGATAAATCGACTGCGGTGCAAGGCCTGTTGAAACAGACACTAGAAACGCACGGCTTCTCCCTCGTTTAGCACATACCATGGCACGGGGGTCTGTAACTCCTCTTTCATATGCAGCAGTCTGAACAACGCCGAATGAGAGGTTTTATCGCCCATTCTCCAACTGGCGTTGCCATATCCCCACGGCACAACGACTTTGCAGCCTAATTCTTGCGCTGCAATAATAGCGTCTTCTGGTGTCGTATGTACTTTTCGATACCACTTAGGGAATGACTCGCTAAAGTAAGACGCGATTGGTAACAGGCACACATCAATGTCACCATAACGCATGTTGATATCCTTAAAATGAGGGGAATAACCCGTATCACCCGCAAAATAAAGCGTCCGTCCCTGATTCTCAAGTACCCACCCACCCCATAGCGAAGCATCGGTATCGTCATACAAATACGGCACATAAATACGATTGCTAAAATGGTGAGCAGGCACAAAATGCGCTACCGTATTTCCAATGGTTTGCGATGAATACCACGCCATCTCCTTAATGGTGTAACCTCCATTGGGGAAATGTTGTGGGAATCCCAATGGAACTAAGTACGTGGGGCTCACACCGATTGTGTTGATATCCGACTTGTTAAAGTGGTCGTAATGAATGTGGGAATATAATACTGCATCTGTGTGTGTCAGCTCACTGGGAGTAAGTTGCACAGGGGCATTGCGATTAATTCCTTCAGTTAATCGAAACGCCCAGTTTACGGGCCAATCAAATTGGTTAAAGACCGGATCGACTAAAACCTGTTCACCGTCTTTAGTGGTAATAACAAAGCTCGCATGCCCTAGCCATCGTATAGAAAACCCCGCATTTAAATCTACATTAGGGTTATTGCCGACGAACTGACAGTTTTGCATGTCGTCTTCACAGGCAATATCAGCCGAAGGTGGATAACAATTGTCAGTGCAGGTAACTGGATAGTCTTTGAAACTGTCGTAAATATTGCTGAATCTGTCTTCATAGCCTTTAACGTAGGTATAATTGACGATGGAAAGCTCATGTTCAATTCGATCCACTTGGTTGCGAGAAGCACAACCCGCCAGACCACTCCCAACGGCAATAAAACATGTGATATAACCCACAAATTTTGCACGCGTTTTTTTCATTCTCGTACCTTGCGTATCTCTACAATCATAAGATTTTCACATCTGAGTTTTCATCGGCATCCCCAGCGTAGGGAAGCATTTTAGTTTAAAGAGGGAATGGATAACTACCACTCCTAATTTGTAACAACATGCTTAGATAAGACCTGTTGGTGTTTACTGTTCCTAAAAATAGAGGTGATAAAGCCTGCTGTACGCCATGAGGCATTTGCAAATGAGAACTATTATTAATAATATATAAAAAATAGTTAACCTGTGCCGTCATGACTAAAACCCGAATACTGATCGTTGAAGACGATGCCACATTAAGTGAGCAAATCACCCAACTTTTGCAGTCCAGAGGATTTGAAACTCGTCATGAATGTGATGGCCATGCGGGCCTTGAAGCAGTGCTTGAAGAAAGTTTTGACCTCATTTTGCTGGATATTCGGCTTCCTTCATTAAACGGCCTATCACTTCTCAATCAATTGCGACAAGTCAAGAAAACCCCCGTAATGATGATTACTGCATCTGGCGCTGAGCAAGAGCGGATAGAAGGCTATCGCAAAGGCGCAGATGACTATCTCCCAAAACCTTTCAATTTCACGGAAATGATGTTGCGCATCGATGCTTTGTTGCGACGTAGCAAAGCAATAAGTGAATTTAACACGCAAAAGTCTGAAATTATCATCGATGTACTTTATTTAAATCGCATTCAGCAAATTACGAAGTATCACACCACGTTACTCGATTTCACGCCCATTCAGTTTAAACTACTTTGGATGCTGGCGGAGAACAAGGGGGAGACCTTAAGCAAGGCTTTCCTCTACCACAGTGTGCTCAACAAACCGTTTTCACGTTATGATCGAAGTCTTGATATGCATTTATCTAGAATCCGCAAAAAACTTGTAGAAATCGGTATGCCACCTGAGCGCCTTACCACTGTACATGGCCAAGGGTACCGCTTTTCGTGAAAAATAAACTGTTTTGGCGACTTTGTGCATTTATCGCCCTGGGCACAGTGCTATTGTTTTGGGCGATAGCGTGGCTTACCAATCACACTGAAACCAGCATGAGTTTTATAGATAAAGTGCATCAAGAAACGTTGTATTCGTATGGAGAGGAAGCGGAGCGGATATATCTAGAAAAGGGAGAAAGTGCACTTGCGGCTTATTTGAAAGAAGTAAGGGTGAAAGAGAATACCTGGCTTGCAGTGGTTAACTCTCAGATGACAACGTTTGCTGACACCGAGATGCAAGCCGAATTTCTTGATAGGTTTCAAATTGGCCGCAGCCCAGAGTGGAAAATACACTTGTACTTTTCTGAAAACCCCATCATGGAAGTACCTTTTGTCGATGATACCACGCACTTTTTAATTCAACTTCCCCAACATATGCGCCCCGGCTCCTTATTGCTCGCCTCCCGTTTGTCGCTGCAAATTGCGTTGCCTTTAGTGATATTAAGTCTTTTCAGCTTTATGCTTTATCGGCACCTGATGTCGCCGCTTAAACAATTGGAAAAAGCGACAAAAGAATTCGCGAATGGCAATTTGGAAGCCCGTGCAATGGCAGCTATGCCCAAGCGCAATGATGAGCTTACTAGACTAGCGCAAACCTTCGATAAAATGGCACAAAGAACCAGTAGCCTCATTTACAACCAAAGAAGCTTGCTGGCTGATCTATCTCATGAGCTTCGCACTCCACTTGCCCGTATAGACATGGCTATCGATTTTGTTGAACAGGATATAAATCGGGAACAAGCACTATCTCGTCTGCGCTACGAAGCCAGTACAATGCGCGAGCTGGTTGAGGATACCCTCACCTTCGCGTGGCTGAACACTGAATCGCCGCGTTTAAATACCGATGATTTTGATCTTGTAGAGTTGATCAATGTCATTTGTGAAGATGCGCGATTTGAATACCCTGACAGGGAGCTATATGTTGCGACACCAGAACACGCGAATATAGAACAGAGTAGCCAACTTGCATTGGGGCAAGCCCTTGAAAATATCATTCGCAATGCCCTTCGCCATACACCACTGCAAAGCAAAGTCAGTTTAACACTTGTGCGCCAAGATAATAACTACGTTATCACCGTAGCTGACGAAGGTTCGGGCGTCCCTGAGTCCATGCTAAACGCTATTTTTGAGCCTTTCTTTAGAGTAGATAAATCCCGTGCTACCAAAAACTATGTCCATGCAGCTAAGCGCTCTGGTTTTGGGCTTGGGCTTGCACTGGCAAAACGACAGATTGCCGCAGTGGGCGGTGAAATCCTCGCTAGGAATCAGCATGAACATGACAAAGCGGCGACAGATACAATAACAGATTCAAAAAACACCACACTATGCCTTAAAACGGGACTGGTTATAACCATTACCCTACCCGCGTAGTCTGACACTAGGGCGTGTTAACCTTGCGCTGTTTATACATATAGATAAGTCGCTGGATCCCCAGAAGCGCTCCCGTATAAACCAAAATACAGCATAGCAGGCTGAACACACCTGCGAGTGTCTGACCCACAAACCCAAAATACTCACCCGTATGCAAAAAGCGGGATGTTCCCCATGCCTGGCTACCTTTAGGCCAGTCTGCCTTGCGTAAAACCCTGGCGATTTCACCTGAGCGAGTATCAAAATACAATGAATACGCCAGCTCTTGGCGATGCCCTATACTTTTATCGATGTAAAACCTAGCAATGCCTTCTTCTTTACCGATTTCCATCCACATGGAATACCAATCATGGTAACCATTCTCCTTTGCGTGTTGCTGAGCCTTTTGGAATAAATCGTCGTAGCTAACAACATCGGCGTCGAGGGTGAGTGGCATCTCTGTTTTCACGCGCGCGGGCACGTCTTCTCCATACATTGTGTATAACACCTTGTTAGCCCACTCAAAGTAAAACAGTGTGGCCGTCATACCAATGACAAGTAAAAAAGGCATGGACCAGATGCCAAAAACAAAATGCCAGTGACGACGGCGATGATGCGTATTGATATACCGCTGCCGCAATAACACTTGCTGCTTTAAGCACTTTACCGACATACGTTTGGGGAACCAAATAACTAGCCCGGATAGCAGTAAAAAGATAAAGATGAGGTTGCTGTAGGCCGTTATGGTTTTGCCAATGAATTGGTAATCACCTTCCAATAATAGATAACGATGCAAGTCAGTAATTACGTGAAACACGTCATCAACAACGCCTTGCCCTTCTCTAAGTACTCCCCCTGTATAGGGATGAATAAGATAGCTATGCTCGCCAGCCCAAGCTGGAATTGCCGCACCGTCACGATGCACCCATCGTACAAATATATGCGCTTCGTCGGGGTGCTTATTGCGCAGTATTGAAACCACCTCATCAGTAGAGATAAGACCTTTCTCAATATCGATGGTTTGCGAATAGGCCATTTCGCTGAGCTCTTTAAACTGACGCTCATAGGTCAGCAACACCCCAGTGAAAGCCATAATAAAAACGACCACACTGGCGAAAAGGCCCGCGAAGAAGTGGGCCCAAAAGACCCACCTTTTAAAAGCGGAAAAGTTCATAGCGAAGTGACTATTTAGAAGTCGTATGTCACTGACACACGTATATCACGACCCGCTTCTTGTGGCCCCATGACGGAAGGGAAAACGTCACTGTAATCACCCACGCTTGAATGATCGATGTACGCTTCATCAAACAGATTGGTGACGGCAAGGTTCACTCGAAGTCCGTTCGTTACTTCCCACTCGCCATAAATATCTACTATGGTGTAATCCGCCTTATTCAGTGAATAAAGTGAGTCAGTCCAACCGTTTTCCAAGGCTTGGTGAAGGGTGTCAATATTGATGTCATCAACCATAGTAATGTTAAACCCGACATTGATAGTTGCCGTCACCGTATAATCCGCCCCCAACACCCAAGTGTCGCCACGGCTATTACCTAAACCGACAAATTCGTAGCCATTAATGTCGATGGTGCTATACGGAATACTGTATAAATCTTCTCGAGGCATCAATTCAACGTCTACGCTTGAAAACCCAAAGTACACGTCAACAGAATCCCAACGATACGCAAGATTGAATTCCACACCTGAAGATTCTAAATCACCAATATTATTAAACACTGAGTTACCTTGATAACCGCTGAACAACACGTCATCAATGGTCGACTCATAAGCACTTAAACGCGCGTTCAGGTTATTCGCACTGTACTCAACTGAGGCCTCAATATTAGTCACCGTTTCAGGCACAACATCGCTACCGACAACAGGAATATCTTCACCATCGTAAAGGTATTCATCGAGTGTAAACCCATCGCCAATTTGCTTGCCGCGAGCCGCTTCGGCATAACCCAGACCAACAGACCATGCTTCGGTAAGCTGATAAGCTAAGCCTACGTTAATACTAAGCTCGTTATCGTCTAACCCAGATGGCTCATCGGTAACTGGCTCTCCATAGTATTCATCAATTAATATGCGCTGCTGAAAATCAAAATCATCAAAGCGCACACCGTAACTTAACAGTAGCTCTGGTGTAATATTGCTATGGGCTTGCGCGTAGATACCCATTACGCTTCCCGTTTCGGCGTTTTGTACTGCACCAGCACCAGGCCCACTTTCCACTTCATCTTTACGGTAATCAATTCCGTATGTGAATACGTGGTTAGTTATTTCGCTGGTATTTCTAATATCAAAACCATACGTATCGATGTCTGATAACCAGTCAAAACGACCGCCACGAAATGACGATGACGTTTGGTATGCGGTTGCCTCTAAAAATAACATCGCACTGTGGTCAAAACGATAGTTTGCCACATAGGTATCCCGCTCGGCTTCACTCGGGTAGAGCGGTGCGCCTTCTAGTACCACCCAGTTTGGTCTTGCTGAAAATTCGCCTTCTTCATCGCGCTGTTCTGCACTAAGTGATAAGTACTGGTTGTCAGTAAGGTATCCACTGGCTTTTAAAAACAACATGTCTTGATCGGCAGCGGTGCCCAATACGTCGTTGCCGTCACCGTCTTCAAAGTTATCTCTGTCAACCGTGCTGTAGTAGCCAAGCAACCCCCATGTATCACTTAGCTTTCCATAAAGACTACCGCTATAACGGGTGCCATCATTGGAAAAATAGCTTGCTTTAACACGGCCACCAAACTGCTCATCATTATCTAATAAATCTTGTGCATCTTTGGTTTTAAAACGAATGGATCCACCTATTGCGCCAGGCCCACTGGTCGCTTCACCTGCCCCTGCTTGAACGTCTATCTGCTTAAGAAGATCTGGATCTAAGGTAACACGCCCAATGTGATGAAATAAGGTTGATGTTTGCTGTGCCCCATCCACAGTGACGTTGAGGTAAGCGTCTTCCAAGCCGCGAATGAAAATCTTCTGTGCCACGCCCACTGACCCCCCTACACTGACAGAAGGAGACTCTCTAAATACATCCGCTAAGTCGTTTGCCTGAAACTGTTCAATATCCTCAGCAGTAATACTCAAGTTAGTTGCTGCCCCCACCACAGCAACGCGTTCGATAGGTTGGGTCTCCTCAGTATTATTCTCTAGCGATTGGGCGAACAATACTGGACTGGACAACGTGCACACTGCACCGACTAATACTCGCTTTTTCAAGAGCGTCTCCGTTTAGCAATCAACAATTACAAATAAGAAACATTCTCATTAAGTTTAGTCGAAATGGACAGTACTTTTACAATTGTTACATTTCGATACGGTTCTGGTGATGTCCACTACCATATTATGTATTTCAACAAGATATCAATACGGACTGACAACATCGCGTATGATGCGCGCAATGTGTTTCATGTCGTATTAAAACGTTACACGTGCCATTAATTCTGTGCGGTAAGGGTACTCGCAGTCTCTTCAAAGCGCACTTTTTGTCCTTCGCGAAGCCGCTCTGCACCGCGCACTACCACAAAGAGTGTAGGGTCGATATCACCGAACACTTCTATTCGCTCACCTAGCCCAACGCCGGTGCGCACTTTTATTTGCTGTGCTTCATTGTTTTCATTAAGTTGATAAATGTAAGTACCAGACTTGCGTAACACCAATGCATCGCGAGGGATGGTGACACCTTGATGAGTGTCACTGCTAGGTATCGCGACACGCACCGCACTACCGATAGGAAAATCATTCGGTTTCACAGCAATTCTTAGTTCCATCATTCGGGAGTTGTCATTACCCACGGGCACAATAGCCCGAATCGCTTCTTCTACTTGATGTTGCTTTCCGTGAACATTTACTGCCATCCCACTTTGAATGTAAGGTAAAACAGAAAGGGGCGCACGTACCTGTACCTCTACATTATGTGGATTAACCACACGCAATAAGGTTTGCCCTATTGCAGTATATTCTCCTGGAGATTGTAAGCGCTCAACAACTAGGGCTGTAAAAGGTGCCGTCACACGGCTTTGAGACAATTGATATTCGGTCAATTGCAAATCCAGTCTCGCTTGCGCCAGTTCTTGCTGTGCGTTTTCAAGTTCCGCTTCTACCGCTTCCAGTTCTCCCAAAGAGGTATTGTGGTTTGCCTGTAAGTTTTTAAACCGCGTTAGTCGCTTCTCAAATAGGCGAACCTGCGACTGCCATCTGGCAATATTCGATTTGTTTTGATTAAGCGTAATAGACAAACGAGTATCATCCACTTCGACCAGGGGATCGCCAGCTTGAACAATATCGCCCACTTCAGCCATCCATCGAATACGTCCATTGACTTCTGAAGCGAGATTCGCGTCGATCTGACTTAATACTGTACCCGGCACCCAGGTCAATTGAGAAATAGCTTGTTCTCGGGCCTCATCGACTTGTACCAGAACCGGCGGTGGCGAGTTATTGTCCTGCGCACAGACCGCCATTGAAAGTGAAAGAGACGTCCAAGCCGATATACCAAAAATGGCTACGCGAGTTAATACATTCATGAGACTGAATTCCTTATAAATGATCGCTGTGTTTATTGAGTTTCGCAGTTCGAGGCGTCAAGCCCCCCACAGCGTCATGAGATAATGTGCTGACGGTTTTCGCCCCCGTCATTCTGAGTAATGTGGGCAGTAGCAACAGGGTAAAAATAGTGCTGACAGTCATTCCGCCGACAATAACCGCAGCAAGTCCCCGATAAATAACGCTTCCTGCACCTGGCATTAGCAGCAACGGCAGCATGCCAAATATAGAGGTTAGGGTACTCATAAAAATAGGTCGCAAGCGAAGCTCTATGGCTTGTTCAACTGCGGCGTCTCTGGACAACCCTTGTTGCTCTCCCAAACGGGTTTGGTGTACCAGCAAAATAGCGTTGTTAACCACCAAGCCCAGCAAGATGATGAAACCAATCATGGTTAACAAATCCATGGGTTGGAACATAAAGGTATTCATGATTCGAATTGCAATCACTCCCCCTACCGTGGCAAGCGGAATAGACAATACCACCAACACACTGTCTTTAACTGATTTAAACAGCCCCGCCATCAGTAACAACAGTAAGATCATGGCAAACAGGAAGTTGTCTGCCATGGACGAGATCGCCCCTTTTAAGCTGTCAGCACTGCCGCCATAATTGATGCTACCATCGCTGGGCATCATGGCCATAATGGCAGGCTCAACCTCGCTTTTAATCACTTTCATGGCCTCTTCCAGGCTCATGCCTTCTGGCGGATTTACGTTCACGGTTAACGTTCGACGGCCATCTATGCGCTGGATGCGACTCGGCCCCACCGCGCGCTCAATATCAACCAGTTCACTCAATTGCACGACTTCACCCACAGGAGTCATAATAGGGGTGCTTCCCAAGTCTTCTGGCGTTTGCCAGGGCGCTGAACGAAAGATGATATTCATGCGTTTTACGCCATCAAAGTACTCGCCGACATACATGCCGTCTCCCATGGCGCGCACTAAATTGCCCATACCACCGCGATTTAACCCCACTTCCATCATACGGCTGTCGTTGGGATAAAAGCGCAGTTCAGGTTCAGCTTGTTCTAACGGGGGATTGGAACGAGCATTTGCATTGGGAAATACCTCTCGAAGCTTATCTAAGCCCGCTTGAGCGGCAATGCCGAGCATGTCTTGATCTGTCCCTTGCAAATGAATA
Source organism: Alteromonas sp. D210916BOD_24 (assembly GCF_047159385.1). Taxonomy (GTDB): domain Bacteria; phylum Pseudomonadota; class Gammaproteobacteria; order Enterobacterales; family Alteromonadaceae; genus Alteromonas. The sequence goes on from NZ_AP038333.1 coordinate 3,500,607, forward strand.
GCGATGGAGCGCCCATTGCCAAATCCGCCGAATAGATTTCCCTGCTGAGCAAAGGTTTGCGTATCTGGCAGATCTTTTAGTATTTCATCGCGTACGATGGCTTCGAGCTCTTTTACCTTTGACTGGTCTTTAGCCCGCACGCCTAAAGTGCCGCCATTCGGCCAGGTAATGATGTAGTAATTCTTCAGTGCGGGCTGCTTTTCCCCGTCCATATAGGGTTTCAAACGCTTAACGACAATTGGGATCACTTCTTCTGATATAAAGTTTTCGCTTGCCCCAGCGGGTAAACTTAAAAAGGCATCGACTGCATCGCGCTTAACCGGCGGCAGGTAATCCATGGAAGGCATTAACAACAAACTACCGGTGATGGGAATACCCATTAAGGTGAGCACTAGCGCGATTCGCCGTAGCGGTGTGGCTGAAAGTCGCATTATGGTCTGGGTAATCTTAACCCAGAGCTGTCTTAAGCTGTCTTCAGGCATTGCGCCTTTCAGATATCGGGCAGCAACGACAGGGAGGACAGTTACTGCAACAATCAGCGACATACACACTGCAATGGCAATAGTGAGTGCCAGATCAGCAAATAGCTGACCTTCCACATCCTCAAGAAACATAACCGGAATAAAAATTGCCACTGTGGTTGCCGTCGATGCCATTAGCGCACCGAACACTTCTTTGGTGCCCTGATAAGCACTCTCTTCATCACTGCCGACGCTTTTTCGCGTTCGCACAATATTCTCAAGTACCACAATAGCTGCATCCAGTACCATGCCGACCGCAAACGCCAGTCCCGCCAGTGAAATAATGTTTAGGGAACGCCCTGTCAGTTGCAGCACCACAAACGTACTCAGCAAAGAAATGGGGATAGCCAATGCAACGATAATTGTTGCGCGAAGCTGGCGCATAAACAGCCAAAGCACACCGATAGCCAGTAACACACCGATAAACAAGTTGCTGGTAACTAACTGCACGGCGCGGTAGATAAACACCGACGCATCAAAGCTCTGAGCCATCACCAGCTGTTGCTGCGCAAGGTCATTTTGGTTTATTTCAGCCACCTTTGCTTTTACCGCTTCGAGCGTGGCCAATACGTTGGCGTCGTTCTGTCTATCGACGCGAATTGAAATAGCCGGGTTGCCATTTTGAACACTGGCATTGGCACCATCAGCGCGAGTAATCGCTATGTCGGCGATATCATTTAAAGTGACAGGACTGCCGTTGCGCCATTCTAAAATCATTTCGCCCATTTTTTCGGGTTGGTAACGCCCTTCAAAGCGCAATGTATAGCGTCTACGCCCAACATCGACAAACCCACCAGATATGTCGTTTGCCCGCCCCAGCTCGTTAGCGACAGCAGTCAAATCTATGCCTAATTGTGCGGCTCTAAAAGGGTCAAAAACAATTTGGAACTCTTCTACCCCACCCACACCACTTTCCATGCGGGCGCGTGCTACCCCTGGTATTGACTCTAATTGGGGCTTAATAACGTCAGTAAAATACGTAACATAGGTATTAATTTCATTCGGATTGCCGGGTAAACGTTGCAAGAAAAAGTAAGTCAATGCCGGAGCATCGCCACCACTGCCCGCCAACATGATGTTTGGAGAAAGTGCGTCGCGCGGTAAGGGTGGAACCCGATTCATCCGGCTGATGACTTCAATTAAGGTCTTCTGCATATCGGTGCCTAAACCAAATTCGAGGTTTATCCATGCATTGCCCTGATTCGCCCACGCACTCATTGATTCAAGCCCGGGAATACCTTGTAGCACTTCTTCTTGAGGCTCAATTATCTCTGATTCGATTTCCTGCGGTGACGCGGCACGCCACGAGGTTTGTATATTAATATTCGGCCGTTCAATGTCTGGAAACAATTGAACGGGTAAATTAAACAAACTGTATAGCCCGAGAAAAACCAATAAGGCTATTGAGATTCCTACCCCGGTGGCGTTTTTTATTGCTGCACGTGTTATGTCCATAATAAGGCACTTATGCTTTTTATTGTTCGGTTTACTATAGGTCGCACAAGTGACAGAAAAAGTTTAAAACTGCGATAACGCGATTTTTAGCGACCATTAACATTTGATTTAAATTTTGCTTAAAAAGCGTCATTTATCGCAGATGAGTCAACTTGAAAAATGGGTTGTTTACCGACGTTGGAAATGAATTTTTACATTCTGCGACTGTGGTAACGGGAGTGGAATAAATAGCATCAATAAAATATAGGCACAAAAAAAGCCGCTCTATTGAGCGGCTTCTTTCAAATACGTCAGCGATTACGCTTCAGCAATGATGATCACTTTGATAGAAGTGATTACGTCAGAGTGAAGTTGTAAGTCGATGTCATACTCACCAGTATCACGAAGTGTACCAGTAGGTAGTTTAACTTCTGCTTTACTTACTTCAACGCCAGCAGCAGTGATTGCTTCAGCGATGTCGCGAGTACCAACAGAACCAAACAGTTTACCTTCGTCACCAGCAGGTGCTGCGATTGTAACTTCAGCAAGCTCAGCAACTTTTTCAGCGCGTGCGTTAGCAGCAGCTAGTTGCTCAGCAATTTTCGCTTCAAGTTCAGCACGACGTGCTTCAAACTTTTCAACGTTGTCTTTAGTTGCAGGAACCGCTTTACCCTGTGGGAAAAGGAAGTTACGAGCGTAACCAGACTTAACAGTCACTTGGTCGCCCAGGCCGCCTAAATTGGCGATTTTGTCTAGTAGGATGATATTCATCTTAGCTACCCCTTAAGTTCGCCAATTACTTGTGTGAATCAGTGTACGGAAGCAACGCAAGAAAACGTGCGCGCTTGATCGCAGAAGACAGCTGACGCTGATATTTTGCGCTTGTACCAGTAATACGGCTAGGGACAATTTTACCGCTCTCAGTGATGTAGTTCTTAAGAGTAGCGATATCTTTGTAATCGATTTCAGTCACACCTTCTGCAGTGAAACGGCAGAACTTACGACGTCTGAAAAAACGAGCCATGGGTGATCTCCTTAAGCGTTGTCTTCAGTGGTTTCAGTTTTCTTTTCCGCGCGTTCTTGGCGTGGAGCAGAATCGTCACGACGCTCACGACGAGGCTCTTCTTTCATCATTGGAGAAGGCTCAGTCACAGCAGTCTTAGTGCGCATAACCATGTTACGTAGGATCACGTCGTTGAAACGGAAAGCATTTTCCAATTCATCAACAGCTTCTGCAGTTGCTTCAGCATTGATTAGTACGTAGTGGGCTTTGTGCAGCTTTTCAATTGGGTAAGCCAGTTGACGACGGCCCCAATCTTCTAAACGATGAATCTGACCACCGTCTTGCTTTAGGATTGTGGTATAACGCTCGATCATACCAGGTACTTGTTCACTCTGATCAGGGTGAACCATAAATACGATTTCGTAATGACGCATTATAGCTCCTTACGGTTGTAGCCTCGACAGTACAGCCGACTGTATGGAGACAAGGAACGAATTAGGTTGGCTGTAAGGGCGCGCATTATACGCAGCAAGTACAAATTGCACAAGCATTAATCACCTTTTAAAAAGGGCTTTCATGCAACCAATTTTGTTTCACTTTAAATTTCTCTAAATTTTCACACAAATACTGTTTATTTATACAGTGATATGCGGTAGAGTTTTTGGGTCTTTAATCATTAGGGGACCTACCATGGCCATTACCACACAATATGTTGTTTCGCACAAAGGGGTAGAAAAATTGGTAACTACCGACAAAAAAGAAGCTGACCAATACGACAAAATGCTCGATGCAGCGGATAATCTTGCGACGTACATCCATGCGAAAGGGATTAAGCTGGAAAGTAGTGTAGTAGAAGAACTCACCATTCTATTGTCAAAAAACAAAGACAAAATTAGTAAAATATTTAAAGGCGCCAGTGCGCAAAGCGTATTGGAAGATGAAAGTGCAGAAGTTGTAAAACTGCAAGCCAACGGATAGGTGCCATTTCAACTCCAGGCTTCTTATATAATAATTTACCACTTCAACAGGGTGTTATTTGATAACATTACTGTGAAGCCGTATTTTGTGTAGCACTGAAAATAAGAAGCCATGAGAGGTTGAAGCAGCGTGGAAGAAAGAAATGAAATGGAGAGCTCTGTAAGCAAACCAAGGGTTGCCATTGATATCCATCACCTTCAATTTGCCTACGATAAAAACGGGGCAATAGTATTAGCTATCGATAATTGGCAGGTTCTACAGGGTGAACACGTATTTCTTTCCGGCCCTTCAGGCAGTGGTAAAAGTACCTTGCTCAACTTACTTTGCGGCACATTAACCCCGACTTCAGGAACAATTTCATTACTCGGACAACCTTTTTCTGCGTTGACAAATCGTCAACGAGACAAATTTAGAGCCAGTAATATTGGAGTAGTGTTTCAACAATTTAACCTTATTCCTTATTTATCGGTGTTACAAAATATTCAGGCGGCAGTTTACTTCGCTCCTTCAACACATTTGGACAGTCTCGCTGTCGTACAAAAAGCAAAAGATTTGCTAACAAAACTCCAATTACCATTGCGTATTCTGCATACCAAAGCGGATGCCCTGAGTATTGGTCAGCAACAGCGAGTGGCCATTGCCAGAGCGCTCATTAACGACCCAAAATTATTGATTGTTGATGAACCGACTTCCGCACTGGACGCCGATGCCCGAGACAATTTTATGTCGTTGCTAAAGGAGGTTGCGGGTAAGAGCACCATGATATTTGTCAGCCACGACCTATCACTTTCTCATTACTTTGACTGTCACTGTAAAATTTCTGAACTAACGCATTCTCCCGTTACACACCAGACTCACTCTTGTGTATCTGAAAATAAACACACACAGGAGAATGCGTAATGCTAAGCACCATTGCTATTGAAAGCCTAAAGCGCAGAAAAACAACCGCATTACTCACTCTCTTAAGTATTACCATTAGTATAAGTTTACTGCTGTGTGTCGATTTGATCCGCGGTCAGGTAAAAAGCAGTTTTACGCGAACCGTTTCCGGTGTAGATCTGATTGTAGGTGCACCGAGTGGGCAATTAAATTTATTACTTTCATCGGTGTTCAACATTGGTACACCAACACAAGGCATTGATTATCAAAGCCTTGTATCACTGAAATCCAATAAACAGGTATCGTGGATAATTCCACTTTCATTAGGCGATACACATAAAGGTTTTCGGGTTGTGGGCACCACCAATAGTTTTTTTGATCACTTTAAATACGGTGATATGCAACCGTTAGTCGTCTCAGAAGGAACAGTGTTCACACATTCCCTATCGACTGTTATTGGTTCCGACATAGCGACCGCATTGGGATATCAAGTTGGTGATAAAATCACAATCTCTCACGGTTTAGGCAATGTTTCATTTAATCATCACGACGAACACCCATTCACTGTCTCAGGTATCATAAAGAAAACAGGAACCCCGGTAGATAAAGCGGTATATGTAACCCTTCAGGGGTTGGAAGAAGCCCACGCTGGGCCGCAGATCCCCACATCGCCATTGCGGCGAAGTACACCTCGCGCACAAGACCTTCTTAGTGAGCCAGAGCACGAGCACGATGAGCATACAATCAAAGCAGACCTTTATGATAGTGAAGCATTTTCCCCTCAGTCCGTTTCAGTGGTTATGCTTGGCCTTAAGCACCGCGTGGCAGCACTACAATTACAGTATCAATTAAACCAAAGTAAAGCGCCGCCTTTAACGGCAATTTTACCGGGAATGGCGCTCGCTGAATTGTGGCAAATAATGGGTAATGTAGAAGCCTTGTTGTTAGGATTATCCAGTCTAATTGTAGTATGTGCGCTTATCGGCCTTGCAACCATGCTGTTAGCGACAATGCGAGAGCGCTATCATGAAATTGCCGTGCTGCGCACAATTGGCGCAGGTCCGTTTACGTTACTATTATTGATTCAAATTGAAGCGATGATACTTACTTTGTGTAGCGCACTAATAAGTATTGGACTGGTAGCTGGAATAATGAGTATGCTCAAACCGTGGTTAAGTACCTATGGTGTATTTTTGAGCAGCCCTCTGTTTGGTCAAAGTAGTATGATAATAATACTACTCATTTTAGGTTGTACTTATTTGGTCTCACTATTTCCCGCAATAGCGGCCTACCAACGAGGCCTGCATGCGGGTCTTAATAACAGCTAACTCCACGCGTAAATGGGAGCGTGTTACTCTCCCATCCGCTTGTCGGTGCTGAAACGCAAAATAAGTTCATGAACTTGGTTGACTGTAGCCCGTAGGTCATCACTTGCGGCCAGTGATGCTTCAGAAGCACGCTGGGTTTCCGACGCCCCATCTGCGACTTCCACCAATTGTTGATTGATGTGCTCGGCAACCGTGCTTTGCTCTTCTACTGCCGACGACATTTCCACTGTAGCATCGGCAATACCTTTAACAGCATTGTTAATCTCGTATAAGGCGCCCCGCGTTTCTTCGACTATAGCGCTACCGTGCTCTGCAGACTCAAGGCCTTCAGTTGATACTCGCACCGCTCTATCGGAGCGTTCTGCCAATTCTGAAATGATATTGTGAATTTTATCCGTAGATTCTCTTGTTTTAGATGCCAGTGTTCTGACTTCATCCGCCACCACTGCAAATCCTCTTCCTTGTTCACCCGCTCTTGCCGCTTCAATAGCGGCATTCAGTGCCAATAGATTGGTCTGTTCAGCGATAGTAGAAATAATGTTGGCAGCTTCCCCTATATCACTCGTAGACTGAGCTAGCTCGGTCACCGTAGTAGAAATAGATTCTACTGCTTTGCGCAATGCCACGATGGCCTGCATTGCTTGTTCAGCCTTTTGATTGCCAGTTTCTACGTTTTCAGCCGCTGTTTTGGCACTTTTCGCATTGCTTTCAACCCGTTCAGCCACTTCTTGAATAGCCTGACTCATTTTTGTAACGGCTGATGCGATTTGCTGAGTCGCTAAGTTTTGCTGAACAACTGCAGCACTGGTACTTTGTGCTTGTGTATGAGTGGTATTAGAGATGGCCTCCAGACTTGAAGACGCATTGTTAATTCTTGTTAAGGCCGTTCTCGTTCGCGCAAGTTCACATCCTAGCACCAGTTTGGCTCGCGCGACATGCTTTGCATCAGCAAAATAGGTTTGCGCAACCACTTCATTACTATAGCTTGTCGGACTCAGCGTTAATAACCCATTCCACTCTTTGCGCGATTTAATATCTTGCGCCACCGCCAAGGCAATCGTTCCCACCAAGCCAATACCTGCCGACACCAATCCGCCAGACAGGGCTAGCGCAACTACTGTTAAGCCACCTAACAGTAAAGTAGGCCAAACTCTTTCCACTACTTGGGTAACTTTTTGCGTTAATCCTACCGGGGACTGCCCTTTTTGAAGCCGCTGATAAACGGCAGAAGCTCGCGCAATTTCAGCGGGCGAAGCCGGCACGCGAACTGATTCATACCCAGAAATCGCGCTCCCTTCAAAGACAGGGGTCACAAAAGCTGACACCCAGTAATGATCTCCATTTTTTCTACGATTCTTAACTATGCCTAACCAGCATTTACCTGACTCAAGCGTCTGCCACATTTCCTTAAATACCGCAGGGGGCATGTCTGGATGGCGGATTAAATTGTGATTCTTACCGACAAGCTCTTCACGGCTATAACCACTGGCTTCCATAAACTCTTGATTACAATGCTGAATTACACCTCGCCTATCAGTCGACGAAATAAGACGGTGATGCTCTGGAAATTTGTACTCTTTCTGTGTAACTGGCTGATTGTTTCTCATGTCACCCTTCTTAGTTCAGTATAGTCACGTTCCATCTAGAAACTGAGCCGCTCTCTTACTCTCAACACGTACTTACCTTCCCCATACACAGGTGGTAATTATAGGTACTTGAGCATTAGTCAAGACTAGGCTAAAAAGCAGCCGCGTCTAGCCGAAATAAAAAATCCTGAAATAATACTGTTTTTCAACAAGTTATTTCAAGCACTATATACTTTCGACTAAGGGCAGTGAGACAATAACTCGCGTACCTTTTCCTTCTTCGCTAAAGATTTCTATCACACCATTATGCTCTTCGATAATGGTCATTGATATTGACATCCCCAACCCTGTTCCGTCACCGGGTGGCTTTGTAGTAAAAAAAGGCGTGAATATTTTTTCTAACACATCGGGAGACATTCCCGTCCCCTCATCTTCAACAGTAAGACTAACCTGGTTAGTCGTTTTTTCGATATGAAGAAAAATGTACTTGCCCTCTGGGGTGGCATATATTGCATTGGTTAAAAAGTTAACTAATACCTGTTGGATCTGTCCCGCATTACCTAAGAATTTTGCATCACCTTCTTTTGCTACCAGCGAAACCTGATTTTTGTAACGGTGAAGATTGTTAGTCAACCGAATAGCACTATTCATTGCCTCTATTGCACTAATCTCAACATGTTTACCTGATCCCGGATAGGAGAAGCTCCGCAGTGCTTTCACAATTTCAATTATGCGTTCAATACCGTCGAGCGATTCAACAAACATATCTGCTATTTCGTTTGCGCTCTCCTGTAACGAATACCCACGCTGAATTTCGTGAAATTTCTCTTTAATCTCACCACCAGCTAACTCGCATAGATCCCCAATGCGCATCAATGCACTTTGGTAATCGTTGAAAATTTCTTTTGCGACTACTGTATTGCTGCGCACATATCCAATTGGGTTATTGATTTCATGCGCGATGCCCGCAGCAAGCTGTCCGAGCATTGCCATTTTATCTGCACTTATCAAGCGCTCTTCCAGGTTGTCCCGGTCTTTCTTAATGGACTGAAGCTCATCTTGCTTATCATTGAGCTTGTTTTTTTTACTTTGATAACGGGAATTGAAGCTGAGGTAATGCTTAGTGGTGTCTAATACATACAGCATTTCCTCTTCAAGCTCATCATCATGGGTAAGCAAAGCAAGCCAGGCAAATTCGTTTTCTGCAATTTCATGCATAAAATGTAAGACCCGAGCTTCTTGTTGAGAGTCAGGTCGAATTACTACATTGATACACCAGTGTGAATAACTTTCCTGCAATTCGAGGGGTAATTCTTGACGCAATAAGTCAGCTAATTTAGGCGACGAAACCCATTTATTGTCTGGAGTTTGCACCTTGTCGTCTTCACCTATCAGCAGGTTGCCATCTTTAACAATAAAGGCCTTTCCACAACTTGCACCGCTAAATTCTACAGCAGATTCCAATGCGGAAAGGATAAAACCCTGACTTGTTTTAGAATCGCTAAGTTGCGAAGCAGTGCGATTGAGAAAAAGTAGATCCCGTTCTCGTTTCTTTGAGTCTTTAAGTGCTTTACGCAGTGCCTGATTAGCAAGGTAGGCGTCTTGAGAATAGGTTTCTAAAAATGCTTCGGCATTTTTTCGCGCTATTTTCTGACGTTTGAGTTGTCGCTCGAGAGAATAAATTCGGGCTTCAAGAGCAGCTATTTGCTCTTGTTCGGTGGAATACGATGAATCACTCACCTAGAAGCCCTCCACATAATTAACGCACTAATTTGTGCATGAGATAATTACATTAGTCTAGCAGTCTATCGAGCAATCGCATTACCCTTTCACTGGCTTGTTCCATTTCTATTAGTTTAGCGTCTGCTTCTGCTGCGTTGCCATTTTGTTTTGCCTGCATTGCTGCTACACCACTTTTGTGAACAGCAGCATGTGGCCCCTCTATCTCTCTGAACGTAGTGGATTGACCCACTGGCTTTGATGCATTTTCTTTGTACCAGAGACCTAAACGACAGCTAGAGTGATCGGCAAACTCTGAGATGGACTTTTGGCTGTAACCACACAAGACAGCATACACATCCGCTTTCCATACAACATGATCTAATTTCACAGTTTGGACAAATGTACTTAACGCCCCATCATTAATGGTTGTTTTCATACTGTCACAATGGCGCACCATGGTTTCGTAGCTGCTGTTTAGCTGAGTAATACCGGCTTCAAGCTGTTCATTGTTACCACGTAACTCGTTAACACCTGATACTGCCTTTGAAGTTGATTGAATAATCCCATTAACAAGCTCTGAAACCTCTGTTGCTGATTTATTCGTTTCTGTTGCTAAGGCACGCACTTCATCAGCGACCACACTGAAACCTCGTCCGGCATCACCTGCACGTGCGGCTTCAATCGCGGCATTCAAAGCTAACAAGTTAGTCTGGTCTGAAATACTGGTAATAGTAGTCACAAACTTATTAATATTGTCTGCGGTGGTAGACAAACCAGAAATGCGTTCACTCATGCTCCCCATTTGCATATTCAATCCACTCATATCGCTAACAATTTTCTTTAACGTTGCAGCAGAGATACTAAATAGCTCATTGATGTCAGACACTGAATTATTCTCTGCATCTATACGCTGATAGGTTTCCAGCACTGTTTCTCTGATACCTTCCATTTGACTAAGTGATTCAATGACACACTTCAATAAAACAGAGTTATTAGGTTCGTCGCTTTGCTGAGCGGCTTCTATAGATGCAGAAAGTGTCGCATTTTCGGCTTCTAATGCTGCAACTTTATCCATCGCCTGTTCTACGCGGGCTTCCAACTGACGAACCTGCGCCTCTTTTTCTTCGTATTTGCTGCGAGAAACAAACATATTAATTTACCAGTAGTTTATCGTTTTATTATCGATCTCCTCAGCCTAACAGAAATTCACTTTTCGTGACTATTAGCCTGAAGTCGCGTTGTTTTTGGTTATCGGCAAGTAATTGTAAAACCTGTTATTTATTTACTATATTATTTGCTTGGGATCACAAAGATACCAGCTTATAGACGTACTGACACCCTATAATAAATGAAGCATTCATATGCATATTATATTGCCCCATAAGCTTGACTCACCGTTATTACTGTTTTTAAGAAATTATGAGTGAGGGAATCATAAACCACGCATAAAATCAGATATACGCTCTTCTATATCTCATCGTGTTGGTGATCATGAGCATGCTGATGCAGGTTATCGTTATCATCACGACAAGGCTCTCCTGGCAGCTCAAATTCGATGGTGGTATGGGCCAAATTAAACGGTGCCAAAAGGCGATGAACCTCGCTTTTTAACTCACGTAACTTGTTGTTGTCGATATCGCAATCAATGACCACGTGGGCTGTCAGGACATGTTGTTCACCGTCTAACGACCAGAAATGTAAATGGTGTATTTCATCTACATGTTCAATTGTTAGCAATGCTTTGGTTATGGCTTCGCGGGTGTTTATATCTGGTACTCCCTGTAAAAAAAGCGCCATTGTTTGGATAACGTATTTCACAACATTGGTTAAAATGAACAGGGTAAACGCAATTGATAGTATTGGATCTAATATGGGCCAATCGACAAAGTGTAGAACAATGGCAACGATTAACACGGCACACCATCCCATCACATCTTCAATGAGATGCCAATTCAGCACTTTCTCATTCATCGAGCCGCCACCGTGTAACTTATATGCAGCAAGACCATTCACAAATATGCCTAGAATGGCCAGCCCAATCATACCTTCTGTCATAGGCATTTCTGGGTTTGTTATACGGGGAATGGCCTCAGACAACACCCAAATCGACCCGATCACCAAAATAGCGCCGTTAATCATTGCCCCCATCAAGCTTAATCGCTTGAAGCCGTATGAATATTTTTCAGTGGCTGACTTTTTGCCTAGCTTGCTCAAATACCACGCTAACCCAATCGACAGTGAATCACCCAAATCGTGAACGGCATCAGCCATGATAGCCACGCTGTTAGTAAGCCACCCGCCTATAAATTCAATAATGGTAAAAATAAAATTGAGCCAAAAAGCCCAACCAATACGCGTTGTATCACCGCTTTCGAGTGAGTGTTCATGAGCATGATGGTGATGGTGATGGTGATGGGACATATAAGGTGTTGTGTAAAAGATAAAACACCAAGCATACACGTAAAATGAATTTAAAATGTAGTATTAGCGTTGAATTTTTGCCTCCAATTGCATGTTGGTAACATTTAACAACTACGAGTGCCTGATGTAAACAATTGGTTAACTCTGTCGTTAACAAATCTACCAATCTTAAAACACCACCCTACAAGCCTTGAAGAACGAGGGCAAACTTTAACTCTTCTCTTTTTCATTGCCGCTTAAATGTTAATTTTTTGAGAACTGTATTGATCTTTAAGGACAGGTGTCATAATGTTATGTAAGCGCTTTCAAAAAGCGATTTTTATTTAATCCAGATTGTAAGCGCTTACATAGAAAATTAAAGACGTGGCCATCGCCGCAAGATAACAACCTAAACTCTTTGGATCAGGGCTGTAAATAATGACAAAAATAGCATCTCAACTTTCGCGGATTGCTGCCGCGTTATCAGTCACAACCCTATTTGGCTGCGGTGGTGGAGCAACAACATCTACCGATATCAATGCCGTTGACCCCGCTGAACCAGTATCTGATTGGCAACTGGTGTGGAGCGATGACTTTGATGGTACCAGTATAAATGAGGACAATTGGACCCACGAAATCAACTGCGACGGCGGTGGTAACAACGAGGCTCAGTGTTACACAGACAACGACGACAACGCGTTTGTTTCTGAAGGAAGCCTTAAAATAGTCGCCCTGCCAGCAGAAGAAGGTGCTTCTAAGCCTTATACTTCAGCCCGCCTTAACACGCGCTACAAAGCAGATTTTAAATATGGCCGAATTGAGATGCGAGCCAAATTGCCGTTTGGTCAGGGAAGCTGGCCTGCATTTTGGATGATGCCTACCGATGAAGTCTATGGTGGCTGGCCGCGTTCCGGTGAAATAGACATACTTGAAGCGGTCAACCTAAAAGCTTCTGACGCCGAAGGCAATCCAGAAAACCACATTCACGGCACCCTGCATTATGGTCAAGAGTGGCCCAATAACGATAGTTCAGGTAAGTCATACGCGCTACCAAATGGCGTAAACCCTGCTGATGATTTTCATACTTACGCCATTGAGTGGCAAGAAGGTGAAATTCGCTGGTATATGGATGGCTATTTGTTCTCAACTCAACGACGTTCAGAAGTTCGCTATAACGCCAATGGCGATGCGACTGGTTTGAGTCATAGAGGTTGGTATGCAGAGTATTACCAACAAGGTACGGGCGAGTTGACAACGTTTTGGGACAACGCACCGTTTGATCAGGAGTTCTACCTTATCCTTAATTTGGCTGTCGGTGGAAACTGGCCTGAAGCAGTCAATGAAACCGGTATTGATGCAGAGGCGTTTACTCAAGGTCAAGTATATGAAATTGATTATGTGCGTGTTTACGAGTGCGCTTCAGACCCAGAGACCGGCAAAGGCTGTGAAACCGTACGCCCTGGTTATGATTCATTAGACGATGCATTGGTTGAGGGCGCCGCGCCAATCCCGTCTCCACCTTCAACTGGCATTGCACAGAACCTGACTATTTTTGACGGCACGCCTAATCCAAACTGGCCTGCGTGGGACTGTTGCGGAGGCACGACTCCAACATTGGTAGAAGATGCAGAAGTGGGACAGGTCTTCGAATTCTCCATTGGTGAAGCTCCTACGGTAATGGGGTTTATTAGCCGAGGCGAATTTATCACCGACCCTGACGGTAAAGCATCCCCTTTTGACGCATCACCAATGGAAGAAACCGGCAGTGTAAAATTCGATTTAAAAGTGGTTTCTCTACCGAATAACTCTACAACTAACTGGCTCTTTAAGATTGAGAGCAGTGACGGGTCAACAGCAGCTGAACTTCCTTTAATGGATGGCTACGCAGGCCCTGCTGAAACCGCTGGCACCACCCCACAACAGGGAATATGGGAAAGCTATGAGTTTCCTTTAAGTACACTGGCCGCTGCGGGTTTAGATACCAGTGCAATTGACGTGGTTATGGTCTTTCCTGCCTGGGATACGGGCAATGGTGCCGTATACCGTATGGCAAATGTAGAAATTTCCCAAGAAGGTGGTGCATCGTATCCTGAATTGGTTATTTTTGAAGATGCGCAGAACCCAGATTGGCCAATGTGGGATTGCTGCGGTGGCTCAACGCCCACCGAAGAAATGGATGACGAAGCGCATGGTTTGACCGCCCAATTCAGTATTGGCGCTGAGCCTACCGTAATGGGCTTTATTACCCGTCCCGCATCCGGTGGCGGTGACAAGCCATTTGATGCCACTGCGTTAGCCGATGGTGGGCTATTGCAGTTTGATATGCGCGTAGTAAGTGCCCCCAATAATGCCGATGCCCCCTGGTTGTTTAAAGTTGAATCTAATGATGCCTCAACAGCCGTAGAGCTACCCTTAACGGAAAGTGCAGAGGGGCAGGCGCCCGTTGAAGGTGAGTGGCAAACCTATACCTTTCCTATTTCTTTATTGCAGGCTCGCGGCCTTGATATCAGCGCCATTGACGTGATCATGGTATTTCCTGCCTGGGGATCAGGTGAAGGTGCGATATACCGTCTTGATAACGTGAAAATTTACCACCCAGATAGTGGTGAATCGGCATCGGGTGGCATTACCTTGTTTGCTGATAGCGCGGCTGAGCAATGGTCCATATGGGATTGTTGCGGCGGCTCGACACCTACTGAAGAAGTGGATGATAGTGAGCACGGCACAGTCGCAGAATTCCGCATTGGCGGCACACCTACAGTAATGGGATTCCTTGCCGATGAAGGTCACTCTTACGATGCCTCTGCGTTACTTTCTAATGGCGTAGTGCGCTTTGAAATGAAAGTCAGCGCCTTACCCAACGAAGCGTCTGCCCCATGGTTATTTAAAATCGAGTCCATTGGCGCCTCTACCGCCGTCGAGTTACCTCTTTCTGCCAGTCTTGAAGGTGCAGATCCGGTTGCTGGAGAGTGGCAAACCTACACCTTTACCTTACAAGCGCTTTTTGATGCAGGTCTAGATATCAGTGCCATCAACGTCATCATGATGTTCCCAGCTTGGGGACAGGGTGAAGGCGCAGTATATCGCATTGATAACCTTGAAATCACAGCGCAATAACAAAGCAACTGACGCGTCGAAATATATCGGGCGTCAGTATTTAATTGATAAGAATTTAGTAGGGCAATTATGAAACACACAACTTTTAAAAAGACCCAGCTTGCCGCGTCAATGGCTTTGTTGTTGGGCTCAACCGTCGCACTTCCAGCTTATGCACAAGATCCATCTTCTGCGCCTTTAGAAGATGACGTAGAAGTCATTCAAGTGAGTGGTATTCGCGGTAGTATGATGCGCTCCATGGATCTAAAACGCAGCTCCAATGGTGTAGTCGACGCCATTTCTGCCGAAGAATTAGGCAAATTCCCTGACACTAACTTGGCTGAAGCACTACAACGCATTACCGGGGTGACTATCAGTCGTTCGAATGGTGAAGGGAGTGAAATTACCGTTCGGGGCTTTGGCCCAGAGTTTAACTTAATTACGCTTAATGGCCGTCAAATGCCAGGTACGGGTTTTACGCGTTCATTTAACTTAGCAAACCTCTCTTCAGAGGGCGTTAATACACTTGAGCTACACAAAACAGCCCGCGCAGAAAATCCCAGTGGTGGCCTTGGAGCAACTGTCAACATCATTACCATGAAGCCGTTGGCACAATCTGGACAAAATGCCACTATTTCATTAAAAGGCATTTACGACTCATCCAATGAAGAAGGTGACGACGTCACTCCCGAGATAGCAGGTGTTTACACCAACACCTTTGCAGATGACATGTTTGGCTTTGGTCTTTCCTTTTCCCATCAGGAGCGAGATTTTCAACAACAGGCCGCTAGTATTCAAGGTTGGCAGTTGCAACAAAATAGTGCCCTTCCAGAACTAGACCCTGAAAACGTTATCGATAATCGCAGCAAGATTACTGACGTGGCTTTCTTCCCCAAAGACATGAATTACAGTATCAGTGATGTGCAAAGAGAACGTTCAAACGCACAGGCTACGTTTCAATTTCGACCGGTTGACAACTTCACGGCCACTCTCGATTACACGGCATCACGGGCGACAACGGGCACCAACACAATAGGTTGGGGTGTGTGGAACAACTTTGGCGCCAATATCAACGCCTATGAACTTGATGAAAACGGAACAGCTTTGTACGCTGATATCAGCGGTGATGACGCTTCCTTTACTGCCAATCGTGATACCACACAGGTGGATGCACGCTCTGTAGGGTTAAACCTGGACTGGGCGGTCAATGAAGATTGGCACTTTAGTCTCGACTACCATGACTCTTACAACAAGATCGACAATGGGCATGACAAAGGTCTCGGCAGTTCGGGGCAGATCATTCTTGGCTCGAACCAATTAGAGTCAAAAGTGTATGACTTCCGCGAAGGCGAGATCCCACAAGTTTTCGTCAACTGGAATAACGGCACGAATGAAATATTGCCCAGCGAAATTGATTCTAATTTCAGTCAGTTCATTTACTCACCAGGACGCTCTGATATTCAACAGCTGCAATTCGATGGCACCTGGTATAACGGACAATTTGATATTCCGTTAGTGAAAGTTGATTTCGGGGTTGCCCGAACGGAACAAGCATTGTCGGGATTTGAAGCGTGGAGTGGGTTGCGCGGCGGCCCGGGCTTTAGTCCGTCTTTCACGGAAATATTCCCCGACAGTATGTTTGTGCGACACGATACTTCTGGCTTCCTTGACGCCTTTGACGGTGGCGGTGCAAGCATGAACCCAGGGTACTACTACACGTACGATTTTGATGAAGCGTTAACACGCCAGTTGGCATACATCACTGCCGACGTCGTCGGTGAGAGTAATGCATACTCTATCGATCCCTATTTTACTGGTCTACCTTCGGTGAGCAATGTAGAAGAAATCACCGACTCTATTTATGTGCAAACTGAGTGGGATTTCGAGGTGGGTAATTACTATGTTCAGGTCAATGCCGGCGTTCGTTACGAAGAAACCGAAGTGCCCAGCTCGGCTGAAGTTAGAGTACCAAGACAAGTCAATTGGGTGGCGGCTTCAGAGTGGATTACTCAATTCGAAGAAGGCTTGCAAGTACAAGACTTCACCGGTGAGTACGATGTGCTACTGCCTATGTTCGATATTAGAGTTGATTTAACCGATGATATTGTTGCGCGCTTCTCGTGGGGCAAATCAATTACTCGTGCTCCGATTGGTTTATTACAAGGTGCACTATCGTTCAGCGGCAGCCCCAAAATTGGGGCGCGTACTGCATCTTCTGGAAACACCAGTCTACTGCCCTTTGAATCAAGCAATCTAGACCTGTCATTCGAATGGTATTACGACGAAGCCAGTTACGCATCTATCGGTTTGTTCAGGAAGTCAGTAGAAAACTATATCACCACTACGGGACAAGATAGGCAGTTCGAAGGATTGCATGACATTTATCAGGGGCCACGATGGAATGAAGCTGTTAATGCGCTTCAAGCGGCGGGGGTTCAAGCCACAGATAGTGCAATTTACGATTACTTCTTAGAAAACGGGTATGCCGATGAAAATGGCGTAATAACCCCCAATGCCAACGACCCACTTATTACCTGGCGTACCACTCAACCTGGTAACTCAAGCGATGCAAAAACAGTTGAAGGGATTGAGCTTGCTGTTCAACATACCTTTGGTGATACCGGTTTCGGTTTTGGTGCTAATGCAACGATTGTGGATGGCGACGTTGAGTACGACCCGTACAACCTTGAAGAGCAAGATCCTTTAGTGGGGATCAGTGACTCAGCAAACTTCCAGATTTTCTATGAAAAAGAAGGTCTATCGGTGAAAGTGACTTATGCTTGGCGCTCTGATTACGTGGTTGGTATTGGTCAGTCACAAGGTTCATCAGACAACCCTGCAACACAATTTGATACCTTCGGACAAGTGGATGCCAGTGTGAACTATGACGTCAATGAAAACCTGACGATCTTCTTAGAAGGGGTGAATATTAACGATGAAACTGAGCGTGGCTACGGCCGCTTTGAAGAGCAGTTCTTATTTGCTCGTCAATATGGTCCTCGTTACACGCTAGGTGCTAGGTATACATTCTGATTGCATTTTTGAAAATTACGTAAGCCGCCTTTAGGCGGCTTTTTCATTTCAATTTGCGCTTTTTCCAATCTGTTTTCACACCGCCGTTATATGTTTCCCAGCTTTTATCATTGGTATAGAATAACAATCTGAAGATTGATTTTCTTAATTACACACAAAACAAGGGACTACTGTGAACAACATACAACGTACCAAAATTCTCTCTGCAATTTCACTTATCACAGCATTAAGCATTACCGTTGGGTGCGCGACAACCTCATCAAAAGTTGTCGAAACCCCTAAAGTTAACAGTTATAACACCCAATACACCGGTGAAAAGAAGAAGCTGGTGGTAGGCCAATTTGTAAATCGTTCTAGTTTCCAAAACGGTATTTTCTCCAACGGTCAAGATCGCCTGGGTAGTCAGGCAAAAACGTCGTTAATGAGCCACCTTCAGCAAACCAACCGCTTTAGTGTACTCGACAGAGATAACATGAACCTTCTGGCAGAAGAAGCTCAGCGCACTGGCACAGAACAAAATATTTCTGGGGCTCGGTTTGTCATTACCGGCGATGTCACTGAATTTGGCAGAAAGGCCATCGGCGATAAACAGTTGTTCGGCATTTTAGGCAAAGGAAAATCTCAAATCGCCTATGCTAAGGTCACATTAAACGTAGTAGACGTGACAACATCAGAAGTGGTGTATTCTGTCGCTGGTGCAGGTGAATACAGTCTTTCTGAACGAGAAGTCATCGGATTCGGGAGTACTGCAAGTTACGACGCTACACTCAATGGCAAGGTGCTGGATTTAGCCATTAGGGAATCGGTCAATAACCTAGTTAACGGCATTGAATCTGGGGCGTGGAAAATTTAATGATGATCAAAATTTTCACGGCTATAACGCTGACTTTGGCAGTGGTGGGTTGTAAAACCACCGCCCCCCTGTATTACTACGGTGACTACAACAAAGCCGTTTACAGTTATTTTAAAGGTGAAGACTCAACGTTAGAGGAACAAATCTCGGCACTCAAACTAACTATTGAGAACGCCGCAGCGAAAGGCAGAAATATTGCCCCAGGGATCCATGCGCATCTTGGCATGTTGTATTTCGAAACAGGTAATCCTCAGCAGGGTGAGTTGCACTTTCAAACAGAAAAGCAATTGTTCCCAGAATCAACTCAATACATTGATTTCTTGCTGAATTCAGCAAAGGGAGTATAAATCATGACTATTCGCTTCATTACTGTCATTGTAGCGTTGGTATTGCTGTCAGGCTGTGTCAGTTTGCCACCTGCCCATGACTACTCCCATTTTAAAGCCTCTGATCCAAAGTCAGTGATTATTTTACCCCCACTGAACAATACACCGGAAGTCGTTGCGCCTTATAGTGTGATGACTCAGCTTGCGACGCCAATAGCAGAATCTGGTTATTACGTTTTCCCAGTGGCGATGGTCAATCAAACCTTTGTTAATAACGGTCTAACCGAAGCCTCAGACATTCATGCCGTACCTACCGCTAAATTAAAAGAGATATTTGGCGCAGATACTGGGCTTTACGTAACTATCGAAGATTACGGTACGAGCTATGTCGTCATAGCGAGTGAGACAAGAGTAAGCGTAACGGCATCGCTTCTCGACCTGCAATCAGGCCAAGTCATTTGGACTGGCACCGCAAGCGCATCCAGTGCCGAACAGCAAAACAACAACAGCGGGGGGCTGGTGGGTATGTTAGTTCACGCAGCCGTTAATCAAATCTTCGAAACGGTGACTGACAAAGGGTTTGAAATAGCAGCTATAACCTCTTCACGTCTGCTCTCAGCAGATGGCTATAATGGGTTGCTGTATGGCCCGCGCTCTCCGAAATACGGGCAACCTGTTACCAGTCAGAAACAAAAATAGTTCGCTGTCGCTGCAAGACACTAAATAACAAAGACAACGCCGCTTAGTTACTTACGCGGCGTTAATTGATGTCTCAGTTACATTTACTCACACTTTAATCTGTTACTTTTAAGTCAATCGGAAGTAAATTGAACATTAGCTAGGTTAAGTGACGGATATAACAGTATTACGCTTAACCACAATAATGCAGATTCTAGCTTATTAATAACATTACTGTTTTGGTTGAATTGGGTATGAGAACGTGTATTATCCACCGCTCAAAGTAGTAACATACTAACAAAAATCAAAAAATTACGGATAATTAGCTGTTCATGGAAGGAATAAGATTTTTCCTCGTCGTTTCCATACTTTTTCTGTCGCAAAACGCAATCTCTGCCGATGCTCAGCATTCGATAGAAGCTACGTCTAAGTCTCACCAATGGTTGTCCTTATTACACTATGAGAAGTCATTTTTAGGCGCTACCGAATCGGCTATCCAAACACCTGACTTCTTTTACTCACCAACGGGAAATACAGATCCTTTGGCCGAGTTAACGGCTACCCTTAACAAATTCCAACAGAACCCAGAGCAACAATGTAAATTCCCTGCAAGAGCCCTATTTATAGAGCAAAACATTCAGGCTTTACCACAGGTTGAATGCAATCAATTTGAATCGTTTGTATCCCACATTCACGCTCAAAGCGTTAGCTTAATTTACGCCTCCGGTTATTTAGGTAATCCAGCCAGTATGTATGGCCATGTTTTTTTAAAATTCAACAACGAAACTCAAAGCCACTTGTTAGATAACACATACAATTACGGGGCTCGCTACCCGCAAAATGAACATCCTATTGCTTATATTGTAAATGGTATTTTTGGTGGTTATGAGGGTTACTTCGCTAATCAGAAATACCATCATCAGACACTTACCTACACCGAAAATGAGTTGAGAGACCTCTGGGAATACACCTTAGCATTGGAGCCTGAGCAAATTACACTGTTACTGGCTCACTTATGGGAACTCGAACAAGTTCCCATGACCTATTACTTCTTCAAACAAAATTGCGCTTATCAAATAGCACATTTGCTCAGTTTAGTAACAGGTCAATCTCATTTAAGCAGTGGCAAGACGTGGGTTATGCCCTTTGATATAATCAACACTATTGAGAAAAGCACCCCACAACTTATTAGGGGCATCCGGTTCCACCCTTCACGTCAAGAAGCCTTGTACGCCAAGTATTCTCAGTTATCAAAAGATGAGCGGGCTGTTCTTGAAAATGCGTTAAAACACCCACCGTCGACACCATCCTTGTTGTTAACGTTGAACGATCAACAAGCAAAACGTGTTATCGACACGGCATTTGACTATTTTGCTTATGTTGAACAAAAAAGCTCTGAACACCAAGCCCAGATGCTGGCGAATCAAAAAGACGTTTTTGTAAATGCTAGGTTTATGTTACCTCCTGGTAAAAGTGATTTTGCTTTACTTTCTCCACCGCCGCCCCATGAAGCTCAAGACACAACTCTCGTCCAAATGGGCTTCAAGTACAACGATAATTACGGCACAGAAGCAACGCTTCGATTTCGCGCTAATTACTATGACTTGCTAACATTAAATTCCGCTCGTATCCCTTTTTCTGAACTATCTACTTTTGATCTTACTATTAGTGTTGCACGGGATGGCGATACGCACCTAGCCAATCTTGATCTATTAAAAATAACCAATCTCAATACCGCAAAAACAGGTCTTCCCAATGACACAGGCATGGCTTGGAAACTATCTACCGGATATCGCGATATGTCACTCAACCATCGCAGCGGTGCATTGTATGTAGAGGGGCTGATAGGAAAAAGTATTACCCCAACATCGAATTTGGCGCTGTATGGAGGTGGAACTTCCACACTAACCAGTAAAAACAACCTTGGTGGCTATATCGCAGTAGGCGCCGAGATTGGTGGCGTGGCTAACGTCGCACCACATTATGCCTTGTCCTTCAGCATAGGACATCAGAGGTATATTAATGATCCTGAACAAACGCGAACCTATGCAAAATGGGAACAGCGTTTTTTGAATCACAAACAATTCGATATCAGGACATTAGTTAAGTATGACGATGGGGTTGAGTACTCAATTTCTTTGTCACACTACTTTTAACTAAAACTATAAAACTAAAATGGAGTTTTAAATGAAAAAGATTGCTTCTATAGCTATCGCAGTAGCCGCCTTATCTTCAAACGCGTTCGCGCAAGATACCGTTGAAAATATTAACCCTTGGAAACACTGTGGTATTGGTGCAGCCATTTTTGACGACAACGGTGCCGCAGCTGCTATTTCTAATATAATTTGGGACTTGGGTACTACTGCAATTACATCAAAAGTTTCTTCTGAAGATTCATGTAGTGGTAAACGCACTAAAGTTGCGTTATTCATTCAAGATAACTTTGACGCTGTGTTAGAACAAACCGCAATGGGTGAAGGTGAGCATGTAAACGCCATGCTTGAAATCCTAGAAGTCGCTGACGCCAATAAAGCTAGCATAATTGCAAGTGTGCGCAGTGCAGTAAATGCTAACACGCAGCCAGAAGCTTATTACAACGCTGTTATTGCAGCGATCTAATACGCAATTTACTGAGTTAAAAAACGTCGCCTAGGTCTCCTATGGCGACGTTTTTTTACATTTACAATTTGGTATAAACGTATTTAATACCGCGTAAATAGCGTTAATTAGGATTGCAGGTAATACTAGCTTGCTTAGCCAAGTTAGGCGTGAACTGAATTTCTGCCACACTGAGACTTACCTTTCCAGCAGTGCCCAATTCAAAAGGAACGACCAACCCTGTAAAATTGATGCCTTCATTTACAAAGCATTGTAGGTCCACACTCACATTCTGCCAGCTATCAAGTGGCATGGCTTGCAGTTGCTCACTAATATCAATGCGCGCAGCACAACTACCCGGTGCATCGCCTTCACCTTCACAGTTCATACCGATGGTGACCGGAGTGTTGATATCAGAATGACGACTAATCTGTAAACTCAGCGCCGCGTTGTTTAGTAATTGCCCACTCATATCCTCTCGAAAGAAGCTCTTGCTGGCAAAACGCATAACCGCATACTCGCTACCATCAAATGTTACTTTTCGGGCATCTTCTTGCACGTTTTTGTCAACAGTTCTATATGTCAACGCCCCTACACTATGTGTGCTGGCGTTGACTAATACAGACTTTTTCCCTGAATTTAACCACAACACCCATGGTGCCGTTACCGAGCCTGCTAAAATTGTCACCGGCGCTTGGTCATCCGAATTCGACGTAACTTTTGTATCCAATGTGTCACTCAAGGTGTTGGCATCTGTTAGCGTTAATCCAAAACCAAAGGGAAGCAGCGGCGCGTAGTCTTCGTCACCGATATTGACCACTTGCTGTGGAGTCGCTGGCCACGAAAAGGGCAATTTTCCCTTAAAGTCGTGTTGCCCAAACAGTACATCGGCTACCGCTGCACCTTCTGAACCGGGTAACCAGGCCGCCACAAAAGCGTCAGAGGCATTTAATTCAGCATTGACCCACATAGGTCGACCACTAATAAAAACTGAAACTACAGGAATGCCCTGAGCTTGGAGTTTTTCTAATAGAGCCAAATCACGCTTGTTTCCATGCTGATAAATGAGCGTTTCTCTGTCCCCATGGCCTTCTGCATAGGGCTCTTCACCAAACACGACTACGGCGACATCGGGTCGTGTTTTGAACTCCCCTTCTTCTGACAGTTCCGCTTTACCGCCTGCCTGTGATGTGTATTTTTCAATGCCATCAAAAATAGACGTACCACCCGGAAAGTCCTCGTTAGTATTATTAGTGCCCTGCCAGGTAATACTCCACCCACCGGATTGCTTACCGATATTATGTGCGCCATCTCCCGCCACTAAAATACGGGCGTTAGCAGACAGTGGTAAGGTTTGGTTTTTATTTTTTAGCAATACCAACGACTCGCGCACTGCCTGTCTGGCAACATCTCGATGCTCTTGGTTTCCGATAAGCGATTGATCGGCTGCCAGAGGACGAATTGCTGGACTGGGCTTTTCAAATAAACCTGCGCGCACTTTGACGCGTAAAATACGGCGAACCGCATCATCAATGCGCGACATGGGGATAGTACCATCGTTTACCTGAGCGAGCGTATTGTCATACAGTGCTTTCCAGTCGTTGGGTACCATAAAAATATCTAAACCAGCATTGATTGCTTGAGGGCAACTTTCGTTATTGCACCCTTCAACCTGCCCGTGACCATTCCAATCACCTACCACGAAACCATCAAAGCCCATCTGCTCTTTTAATACATCAGTGAGCAAGTATTTGTGTCCGTGAAGTTTTTCTCCATGCCAACTGTTAAACGACGCCATGACTGACTGTGCCCCTGCCGTCAGTCCACCTACGTAGCCTTGCGCGTGAATATCAAAAAGCGCCTGCTCAGTAGCGATGTTATTGCCTTGGTCATCTCCTCCCACGGTGCCGCCATCACCGACAAAATGCTTAACCGTACTGATTACACGTTGTTCACTTAAAAAGTCTTCGTTTGCATCGCCTTGTAACCCTCTGACGACTGCTGCGGCATATTCACGTACAATGGCTGGATCTTCTGAATAGCTTTCATAGGTTCTCCCCCAGCGATCATCGCGCACCACCGCCACAGTCGGCGCAAATACCCAATCGATTCCAGTAGCCATGACTTCTCTGGCAGTGGCATGAGCAATACGCTCCATCAGTTCAGGATTATTGGCTGCGCCCAGACCGATATTATGTGGAAACAAGGTTGCGCCTATCACATTGTTATGACCGTGTACTGCATCAGTACCCCACATAGTGGGGATTGATGAGCCATCTATACTGTCATCTATCGATGCCTGATAAAGAGACTCAGCCAGTGCTATCCAATCTTCTGGCGTGGCATGTTTGTTATTATTAGGAAACGCGCCACCTCCATTTAAGTATGAGCCGAACCCATACGTACGCATATCGTCCACGGTGATATTGCGAATTTCAGGCTGGATCATCTGCGCCACTTTTTGCTCAATCGTCATAGAAGACAGTAGGTTTTCGACCTTGTCTTCAACCTCGGGGGTCGCTGTTACTTCAATTTCCAATTTAGGCCAAACCAACGCCGCGTTGTTTTCTGTTGCCGCAGACTGATTTTGTTCATTTTGCGCCTCTTTTTCTGGTACTGAACAGGCGCTGAGCAGAGCACTGACAAAAGCCCCGGTAACTACTTTCGCGATAGTGTGTTTTCGCATGTTTATTCCTCGGTCGACGTTGATTGAGATACTCGGCTTCCCCATAGCCCGTAGTACGCAATATACAAATAGCACATAGCAGGTAATAAGAACGACAAAGTAACTCCGATACTGTCTGCCAACATACCTTGAAGTAAAGGGACTATTGCGCCCCCCACAATCGCTAAACATAATATTCCTGAGCCTTGCGGGGTATCCTTACCTAGCTGTTGTAATGCAAGGCTAAAAATGGTGGGAAACATAACTGAATTAAATAGCCCGACACCCAAAATACTCCACAGTGCCACTTCCCCTGAACTTAAAATAGAGAGCAGGATAAGTGTGATTGCCACACAAGCGTTAAAGAAGAGTACTGTCCCCCCTGACACTTTTTGCATGACCAATGCGCCCACAAACCGCCCAATCATTGCCCCACCCCAATAATAGGCGAGAAGTTTAGCGGCCTGAGCTTCAGGTACTCCACTGACCGTAGGACTGGATATATAGTTAACGAGCATACTGCCTATAGCCACCTCTGCGCCTACGTACGTAAAAATACCCACTGCACCTAAAACCAAATGTGTACGTTGCCACGCACCACCTTTGAAAATACCAGTAGAGGTGCTGGTATGCGCCAACGCAGGCAGTTTTAAATATAAAAACACCAGCGCCAGCAACAATAAAGATATAGCCAGAATAAGATACGGTACTTGAACGTCTGATGCAGTTACGCCAGTGTGTTCTGCCGAAGCACCATAGATAAGGTAAGAGCCAAAAAAGGGGGCCACTGTGGTGCCCAGAGCGTTAAAGGCCTGCGTCATAGTCAGTCGAGAGGGCGCTGTTTTCGGATTTCCCAACGCACTAACGTAGGGGTTAGCAGACACTTGTAAAATAGTAATACCTGAAGCAAGCACGAATAACGCCAGAAGAAATACACCATAAATTTGGCTAGATGCTGCCGGGAAGAACAACAAACATCCCACACAGGCTATACCGAGACCAAGTACAATTCCCTTTTGATAACCTATGCGTGACACCACCATTCCCGCGGGCAACGACACAATAAAGTAAGCGCTGAAAAAACAGAATTGAATCAGCATCGCCTGTGTGAAGCTTAAATTAAAGGTTCCTTTGAGATAGGGGATTAATATGTCGTTTAAACAGGTGATGAATCCCCACATAAAAAACAGCGTGGTCAATGATATAAGCGCAAATCGATACCCATTGGTGATAGTAGATGCGTTATTAGCTGAAATAGTCGATTGTGCTGGTGTGTCCACAAATACCCTCTATTGCTATTTTTCCATTTAATGATAAATTTACATTTTGAAAGCGCTTACATATATTTGAAAATTTATTTGTAAGCGCTTACATAACAAAATCATTACATGAAGCGTCAATGAATTCAATGTAAATATCATGTTATTTGACTACTCAGTGATCAGTTCAAAATAAAAAACTTGTTAATGTCGGGACAATATTGAATGCGCGAAATACACCTTCCATCCAACTCGATGATGCTATCGAAAGATTTTTTGTATGGAGTGGCAACGTCTAGTTTCCAGATAGAAGGAGACCGAGATGGGCGTGTAGATTGTATTTGGGATACTTTCTGCCAACAAGCTGGCACCATTGAAGACGGTACAAATGGTGATACTGCCTGTAATCACATTGCGCTTTGGCGTGAGGATATCGAAATGATTGACGAGCTGGGGGTAGATGCTTATCGCCTTTCAATATCCTGGCCTCGTGTTATAAATCCCGACGGCACTACCAACAAGGTAGGCTTACGATTTTACACAAACCTCGTCGATGCCATGGTTAATCGCGGCATCAAAGTGTTCGTTACACTTTATCATTGGGATTTACCGCAATACCTCGAAGATAACGGCGGCTGGTTAAACCGCGAAACAGCCTATGCCTTTCAAACCTACGCCGAAGTGGTGGCAAAGACACTGGGCGAAAAAGTATATGCATACGCAACCCTAAACGAACCTTTCTGTTCAGCATACTTGGGTTATGAAGTTGGCATTCACGCACCGGGCAAAACAGGCGTGGCTAATGGACGAAAGGCCGCACACCATTTGTTGCTGGCCCATGGATTAGCCTTACAGGTGTTAAACCGACTTTGTCCCAACAGCCTAAATGGCGTTGTACTCAATTTTAGTACCTGTCACAGCGCTACAGACAGTGAGTCTGATAAACGGGCGGCAAAAATGGCGGATGATTATCACAATCAGTGGTATTTGAAGCCCCTGTTAGAAGGCAAATACCCGGACATAATCCATGCCCTTGCCGTTGAAGATCGCCCCGACATTAGAGAGGGAGATATGGCCATTATTTCCCAGACTATCGATTACCTGGGCATAAACTTTTACACTCGCACCATTTACAAAGCGAGTGATAGCAACTGGTTTGACGTTGTCCCCCCCACGTCCACTGAGCTTACTGCTATGGGATGGGAAATTACCCCCGACGCTTTTACTGAACTCCTTGTCGATTTACATCAACAGTATCGTTTACCCCCCATTTACATTACCGAAAATGGGGCAGCCATGGACGATGAAATGGTCGAAGGAAACGTATTGGATGATGATCGCACCGCCTATTTTCATACGCACCTCAATGCCGTTAACAACGCCATTGAGAAAGGGGTCAACATTCGAGGCTATTTTGCATGGAGTTTAATGGACAACTTTGAATGGGCGCTGGGCTATTCCAAGCGTTTCGGCATAGTTTACGTTGACTATGACACGTTACAAAGAACGGTTAAACAAAGTGGCCGAGCTTACGCAAAACTGGTTAAGAGTAGGATAAATGGTTACATTAGCGGTACAAAGTAAGGATAAGTATTAAGCGCTATGGCAACAATTTACGAAGTATCAGAAGCAGCCGGCGTATCATTGGCCACCGTTTCTCGCGTGATGAACGGCAACGCAAAAGTCAGTGATCGCACCCGCAAAAAAGTGGAGGATGCAATGGCAAAACTGGGCTACCAACCCAATGCCATTGCTCAGTCTCTTGCGTCTAACCGCACAAACAGTGTGGGGTTACTCGTATCTGAATTACACGGCTCTTACTTCGGCGATTTAATGAGTACGGTGGAGCAAGAACTCAAGCAACACGGCAAACACGTTATAATTACCGCAGGCCACGTTGATGAGAAGCGCGAGCACGAAGCGATAGAGTTCTTGAAAAGTCGTCGTTGTGACGCGCTTATCCTCCACGCAGAAGCGGTTTCTGACGATTATTTAAAAACATTGGTAAAAGGAAAAACACCTGTTGTGATCATCAACCGCAAAGTCGACGAACTCGACGACAATTGTTTTGTGGTAGATAACGAAAAAGGCGGGTACCTGGCAACGAAAGCGGTATTAGACAAAGGCCATCGCCACATTGCTTATATCAGTGGCCCCTTGTTCAAAAAGGATGCCAGTGACCGATTGGATGGACACCGCCGGGCGCTTGAAGAAGTAGGTATCGCCTTTAACGAAGACGCTGTATTTGAGGGGGATTTTCATGAATCCTCAGGTCAGGAAGGCATGCAGCGTCTACAACAAAGCTACCCTCAGCTTACGGCGTTAGTTTGCGCAAACGACGAGATGGCTTCAGGCGCTATGACCGCAGCAAGAGAAGCTGGATACGATATCCCTTCACAGTTATCCATCGTGGGCTTCGACAACGTACTATTTTCCCGCTACCTCTACCCTAAACTCACTACCATCAACAACCCAATCCACGCGATGGGCGAAATGGCGGCCTATTGGGTGCTTCAACATGTCTATGACATTAAAAGCCCAATTCCTATAGAGCACCTTTTTGTCCCTGAAATTGTGGATAGGGACACTTTAGGCAACCCATAATATGAATAAAGCCCTGTCTCCATCACTGTATTACACCCTTATTGTCTCATTAGGAGGCTTCATTTTTGGCTTTGACGCCAGTGTAATTTCTGGAGCCATAGGCTTTATTGACGCTGAATTTAGTTTATCTGATTGGCAGCAGGGCTTTGTGGTTAGCTCACCTACTTTGGGCGCACTTATTGCCATGTTCTTTGCAGGCGCCATCAGTGACGCAATAGGTCGACGAAAAGCCCTGATCATCGTTGCCTTTTTATATATGCTTTCCGCGGCCTGCTCGGCTTTAGCTCCGAACTTTGAATTATTAGTGCTGGCGCGATTTATCGGCGGCATCGCCTTTTGTTCATTGATTATTGCCCCACTGTATATTTCTGAAATCAGTGCACCGGAAAACCGAGGAAAAATGGTTTCAGTCAATCAGCTCAACATTGTAGTGGGTCTCGCACTGTCCTACTTTACCAATTACTACTTGCTTCAATTAAGTGCCAGCGATGCCGCGTGGGTCGCTCAGCTAGGTCTCGATAGCCACACATGGCGCTATATGTTGGGTCTGGAACTGCTACCAGCAATCGCTTGGTTTGGGCTGTTATTCACGGTACCGCGCAGTCCGAGGTGGCTTATGCTAAAAGGCCACAGGCAAGAAGCACAAGCAGTGATTGAACAACTGTTTAACGAGTCTCAGGCACAACAGTTAGTGAAGGAGATCACCACGTCTTTGAGCGAGAAAAGCTGGCCCCTCAAAGAGCGGTTAGGTTTTCTAACGGCCAAAGCCATGCGCTTTCCCCTTGTTATAGGCGTCATCATTGCCATTGCACAACAAGTCACTGGTATTAATGTTATTTTCTTTTACGCTCCCACCATATTTGAACAAAGCGGTGTTGGCACTAACGCGGCGTTTATGCAGGCGGTGTTAATAGGCATCGTCAATGTGGTATTTACTATTGTCGCCATGTTCACTATTGATAAGTGGGGAAGAAAGCCGCTATTGGTTGTCGGCTTAGTAGGGGTCATCATCAGTATGAGCATTTGCGCTTACGGGTTTAAACAAGCCACCTATCAATTACCCTCATCTGCCATTGCAAAAATTAATCAACAAAATCCGCTAGTGGCGACTCAGCTTTCGGCATTTGAAAACAAGGTATTTACTTCCGATGTGTCGTTTAAGCGTGCGCTGCAAAATGCACTCGAAGATGACCAGTACGATACCTATCAGCCTCTGCTTCTCAGTAGCAGCATCAGTATGAATGCGCCCCTCGTTTTATTTGGCATCATCGCGTTTGTGGCGTCTTTTGCCGTGTCTCTGGGGCCAGTTATGTGGGCTATGCTTGCTGAGATCTTTCCCAATCAAACTCGTGCGCTGGCTATTTCATTGGTGGGTGTCATCAATTCCTTAACCAGCTTTTTGGTGCAGTTCGTGTTTCCATGGGAACTGGCCAATTTTGGAGCAGCCCTGACCTTTGCTATTTATGGCGGATTTGCAATAGTCAGCTTGATCTTAGTTGCTAAATTCTTCCCCGAAACCAAGGGCAGAACCCTTGAACAAATTACCGAGGGTTTTGAGCGATTTGCTACTAAGTAGCGCGTTGTCCCCGGTTCATTAACCGCGTGGGCTTCTCGCCAAGAACAATCTGTTTTTGCACCTTAAGCGCAGAAGGTGCAACATGAGAAGCCACGATCACCAAGCATTGTGTCGCAATCTGGTTTAGCAGGTTGCAAACGCGGTTTTGCGTTATGGCATCAAGTCCTTCGAAAGGCTCGTCAACTAATAACACACTTGGCTTTGCCAATATGGCTCGAGCCAGTGCCAGGCGTTTTTGTTCTCCGCCGGACAAAGGCCTCCCAGCTTTTCCTACCCAGGCCGAGAGTCCTATCAATTCCTCTAACCCCAACTGAGATAACAGCGCTGCCATTTCTTGCGGTGTTAATCCGTGCCCAGCAGGATCGAGATTTTGCTGAACACTGCCGGATAGCACGATAGGGAGTTGCTCAACATACAGCCAATTTGATATCAGTCCTGGTGGTACGTTTAACCCATCAACAGTGCGATTGCCCTGGGTGGGTAACAGCCCCGCTATGCCTTGCAGCAGTGACGATTTACCACAGCCCGACGCCCCGCCTATTGTTACAATACCAGCTGCTGGTAAAGCCGTAGTCAGAGGGCCCACACCACGGGATAACACTGAAAAGTTTGTTAGATTCAGCGAGTGTTGAACATGGAAGTCGCGAATTTGTTTTATAGCGGTCACGTCAAGCGCGTTTAACATCTTCTCGCTTTGTGTGTACTGGGCAAACTTAGCCACACTGTGAAAAGCAGATGAAGCCCAGTCAGGGGCAGCTAATATCACCATGGGGACTACGATTGCGATAGGAGCAAAAGCGAATGCATATAACAATGGTGCTTTTGCAAACATAACTAATATCACCACCAAAAATGCCATGCCCTGAAAGTACCAACTTGCACGTAGGGCATGCTTTTTCTGTGTTAATTGATGCTGCCACACATTATGAGCAGTAACCATTCCACGCGCTTGTATCGGTGCAACCATGTTACGCGTGACTTTTTTGTCACCAACAATGTGTTTTTGTAAGTGCCATATTGCACTCGTATTAAAAAATTCAGCGGATTGCTGGCGAAAATCCTTTGTCGCTTTAGTGTGTAAGTTGGCGGTTTTAAGTGCATTTAATGCTTGGGTAGTCAGTACCATCAACCACACCACAAACAAGATACACAGATAGCCAGCCCCCGGCAGCGCCATCCAAAGAGCGGCAATACAGACTAAGGTAAAAATAAAAGTCACGCTGGATAACGGTGCTATCCATGCAATCCATTTGCTGGCGATGTCTTGCGTATATTCAGTCAAAGCCTCTGTCGTCATCGCTTTGTCATTGATTTGACTGTTTTTAAATTGCTCGAACACCTGTAAGCGCTTAATGGCAATGCGGTTGAGTAAGTCGTTATGCCCCACCCACATACTGGCATAACCCGACGCTATGCGCAGCAAAGCCAAAGCGCGGATCACCACCGCTGGGATCACATAATTAAACCCTACAGGCGCAATAGCACTGATAGCGATAAACCAAGAAGAAATAACCAAAATACTCAGTCCTGCCACACCGTGTATTACGGTTAATAGCAACGTGAGATAGGCGGGTTTAGTTGCCTTCATGGGTTGATACTCCTGTATTTACCGCACCGTTCTCAACGTGCCAAAAGCGATTAAACCAATCTGCAGGAAGCGCTTTATGAGAAGCCCAAACAAGTGTTTTCCCTTTCCCTAACCGATAGATGAGTGACGCTAATCGTTGATGCTGTTCATCCGGTAGATGGGCAGTGGGTTCATCCAATAACCACACACTTTCGTCTCGTAACAATACCCGAGCCAGTGACAGCCGCTGTGCTTCTCCACCTGATAATAGCGGATAGTCAGTCATTGCTGTATCCAAGCCGTAGGGCAACGATGACAGCCATTGACCCAGCTCTACTGTCGCCAATATATGCTTTAGTACGCTGTCATCAAAATGATCATTCAAACATAGGTTTTCTCGCACGCTGCCAGCGGTAATGACGGGGTGTTGAGTAAGCCACATGACGCGACTATTGAGTGAGTGCGATGCTGGTCGTTGCCCTGCCAACGCTTCCAATAAAAGTGTTTTTCCTGCACCCGATTTTCCACTGAGCAAAATGTGACCACCTTTTTCAATAGTCAGTGAATGGGCGTGAAGTAAAGGTGTAATGGCATTTAGTGGAGGCGCAACGTCTCGCTGTGCAGAGTTGACGTCACCAACGCATTCATACACGTTAAATGCTGTCGCATCCATCCCATTAAAATCAGATGGGCTGTTTGCTAACGCCCCCAAAGCTTGATTGGGCATGAAATTGAGTACCGGCGCCAAGTGTTCATGGGCAGCTTCGGCTTGCGCTTTTTGATGGTATACCTGACCTAACTTTTTCATTTCACTGAGCAGTAAAGGTACGGTGAGCAAAATCCACAGCCCCTGCTGCAACGTAATTTCAGGCCCAATGTTAATTTCACCCAGTAGCGTAAACCCAATGAATACCGCC
The DNA here is from genome assembly GCF_047159385.1 of Alteromonas sp. D210916BOD_24. Lineage (GTDB taxonomy): Bacteria > Pseudomonadota > Gammaproteobacteria > Enterobacterales > Alteromonadaceae > Alteromonas. Next base: position 3,533,630 of record NZ_AP038333.1, read on the forward strand.
ACCAAAGCCACCGCCAAGGTAGCAAAAAAGTCCAATACACTATTTGACAAAAATGCCACGCTAACGACTTTCATTGTGCGTTGGTTTAAGTTTTCACTGGCGTCACTCAACAGGGCCGCCTGCTTATCATGGGCGTTATACGTCGCTAACATCGCGAGTGCATTTAGCCTATCGGTAAATAAACTTCCAAGACGTTCAAGAGCCACAAAATGCTTTTTGTGCAATGTGGCGGCGCCCTTGCCTACAAGTATCATAAAAAGGGGAACAACGGGCAGCGTGATCAGTAAGCCCAATCCAATCACAGGGTTTACGTAAAAAATAACAGTAAGCACAATGAGCGGAATAACTGCTGCTACTGTTTGTTGTACGCGATATTCCAATGCCCAGTCGGTCAAAGCTTGAATGTGGTTTTGCCACAGTGTTTGCCAGTAAAATACTGAATGTTGGCGTACAAGAGCATGCTGACGCAACGCAAGTACCTGAAGTAATCCATGCTCAAGTTTGGTGAGTACCGCCCCCTTTGACTGGATAGCTAGCTGATTAAATACCCCCTGAAACACCCAACTTAAGCTAAGACACAGGGTTAAACCGGCGATATCTTCAGAATTGGTGGGTTTAACATCTACTACCCACGCATGTGCAATAGCAGAAAAATAGTAAAAGCCAATGATTAAAGAAAAAAGCGACAAACACTTAGTCAGCACAAGGAACGTCTGTGACGTACGCAAGCCAAGCGAATGCGCGCCATCTATGTCCTTGCACCAATGGCTAAGTGTTTGTCTGTTGGGAATCTTTTCTTTACTCACTGTTATCTCATATTCGTATTTTTAACGCGCCTAAAACGTCGCTGCTTCCCTCTCACTCTCAGCTTGATTAATGGTGAGGAATTCCACCTCTTTCAAAGTGACGCATCAGCACCGAGGGTGAGCACTGGTCACTAGAATCCTCAGCGGCACGGATGCCGCTGCTTCCCTCTCACTCCCAGCTTGATTGATGGTGAGGAATTCCAACTCCTTCAAAGAGATGCATCAGCGCCGAGGGTGAGCACTGGTCACTAGAACCCTCAGCGGCACGGATGCCGCGGCTTCCCTCTCACTCCCAGCTTGATTGATGGTGAGGAATTCCACCTCTTTCAAAGTGACGCATCAGCGCCGAGGGTGAGCACTGGTCACTAGAACCCTCAGCGGCACGGATGCCGCTGCTTCCCTCTCACTCCCAGCTTGATTGATGGTGAGGAATTCGGCCACTTTCAAACCTTCAGCAGCATGGACGCTGCTGCAGAGCCTATATGGATATATTCACGGCGTGTTTGAAAGTGGTCGAACTCCTCTCCTTTTCGCAATCAGTCAGCGTCTTCCGGTCGATCCATGTTTTCCGTCGACTCTAACCACATCGCATTAATGATGCCAAAGGAACATGCTAACAGTACGCCTAATATCCACGTGAAATACCACATTGCTTTCTCCTTAATAAATGGTGTGAGACTGATCTAAATCATCATTCTTTATACGACCGCGCATTACGTAAAAACTATAAGCGGTATAACTAAGCACAATAGGCACAAACACACATGCCACAATAAACATCACATTCAATGTCATGTGGCTAGATGTGGCATCCCATACGGTTAGGCTTGCTTCTGGCATTGTGATACTTGGCATTAAAAATGGGAACATTGAGAATCCCGCAGTTAAAATCACGCCTGCCATAAACAGCGCACTTGATACAAAGGCCATACCTGCATTGCCTTTTTTAGAGAAGAACGCACAAGATAGACCTGCGACTATCCCTAAGACCGGCGCAATAATCATAAGCGGATACGTATTGTAGTTTTTCATCCAAGCGCCCGCTTCTATCACCACCTCTTTTTTCAGGGGGTTGGAAGTTGCTAGCGTATCAACCGCAGAGGTGACCACAAATCCGTCTAAACCAAATGCCACCCAAACACCTGCTACCACAAACAGTGTTACACCCACTAAACTAAGTACCACTGATACAGCACGAGCACGCGCTTCGATAAAGCCATCTGTTTTCATTTGAAGCCACGTCGCACCATGGTTCAGCAGCATGGCTACCGACAACAAACCAGCAACCAAGGCAAACGGCGTAAGCAAACCAAAGAAAGAGCCGGTATAGGTAGATTTAAGAGTGCTGTCTAACTCAAAAGGGACACCCAGTAGCAAGTTGCCAAATGCCACCCCAAAGATAAGCGCAGGGATGATACCGCCCGCAAAAAGCGCCCAGTCCCAGGCCTTACGCCATTGAGGATTAGGTAATTTACTGCGGTAGTCAAAACCAATTGGACGCATCCAAAGTGCTATAAGGGTTAGCGCTAACGCTAAGTAAAAGCCAGAAAACGCTGTGGCATAGATCATCGGCCACGCGGCAAAAATGGCACCACCTGCGGTAATAAACCACACTTGGTTTCCATCCCAATGGGGACCTACTGTATTGATCATTACCCGGCGCTCTTGGTCGGTTTTACCAATTAGCGTAAGTAACGCCCCTACACCTAAATCAAAGCCATCGGTCACCGCAAATCCAATCAGCAAAACACCAATCAAACACCACCAAATAACGCGTAGCAATTCATAATCGATCATGCTTTTACTCCTTGATGGTCTAAGTCAATAAGATCCAATTCACTAGTCGACTGCTGGTCTACTGGGGGAACCGGCCCTTTCTTCGCAAACTTCTTCATCAGATAAAAACCGATAATAAACATCACCGTATAAAAAGCGCTGTAAGCAACCAGAGTGATAACCACATCGCTTACGGCGAGGTTAGAAACTGATGTATGAACAGGCAGTACTTCTGCGATAGACCAGGGTTGGCGACCGTATTCAGCCACAAACCACCCTGCTTCGCAGGCAATCCAAGGTAGAGGTAGGCCATACAATGCGGCTTTGAGTAACCAGCGCGGTTTGGTGATTTTGTGCTGTGTACTGTAGTAAAAGGCGCAAATAAATAACGCCAACATAATAAACCCTGCTGCTACCATCAAACGGAAACTCCAGAACAAAGGCGCCACTGCGGGAATACTATAGTCCACCGCCTGTTGAATAGCGGCATCAGAGGGATTAGCGACATCGTCGGTAAATGGCTCTAGTAGCATGGCATAACCCAAGTTGTCCTTGTTCGCTTCAAAAGCATCACGCTCTGCAGACGTAGCGGTACCATCGCGAACGCTATCCAGCACTTCATACGCCTTAATACCTTCTACAATCCGCAAACGGTTCTCTTCTTTAAGTTGTTTTATTCCTTTCACCTCTTCGGTGAATGAACGGGTGGCAATAATGCCCATGGCCCAAGGTATTTGAAGTGCATACTCGGTTTCTTGCTTTTCGTCGTTAGGAATACCAAAAACAGTAAACGGCGCAGGGGCAGGATGGGTATTATATTCAGCTTCAACCGCGGCTAATTTTACTTTTTGTACATCCCCTAACTCATAACCACTTTCGTCGCCTAAGACAATCACTGAAAGGGTTGATGCCAGGCCAAAACTGGCAGCGATAGCAAATGAGCGGCGTGCAAAAGCGATGTGTTTATGTTTAAGCAAGTAGTAACTGGATATCGCCAGCACAAACATCGCGCCAGTAACATAACCTGCTGAGACTGTGTGTACGAATTTAACCTGGGCGACCGGATTAAAAATTACCTCAGCGAAGCTGGTCATTTCCATACGCATAGCTTCGAAATTAAACTCAGCACCGACAGGATATTGCATCCATCCATTGGCAATTAAGATCCAAAGTGCGGAGAAATTTGAACCAATGGCTACCAGCCAGGTAGCCATAAGGTGTTTTACTTTGGACATCTTGTCCCAACCAAAGAAGAACAACCCCACAAAGGTTGATTCAAGGAAGAATGCCATTAACCCTTCAATTGCCAGCGGTGCACCAAAAATATCGCCAACATAGTGTGAGTAATAGGACCAGTTCATACCAAACTGAAATTCCATGGTTAAGCCAGTCGCCACACCAATGGCGAAGTTTATACCAAACAATTTCCCCCAAAATTGAGTCATTTGCTTGTAAATTTCCTTACCCGTCATTACATACACGGACTCCATAATGGCCAGTAGGAAACTCAATCCCAACGTGAGGGGAACAAATATAAAGTGGAACATTGCAGTGAGTGCAAATTGCCACCGCGATAGTTCTATTAACGTATCGCTCATGGGTTATCTCCCTTGTCTTAAATTGTGCGCATTACGCGCTGGCAGTAAAAAATGTATAAAATTCAGTGAATATCATATGAACATTCAACAAGGCATGAGCACGGTCTATGCCATTCATCACTATCTAGTCTCGCGAGGAGTACTTATTGATAAGCAGCTATATTTTCGTACTGTGCGGACTAAGTATTCCATGGCCGACGGTTTCCCTTATTGATCCATCGCAATAATCAAATATGAATATTGCGCCATTTCTGTCACTTGAATGACAAAAATGACGCACACGCTAAGTCCAAGAGAGAAACGAAAGGCGCGGAGGAGGATGAGAGTTTACGGTTTATAGGAAAGTGTAAAAGCACCTCGTAATTCACCTAATTTAAACCCTGTTGCTTGGTCGTCGGGATAATATTGTAAAATAGTTTGTTTGACCGATGGGGTAATCTGCTCACCGTGACAAGCCATACAAATCTGACCTTGTTCAATTGCCATCATGTAGCGAAATTCGCCGCTGTCACTATTATATTGATAAGATTCTAGAGGCTTATTTACCATTGAATTGTCTGCATTAGCCTTAGTAAGTAAATTTGAAAACAACGCTAGCTGCTCACTTTCCCATTTATCTGGTGCGTTATTAGAATTTCTTACTTTTAAAGCGGTGCGTCCAACCTGCCACCCGTTTTGACTCAATTGGTTTGCAATAGGCTCAGCTGCAAGTTGGCATTCTTTAACCCCTGCTTCTAAACCGCCGGTTTGTATTGCTTGCTGTAACCTTGATTTAAGCGCACTACCAAGTGCTTTAGCGTGTGATCGCGCTTCTTTGACTTTAATTTGTACTTCACTCGCATCAATATTGTAAAAATCCATTTGGGTTTCGGCAGTAAGGTGAGCGCTAAACATTGCCAAATTCAACGTCACTATGATCACTTCTTTTTTCATTGAAAAAACCTCCTCAAAACGGGCCACTTTATATTGAACTATTGCCATTTGTCTCAAACAGTGAACAAGCTTTGTGCCAGTATGATAGATTGTCAAAATAAAATTAGATTAACCTAATATTTAATGAATATATCGATTGTACAAGCAATGATAGATGCGATAGACAAACCCGCTATCTTTATCAACCAAAGCTACGTTATTGAGGCCGTTAACACTCTCTACAAAGACAGCTATCCAGTCGACATAAAACTTGGCTACAGCACCTGCTATCAGGTGTCCCATCGAAACACTAAGCCCTGCGATCAATGCGGCGAAAACTGTCCCATACAAGAAATTAAGAAAACGGGTAGAGCCTCCAGCGTAGTGCACATTCATACTACAAGCACAGGCCATAGTTACTGCGATATTTTGATGCGCCCAATCTATGACAGCAATGGTGAGTTATTAGGCTATTTAGAAATACTCGACAAATTGTCATTTGCTTCTCACCGACCTTCAGCAGGAAAAATGATTGGCGAATCGGATGCATTTAAAACAATGCTAAATAAGATAAACCGCGCCGCCAATTCAGAAATTTCGGTACTATTACAAGGTGATACAGGTACAGGTAAAGAACTAGTTTCTCACGCGCTCCATTCAAGCAGTCGTCGCGCGCATAAACCATTTGTTGTCATTGAGTGCACAGGACTTTCTGACACACTCCTTGAAAGCGAATTGTTCGGTTACGAAAAAGGGGCATTTACCGGTGCTTCAACGAATAAAAAAGGCCTGGTTGAGGCTGCCGAAGGTGGTACTTTATTCTTTGATGAAGTAGGCGATATTCCGCTTCCCATGCAAGTAAAACTATTAAGATTATTCGAAACCCAGACGTATCGACCAGTGGGAAGTGTGGTTACTAAAAAAGCTAATTTTCGTTTAGTCTGCGCGTCACATAAAAACCTAAAAGACATGGTAGTAAAAGGCGAATTTAGGCGAGATCTGTACTACCGCATTGCCGGTTTTCCAATAAAACTGCCTGCTTTAAGAGAGAGAAAGTCTGATATTCCACTAATAGCAACGCACTTTTTATCTCAATCAGAGGAAAAAAAGCGATTTCATAAACGGGCATTAGAGAAACTCACTAACTATGCTTTTCCAGGCAACATTCGAGAACTGCGAAATATCGTTGAACAAGCTGTGTTGCTGGCCGATGAAACCACTATCTATGAATCAGACTTACCATATCTAGATGACCAGCTAACAGATAAGCCCCACAACGAGTTTTCTACCCTGATTGATACTGTCATGACATTAGAAGATTTGGAAAGTAAGTACCTAAACACACTATTTACTGATTTTGACGGCGATATAAACCAACTGGCAGAGGCGCTAGGCGTGAGTACCCGCACGCTTTATAGGAAGTTAAAAAGAGCTGGTGTTCGAACTGATTAACAATAACAGGTAGCAATAATACCCAGCCACAGGCTATTATAAAAAAG